>NZ_JAGSOG010000339.1 GCF_018139695.1 Actinospica durhamensis | reverse complement strand
CCCGCTCGGCCGCCGCGTCACGGTCGCCAGCGCGCAGACGCCGACCGCCGCGGCCGCCGCCACGCCGGTCGGGTGCGTCAGCCCGGCCGCCAGCGCCGCCACCCCGGCCGCGAGCCAGCGCCCGCGGATGAGGAAGAGCACGGTGAACGCGGCCAGCGCCGTGTAGAGCGACTCGGTGTAGGCCATCGACTCGACCACGGCCGTGGGCACCGCGGCCCACAGCGCCGCGAGCAGCAGCCCGGTCCGCCGGTCGTAGAGCTCCTCGCCGATCGCGCGCAGGGCGATCGCGGCCGCGATCCCGGACAGCAGGCTGATCAGCAGCGCGGCCGCGACCACGCCGAGGGCGAGGCCGAGCCCGGCGATCAGCAGCGGGTAGAGCGGGAAGAAGACGATGTTCGTGTTGACCAGGCCGCCGCCCGGCCGATAGGTCAGGGCCGTGTCGTACCCGTGCCTGGCCACGTCCAGGTACCACTGGCCGTCCCACTTGGTCAGCAGCGACGGGACCCGGCCGAGGCGTGGGGCCATCGCGGCCAACACGATCAACCCGACGGCGCGCACCGCGCAGTAGACCAGGACTTCCGGCGCATGCTCCCTGGCCAGGGCACGGCCTCGCTTGACGGCGATCGCGTTCACCGGCCCGTCCTACCGGGCCACGGCACCCAGTGGGCGACGTCCCGGTGGACCGGCGGCGTCCGCCGGGTGTCGAGTCCGCGGGCACCGGTGGAGTCTTCATGATGACTTCAGATTCCGCCCCCCGCGCGCTTCGCGCCGCGTTCACCGGAGCGACGCTCAGAGGTCATACATTGCTCGGCTGTGCCAGAGATCTCCCGCCGCTCCGTCCTGTCCGTCCTCGGCGCGGGAGCGGTCGCCGCCGCCACCGGTGCCGCCGCGCACGCCCTGGCCGCGGGGCCCGCGCCGGCCGGCTACCGGGCCGCGGGGCCGGACAACCCGACCCGCGCGCAGAACCGGCTCCCCGGCTCGGCGGACTGGCAGATCGGGGCCGGCGGCACGGTCGGCGCCGACGACCTGACCGGCCGGATCGCCGGATACGCCGCGCGCCCGAGCGTCGAGGTCGGCGAGTCGCTCGACTTCCACGTCTCCACCGACGTGGCCTCCTTCCGGGTGGAGGTCTACCGGCTCGGCGACTACGGCGGCTCAGGCGCCCGGCGGATGGCCACCAGCCCCGGCCTGACCGGCGTGCGCCAGGCCGCCCCGTCCACCGACCCCGACACCGGCATGGTCAGCTGCGCCTGGGCGCCCTCGTGGACCCTGGAGGTGCCGCCGGACTGGGTCTCCGGAGCGTATCTGGCCACGTTCACGACCGAGGACGGCCAACGTTCGCTGACCCCCTTCGTCGTACGCGAAGACGCCCGCCGCGCCGACTTCCTGCTCGTGCAGCCGTACTCGACCTACCAGGCCTACAACCAGTGGCCGCTAGACGGGAGGATCGGCAAGAGCCTGTACTACGGCTACGGCAAGCACGGCGCCCCGAGCCCGGCCGAGGTCGAGGGCGGCGACAAGCGGTTCGACGTACACGGCTTCCCGATCGGCTACGGCGACCGCGCCCGGACGGTGAACTACGCCCGGCCGTACTCGGGCGTCGGGCTGCCGCAGCGCATCGACCTGGACTACGCGTTCCTCCAGTGGGCCGAGCGCAGCGGCTACGACCTGAGCTACTCCACCAGCGTCGACCTGCAGCTCGGCCGGGTCGACCCGACGCGCTACCGCGCGCTGATCTTCTCCGGGCACGACGAGTACTGGTCCCGCCAGATGCGCGACACCGTCGACGCGGCGATGGCGCGGGGCACCCATCTGGCCTATATGGGGGCGAACAACGTGTACTGGCACGTGCGCTGGGAGCCGGACCCGAACGGCACCGACATCCCGGCGATGACCTGCTACAAGACCGATCACGATCCGTCCCCCGACGCCAGCGGCCCCACCTGCATGTGGCGCGACGTCAAGGCCGGCGGCGACCAGTCCGAGCAGAAGCTGCTGGGCGTGCAGTACAACGGGATCCCGCGCGCGGACACGGCGCTGGTCGTCACCGCCGCCGACCACTGGCTCTGGGCCGGGACCGGCGTGCGCGAGGGCGAGCAGATCCCCGGGATCGTCGGCGGGGAGGCCGACGGCTTCTACGCCGGGTCGCCGCGGCCCGCCGCCAGCCGGCACACGCTGCTGTCCGCCTCGCCGTACCACGCCGAGGGCCAGGCCAGCGGCCCGATCTACCAGAACACCAGCCTGTACGAGACCGCACAGGGCGCGATCGTGTTCGACGCCGCCACGTTCAACTGGTCGCTCGGGCTGAACCACCCCGACTACGTCGACGCGCGCATCCAGCAGGCCACGACGAACCTGCTCAACCGGTTGCGGGCCTGACGCGCTCGGTCTGGCCGGCCCACTGACGCGGCGTCACCAGCGCGGGCCCGGCGGCCGACGCGGCGAGCACCAGGGCCTTGACGGCATCCGGCCCCGGCAGCGGCACGAGCAGCAACACCGCCAGTACCACCGCGTACGCCAGCACGCCGCGCGCGGCCGCCGCGTTGCGCTCGGACCACGCGACCACCCCCGTCGTCGCGACGCACGCCCACCACGGGCTGCACAGGTCGGCCACGTGCAGCGCGAGCGGCGCCAGGAAGGTCGAGTCACCCTCCGCGAACCACACCGCGCCGACGCTCAGACCCGCGCAGAGCAGCAGCGTGCCCCACGCCGCGGTGAGCACGCGCCCGAGGTACCCGCCGCCGCGCCGCCGCAGCCACACCGCGACCGCCGAGCAGAACAACCCCACCGCGAGATACGTCACCGCCCACCCCAGCCCGTCGGCCGTGGTGCCCTGAAACGCCCAGTCGTTGTGTCCGACGTCGTGCGAGAGCATCGCCAGGCCGTACGCGGCGACCGCGTGGCCGCTGCCGCGCGAACCGGCGGGTCCGAGCGTGTCGGCGGCGAAGGGCGAGGCGGCGATCGTGGCCGCGGCGGTCAGCGCGAGCAGGGCCCGGCCGAAGCGCGGCGCGTTCACCGCGGACGGGTTCAGCGACATGGTTCCGCAGGCTACGTGACCCGGGAGAACGGCAGCATGCCTCCCGGTTACCGGCCGGACATCTTCTGAACACCAGCGGTTGGCCGCCGCCCGCTACCTTCCGCAGGTGGCCACCAGGGACCTGCCTCGACGCGTCTTCGCCTGCGTACTGCTCATCGCCGAGATCTTCACGGCTCTGCAGGCGCTGGACTATCGCCAGGACGTGCCGTCCAACGACACGTACCAGTACGCGAAGCAGACGCTGCGGATACTGGGCGAGAGCCGGCGCGACGCCGTGCACGACGCGACCGTGATGTACTGCCAGGACAGCGGCAACGACGCGTCCGCCATCGCCGCGCTCGACACCGGCGCCGGGGCCGGCACCGCGGACTACGCCTCCGCCTTCGACGCGTGCATGTACACCTACCGCGACGGCCTGAGCCCGAGCTCCCCGCGCTATCTCGCCATCTTCACCTCCCGCCCCGGCTACCCGCTGCTCGCCGCGCCGCTGGCCGACGCCTTCGGGCTGCGCTTCGGCCTGTGGGCGGCGGCGCTGCTGTGCACGCTGTTCGCGAGCCTGCTGGTGCTCGCCTTGCTGCGCACGGTCGGCTGCGGCTGGTGGGCGGCGGTGGCCGGGCAGGGGCTCTACCTGGCAGCGCCCACCGGCTACTGGGGCAGCAGGATGCTGACGGACGGCCCCTCGCTGGCCACCATCCTGCTCATGCTGCTCGGCGCCGTGTGGATGGTCAGGGGCCGGATTCGCGCGGGCGCCGCCGTGCTCGCGGTCGGCCTGGCCACCGGCTTCGTGGTGCGCTACTCCAGCGAACAGCTCGCGGCCCTGCTGCTCGCGGTGGGCGCGCTGCTGTACTGGTGGCGGGCGCGCGACGGGCGGAGCGCGGGGATCAGGCTGCTCGCGATCGCCGCGGGCGCCGGGTTCGTGCTGACCGAGCTGCTCAGTACGCTGCTCGGCTGGCCCGGCCTGACCGAGTCGATGCAGGACACCTTCACCAAGCACTTCGCCCGCCCGGACGTGAGCGACCCGGTGCTGCGGCTGATCAAGTCGGACGTGCACCTCTGGGTCTACTACCCGGTCTACGAGCCCACCGCGCTGCTCGTGGCCGTCGGAGCGGTCCTGCTCGCGGTGGTGGTGGTGCGGCGCGAGGCGGTCTACGGCGCCCTGGTGGTCGCGGTCGCGGCCACCGGCCTCGGCGCGGTCGTCGCGCACCCGGTGGCCTCGCAGGCCGATCGGCTGATGGTGGCGGTCTGGCTGCTGCTCGCCCTCGGTCTGCCGCCGCTGTTCGACCGCACCCGCACCCGCCCGTCCGCCGGCGCCGATCCGGTGCCGGAACCCGCCGAGCTCCCCGCATCACCGCCTTCTTCGAAACCGCTCACCGCCGCAACCCTGGGAGAGGGCGCGCACTGATGGACGTGCTCATGCTGGTCATCTCGAACGTGGCGCACGACGCCAGAGTGCTGCGCGAGGCCACCGCCCTGGCCGACCGCGGCCACGCGGTGCACATCGTCGGCCGCGACATACCGGCCGGCTGGAACGCGCCGGACGGGGTGAGCGTGCAGTCGGTCTCCGGCGGCACCGGCTTCAAGCCCGGCGGCGGCGCCGCCACGCCGCCCCGCCGCGGCGGTCCGCTCGGCCGGGTCCGCGCGGTCGGCCGCTGGGTCCTGCTGCCGCAGCACCGCAAGCGCGTCTGGCACACCTGGAACACGCAGGCCCGCACGGCCGTGGGCAACCGGCACTTCGACGTCGTGCACGCCCACGACTTCAACGTGCTGCGACTGGCCGCTGAACTCGCCGGCCGGGACGGCGCCAAGCTGGTCTACGACTCGCACGAGTGGTGGTCCGGCCGCGAGCGCCACGGCCGCCCGACCCCGTTCGAACGGGCCGGCGAGAAGCGGATGGAGCGTCGGCTCGTGGCCCGCGCCGACGCGGTGCTGACCGTCAGCGACGGCATCGCGGCCCGGCTCGGCCAGTGGCGCACCACCCCCGTCGCCGTCGTGCGCAACACCTTCCCGCTGGTCAGCGCGCCGGACGAGATCGCCGAGCTGCCCGAGCGCCCGCGCGGAGTCGTCTACGCCGGACGCATCGGCGCGGCCCGCGACATCGAGACGCTGCTGCTCGCGGCCGCGGACCTGCAACTCGAGACGCTGCTGATGGGCAACGCCGACCGCGAGTACCTGCCCAAGCTGCGCGGGTTCGACGTCAACTTCCGGATAGAGCCGGCCCGGCCGGTGGACGAGGTGGACGAGGTGCTGCGCCGCGTCGGCATCTCCATGGTCACCCTCACCGACACCTGCGAGAACCACCGCCTCGCCCTGCCCAACAAGGTCTTCCACGCCGTGCGCGCGGGCGTCCCGGTCGTGGCCGCCGACCTGCCCGAGCTGCGCAGGCTGGTCACCGCGTACGGCATCGGCGCGCTCTACCGGCCGGGTGACGCCGCGTCACTGCGCGCCGCGCTCGAGACGGTGGCCGCGGACTACTCCGGCCTGTGCGCGCGGGCGCGCCGGGCCCGGGCCGAACTCAACTGGGAACAGGACGCGAAGGAACTGGTGAAGGTGTACGACGCTCTGGCGGCCACGCGATGACCGTCCCGGCCCAGCGCGCCCCCGAGGCCCGCCGCCCACGCGTGGTCATGCTCGTGGCCAACGGCGTCAAGGGCGACTCGCGGGTGCAGAAGATCGCCTGGTCGATGGCCGCGGCCGGCTGGGAGGTGACGCTGGTCGGGCGCGCCCCCGGCGCCGAACCCGAGCGCTACCGGCTCGGCGCGGCCGAGGTGCTGCTCGTGCCGGTGCCCAAGACCGTGTCAGCGTACGAAGGCGCCCGGCTGCGCGGCGGACGGCGCGCAGCCGCCCTGCGCCCGGCCTACCGCGAGGCCCGGGCCGCGCTGGCCGGGCGCGACGCCGCGGCCGGACGCCGGCGCCGCTCGCGCGGCGTGGCCGCCGCCCGCCGCTTCCTCGCCGCCCGCCCCGGCCTTGACGCGCTGCTGGCCCGCTGCTCCCGCGGCCCGCTCGGCGGCGCCGCGCACCAGGCGCTCGGCACGGTGCTCGGCGGCCTGGACCGGCACGGCGGCTGGCGCTGGTTCAACCCCTGGTTCGCCGACCTCGACCTGGCCCTCGCGCCGGTGGTGCGGGACCTGGAACCGGACCTGATCCACGCCCACGACTTCCACATGGTCGGCATCGGCGCCCGCCTCGCCGCCGCCCTGTCCACCGACGCCCACCCGGTGCGCTGGATCTACGACGCGCACGAGTACCTGCGCGGCATCGAGGTCCCGAGCCGCACCGACATACGCCTGCGCATGCGGCGGCGCATGCTGGTCGGCGTCGAGAGCGAGTACATCGGCCGCGCCGACGCCGTGGTGACCGTGTCCGAGGGCATCGCCCAGCGCCTCGCCGAGGACCACGCCCTGAGCCACCGCCCCGGCGTCATCCTCAACGCCCCGGTGATCGCGGCGGGCGACGGGATGGACGACGGCCCCACCACCCCCCGCTCCCTACGCGCCGACTGCGGAATCGAAGTCGGCACCGGGGCCGGAACCGAGGCCGCCGAGGACGTCCCGCTGCTGCTCTACAGCGGCGGCATGTCCCCGCGCCGAGGCGTGTCCACGGCCGTGGAGGCGCTGGTCTGCCTGCCGCAGGCGCACCTCGCCCTGATCGCCCGGACCGACGACCCTGATATTCCGGCCCTGACGGAGCTCGCCGAGCGGCTCGGCGTCGCCGGGCGGCTGCACGTCGTGCCCTACGTGCCGGTGGACCAGGTCGTGTCGTACATCAGCGCCGCGACGATCGGTCTCGTGCCGATCCTGCACCTGCCGAACCACGAGCTCTCACTCATCACCAAGTACTTCGAATACCTGCACGCCTGCCTGCCGATCGTCACCAGCGACGTGCGCGAGATGGCCGCCGAGACCCGGCGCCTCGGCGTCGGCGAGGTCTTCGCGGCGGGCGACGCGGTGGACCTGGCCGCCGCGGTCACGCGCGTGCTGGCCGAGCCGGAGCGCTACCGCGGCGTCTACTCCGGCCCGTCCGACCCGCGCCCCGCCTCGAGCTGGGCCGGGCAGGCCGAACGGCTCGACGCGCTCTACCGCTCGCTCGTCACCCTCGCGCCGGGCCCCGCACGTGACGCGGGCGCCCTGGAGCTGCGCCCGATCGACGCCACCGTCGCCCCACTCACCCGTTCGGCAGAATCACCGCGCGCCCGTTGATCGTCCCCTCGTGCAGGCGGCGGTAGGCCTGGGGCGCTTCGTCGATGCCGAAGCGCTCCACGTGCACGTTGACCACGCCCGCCCGGGCAAGCTCGAACACCTCGATCAGCTCACTGCGACTGCCCCAGTACGGGGAGCGCACCGAGCAGTCGTACGGAGTGGCACCGAAGCCGACCTTCGCCGTGCCGCCGCCGATGCCGACGATCACCACGTCGGACTCCATCCCGGCGCAGGCGGTGGCGGTGGCGACCGTGGGCGCGGCGCCGACGAAGTCGAACACGGCGTCCGCGCCGCGCCCGTTCGTCATCGCCCGCACCTGGTCCGCCGCGCCCGTGTCGGAGATCAGGGTCTCGTGCGCGCCGACCTCGGCCGCGAGCGCCAGCTTCTCCTGCGTCACGTCCAGCGCGACCACCCGCGCCGGGCTCAGCGCCCGCAGCAGCTGGATCGCGACGTGCCCGAGCCCGCCCGTGCCGATCACCACGGCCGTGCTGCCCGGCACCAGTCGCGGCAGCGACCCCTTGATCGCGTGGTACGGCGTGAGCCCGGCGTCCGTGAGCGGCACGGTCGTCACCGGATCGAGGTCCCCGAGCGGCAGCAGATGCCGCTTGTCGTCGACCAGCAGATACTCGGCGATCGCGCCCGGCTGCCCGAGCCCGGGCGGGTAGATGCCCAGCTTCTGCGCCTCCAGGCAGTAGTTCTCCTTGCCCTGGGCACAGTTGAGGCACAACCCGCAGCCCCACGGCCCGTAGACCGCCACCGACTCCCCGATCTCCAGCCCCGTCACCCCCGAAC
>NZ_JAGSOG010000338.1 GCF_018139695.1 Actinospica durhamensis | reverse complement strand
CACGACGAGCCCGGACCACTCCAACGTCTCGCCGCCGGCCAGCGTGAGGGTGCGGGCGTCGAGGTCCGCGCCGGTGGCCCGCTCGCCGAGCCGCCAGGTCACGTCCTGCGCGTCCCGCGGTTCGCGGCGGCGAGGTAGGCCCCGTACACGTCGCCCGGCCCGAAGCCCACGCCGACCGCGGCGTCCTGCCAGCCGGTGATGCCGAAGGCGTGCAGATGACGCTGGGCCGCGAGCAGTCCGGCGTAGAAGTCCTCCGGGCTCGGCGCCGGAACGACCCGGTTGACCAGGTCGGCCGCGCCCTCCTGCAGCATGCCGGTGGGCGAGCCGTCGGGGTCGCGTTCGATCCGGCCGTCGGCGGGATCGGGCGTGGCCGCGGTGATCCCGGCCAGTTCCAGCGCCCGCGAGTTGACCCACAGCCCGTGCCCGTCCCGGTTGGGCAGGGCGACCGGGCGGTCCGGCACCACGGCGTCGAGCAGCGCGCGGTGCGGATTGCCGCCGGGGAACGCCTCCATGCTCCAGCCGCCGCCGGTGATCCACTCCCGGTCCGGATACGCGGCGGCGTACGCGGCCACGGCCTGGATGTAGGCCTCCGCGCTGTTCTCAGGCAGCTGATGCAGATCGCAGCCGCTCATCACGGTGCCGGCGAGCACCGCGTGCACATGCGCGTCCTGGAAGCCCGGCAGCAGCAGCCGCCCGGCCAGCGGCACGACCTCGGTGCGCGGCCCGATCAGCGCGGCCACCTCGTGCTCGGCGCCCACCGCGGCGATCCGCCCGCCGCGTACCGCGACGGCCGTGGCCCAGGAACGCGCCGCGTCCACGGTGTAGACGGGCCCGCCGGTGAAGACGAGGTCGGCGGGCGCGCGGTCGTCGGCCGCGTCGTCGGTGACGGCGGCCGCGGTCGCGGCGGGATCGGTGGGCACGGGCGCGCTCCTCGGGTTCGGAGCCGTGGGGCTCAGGGGTCGGTGTGGAGCATCTCAGCCGATGTCAGTGGCGTTGTCAATAGCGTTGACAGTGCCGATGAGTTAAGATCGGCGCGTGGACGAGCGAGGAACGGCGAAGAAATCGAGCGAGCCGAACACGGCCGGAGCGACGGACGCGGCGCAGGTGGCGGGGGTGAAAGCGGCCCCGCGCAGGGCCGGCGCGACCGCTCCGCGCCGCCGCGCGACCCTCACCCGCGAGGCGATCCTCGAGGCCGCGCTCTACCTGAGCTCGCCCGAAGGCGGCGGCTCACTCACCTTCGCCCGCCTCGGCCACCGCCTCGGCGCCGACCCGACCGCCGTCTACCGGCACTTCAGGGACAAGGACGAGCTCGTACTCGCGCTCACCGACGTGCTGATCGACGAGGCCGTCGAACTCGCGGCGCGCGAGGGCCACACGAGTGACGAGTGGCGCGAATCGCTCACGGCCATGGCGATGTCGATCCGCCGCGTCCACCTCGCCCGCCCCGCCCTCGCCGCCCTGTGTGCCGTGCGCACCACCGCGAGCCCGAGCGAGACCGAGAGCGTCGAGCGTGTCATCGGCCTGCTTCACTCGGCCGGCCTGCCGGTGATCGACGCCGCCGAGTGCTACCGCATGCTGCTGGACCTGACCCTCGCGTTCGTCCAGGTCGCCGCCACCTGGCTGATGCTGGACCCGGCTGCCCAGGCCAAGGACGACGCCGCCTGGGCGGTGAAGTACGGCCTCCTCCCGGCCGAGCGCTTCCCGCTGGTGCATCAGAGCTCGACGAGGCTGACCGAGCTGTTCCGCGACGACGACAAGGTGTTCGAGCTCGTCCTCGGCACCTTCCTCGACGGCGTGGCCCACCGCATCGAGGAGCACCGGCGCGGCTAGCGTCTGAGTTGCTCGACGCCGGCCACTGCGGGGTCAGTTGAGGCGGGGAGGCCGGGTCTTTCGAGTCGGGGACGAGCTGCCCGTGGCCGGACTTCGGGGCGGGCGGACGCGAAGGCGGCGGATCGTCAGACGCGGGTCGTCCGAGGAGCTGTTCGCCAGTGCGCGCCGGACGCGTGCGACGTTGAACGTGTCGCCGCACTTCTCGAAGGCGTCGCAGGCCGGCCAGAGGTTGGCGTTCGCGGTGGTCGTCTCGCCGAGCTTCTGCAGGACCTGGCCGAGACAGAGTTCGCATTCCGCGGCCGACCACCAGTCCCCGACGCCGCGGAAGTCCGCGATCGCCTCCTGCAGCCGGGCCTGCGCGTTGTCGTGTTCGCCGCGACGGAGGTCGAGAATGCCCTCGGCGCGGGCGACCCGGGCGCGCAAGGGGACGAGGATCTCGTCGGTTTCGGCGCTCTTGCGCAGAAGTGCGAGCTCCTGCTTCGCTCGGGCGCTCTGGCGCGTCGCCTCGTCCAACGCGCCGAGTTCGACGAGGGCGAGCACCACCATGCATCGGGCGCGGATCGAGCCCACGCGGTTTCCCATGCGGCTGAAGCGGAAGGACGCGGTCGCGGCGTGTACCAGCGCGTCCGCGCCGTATTCGGCGTGCAGGGTCGGATTCCGGGTCGATCGACACTGGCTGAGCCGGAGCTTGGCGAAGCGGTACTCGACGGCCGCCCGGCGCCGGGCGTCTCCGTGGTTGAATCCCCGGGCCGCGGCCAGCGCGACCTCCGCGTCCGTCCATCTCATCTGACGCCGTGCCCACTCCGCCCGGGCGAGGCGGGCCCGGAATGCCGCCCGGTCGTCCATCGGGTTGCCCTCGGTTCGCGCGGGCTCGGCCAGCCATTGCTCCTTGGACAGCGCGGCCGCCGCTTCCGCGGCCAGCACGCCGATGCGCTGCTGTTCCACCTCGTCCTTGGACGTGCTGAGTTCCTTCAGGGCCGTGCCGAGTTTGTCCTCCGCGGCTCGATACGAAGCCGCCTGCAGCCACATCTCTCCCTCGGTGCGCATCCGAGCCGCACGCAGGGACGTCCGGCTCGGCTCGTGCCCGGACCCGGGGGTGTAGGCGCCGATCAGGTCGTCGACCTCGTGCAGCAGTCGGAGCGCCTGCGCGTAATCCTCGATCGCGACGAGGAGGGAGGCGTGCGCGAGACAGACGAGGATCTCGCCGTACTCGCTGCCGTCGATCCGCGCGGACTCGCGGGCCTTGACGAAGGCGTCCTGACAGGTCGACACGGGCACGTAGAGGGGCACGCAGCCGCCGAGTCGAGCGGCGATCCGCCAGCACAACGGCCAGTTCCGCTGCTCATAGGCGAGGTCGACCCCGACCACCAGGTGACCGTATTCGGCACGCACCCAGTAGTCGGGGTTGTCGGCGAGGCGTGCGATCACATGGTCCTGATCAGGGATCAGCGCGAGTCCGGCGCTCGCGACCCGCCCGGCCGCGGCGGGCATGCTCGGGTCGAGCCTGGCCATGATCGCGTGCGTCATCGCGAGGAACGCGGAGTCGAGGCGGCCCCGTGCCGCGGACTGCCTCTTCGGCGGTTCCTTCTCGTCGAGTTCGGCGTAGGCGAAACTGCGGGTCAGGGCGTGCAGCCGGTACCGGGAGATCCCCAGCACCTCGTCGGCGGATACGCGCTGGACCAGTTCGACCTCCGCCAGCCTCTTCATCGCCGCGTACGCGTCGTCGTAGCCGAGGTTCAGCAGCGGCATGAGCACCCAGGGCAGGAACGTGCTGGACTCGATCAAGCTCAGATGGCGCAGGGCTCTGCGCTCCCGTTCACCGAGCTCGTCGTAGACCTGTCGGATCTCCCGTTCCACCGAGCCGTCGACGCCGCACAACGCGCGCAGCCGCCTGCGCTCGGGAGCGAGCCGGGTCGGCAGGTCGGCCAGCTCCGCCGCGCGGCCGTCGATGATCTCCCCGCCGACCTGGAGCGCGGAGGGCAGACGTCCGCACAGCTCGAGGACCTCGGCGATCTCCAGCGGCGCGGTGTTCGGCGGGAGCGAGGCGTGCTCGTAGAGCATCCGGGCGGCCCGGCTCGAGTCCGGCAGACCCAGCCGAAGCGAGTGCGGCCCGAAGCTTCCGCCCAGGGTACGCCGACTGGTGATCACCACGGTGCAGCCCGCGTGGTTCGGCACGAGGTTCTTCACCTGGTCCAGGCTCGTCGCGTTCTCCAGCAGGATCAGAACCCTGCGGCGTGAGGTGGCGGTGCGGAACTGCCGGATCCGCGCGTCGGTCGTCGCATCGGGGTGGACGCCGAGGTCGATGAGCATGGCGCCGAGGATCTCGGCCGAGCCCTTGGGCACGCTGGCGGTGGCCAGATCGAAGTAGAGCGCGCCGTCGGGGTGCTCGGCCTCGATGCTCCGGGCGAAGGCCCTCGCCAGGGCCCGCTTGCCGACGCCGGGCTGCCCGTGGATCAGCACGGTCCGGGCGCGCGCGTTCGGCAGCGGCGCCGCGGTGCGGCGGAACCTGCGCCGTCGTTGTTCCGACTGTTCGTCATACAGCTCGCGCAGGTCCGCGAGTTCCCGCTCCCGGCCGGCGAAGTTCTCCGGGAAGTCGGGAAGTCGCGCGGGAGCCGTGTCCGGCCGCCCGCCGGCGGGCGCCAGCGCGGTGGCGCCCGCGGCCACGGCACCTCCAGCCAGGGTCAACAACAACTCTGCCGTTCTGGCGGTCGTCCACGTCGCGAACAGACCACCGAGCGGTGCCACCGCCGCCAAGGCGAAACAGGTCACCGCCACCGCCACGAAGCGCCATCGCCGGGCGATCCTCATCAGGATCCATCGCATGCCGAGACCGCCTAGCGCCCGGTCCGGGGAAACCGGAACCGGCCGAACCGGCGTTGCCCGCGCCGCTGTGCCGGGCGCGTCCCGCCGATGCCCCGCCGCCGCCAGACGTTCGCCGAGGCCTGCCGGCGTGCCGCCGCCAGACGATCGTGATCCCCCAGCCGTTCGTAGATCCGGACCGCCTGGCCGAGGAGTCGGGCGGCCTCGCGCCGGTGCCCCTCGCGCGAACGGATGGAGGCCAGGACACACGCGGTCTCCGCTTCGACCCACGGATCCCCGCACCTTTGGAAGGTGTTCAACGCACGACTCACCACCCGCGCGGCATCGGCAAGAGTCTCACCGGCGGCCAGTAGGGACTCCCCGAGAAGCGCTTCGCAGTACGCGACGCCGTACTCGTGCTTCATGGCCGTGAACTGGCGAGACGCGCTGGTGGCCTTGGCCGCCGCAGCCGTGGCGTCCTTGTCTTGGAGGTATGCGCGGCCCATCTCGTAGGCGATCCAGGCCTGCCAGAGCCGACGTCCGGACTCCCGGGCGGCCTGATCGGCCTGAGTGAGCGTGTCAAGGGCCTTGGGGTTCTCGCCGGCACGCACCAGGACCCGGCCGCGTGCCCACAGCACTCCGCACAGGGCGCCGTTGCTGTCCATCGCACGCGCCGTCGCCTCCGCACGCTGCGTCGCCGCGATGCCCTCTTCGGAGCGGCCCGCCTCGCCGAAGACCACCGCGAGTTCGCGTAGCGCGAAGACGAACTCGACCTCGTCGCCGGATGCGACCGCGACGTCGACGGCGTCCTGGAGGACCGCCGCAGCCCGGTCGAGCGTCCGGAGTCTGCGGGCGATCTTGCCGGCGCACCGCAGCGTATGGGCGGACGGGGGCCGGGAGGTGAGTTCTCGCGCCGCGTCGACCAGCTCCTCAGCCTGGCGGGTGCCGCCGAGTTCCGTCTGTATTTCAGCCAGGGCCACCAGCCCGCTCGCTTCGACGGCTGTGTCGTGGTTCTCCCGTCCCAGCGAAACGCTGTCCCGGGCCAGCCGCAACGCCCGGTCGAGCTCGCCCGCGGCCATCGCGTCCAGTGCGCTCTGGGCGACGGAGTGTTCGAGCGCGAAATCGCTGCGAGCCGCCCGGGCTTCGTCCACGGCGAGACGGCAGGCCGCCACGTGGTCCGCGCCGCGGCGCTCGGCCATCCGCCGGGCATAGTTCAGGACCTGGTCGTGCACGCGGAACAGCGGGACGCTGGCGGCGTCGGTGCTGAACAGCTCGAGAAAGCGCGCCCGCGCCAGCGCGTCGAGGATGCGTAGGACGCGCTCGTCGTCGGCCGTGGTGCCGACCGCTGCCAGCAGGGCCTGCAGGGTCCATGGAGCCAGGATGCGCGCGTCGAGGGCGCCGATCACGTCGACGGCGGTGCGTTCCTCGTCGGCCAGGAGCGCATAGGCCACGTCCAGCCCGTCGAAGGGCTCGATCACCTCCTCGCGCTGGAGTTGGGTCAGCCGCTCCAGGGCGACGGACAGGGACCAGTAGGGCGCGTTGGACAGTGCGTTGGCCGCCATGCGGACGGCCAGAGGGTAGAGTCCGGCCGCCTGCACGATCTGTTGAGCCGCGCCCTCGCGCTCGGCGACCCGGTCGACGCCGCCCTCGCCGAGGAGCAGAGTCAGCAGATCCACCGCCTCCGTGATGTGCAGGCGGTCGAGAAGGACCTCGTGCGTGCGAATCAGACCGGTCAGCGGCCGTCGCGACGTCGCGATGACCGTGCAGCCGGGACCCGTGTGCAGCAGCGGGGTGAGCTCCGACTCGTCCTGGACGTCGTCGACGACGAACAGAATCCTGCGTTCCGAGGTCAGCGTACGCAGCGTCACCGAGCCCTCGGCGTCGCCGGTCGCGCCATAGGCCGACGCGAGCGCGGAGACGAAGGCCTGGAGATACGGCGCGGGCCCTTCGGCGGCCGGCTCGGGCAGGCCCAACTCGTCGGTGATGCGGGCGAACAGGCTTCCCCCCGGGTAATCCGGCGCGATCTCGTGGGCCAGCTTGATCGCGAACGCCGTCTTGCCGATCCCCGGCTGCCCCGTCACCAGCACGACGCGCGCCTGCTCACGAGCCCGTCCGCGCTCGCTCCGCAGCGCCGCGAGCGCCGCGTCGAGTTCGTCCCGCCTTCCCACGAACAGCGGCTGCGGGGGCAGTTGGGCCGGCGGCCGGAAGCGCACCGACGTCATGATCGGCGCGTGCCGCGCGGTCACGGCCCTCCGGCCGAGCCGCTCGTGCCAAGCGCCGATGCCGACAAGCACCGCGAGATAGCCGACCAGCGGACCGACGAGGAAAGGCCAGTCGGCCCGGAAGACGGCCACCACGCAGATCACGGCCGCGAAGAACGCGCCGGTGATCGGTGCGGTTCGTCCAAGATGTCTGAGCACCGGGACTCCTGCCACTCGACGGAAGGCTGGATGGTGCTTGGGAAGGCTGGATGGTGCCTGATCGACCCCCTGGAGCCCCGGCTCAGGACTCCAACTCCATGGTGGCACGACAATCGCCCCAGCACCCTGCCTTTCGCAGCAGCCGCACTCGATCGAGGCGCAGGCGAAGCGCGTCCGAAGCGCGTCCGAAGTGGATGCGAAGCGCGGGCGAAGTGAGGGCGCATTCGACGACGCCGGCGACCGGATGGCGAAGTTCGCGGTCCCGCGGTTACGGGTCGCTGGTCGTGGGCGCCTACTACTCGTCGTCCTCCTCGGCCAGGCCGAAATCAGAGGCAAAAGCCTCGAGGAACTCCCGCCGCGGCCCAAGCTCGGCCTCTGCGGCAATCCCCGCAATGACCTCGATCAGGCGAAGGCGCTGGTCGGCCGTCAAGCAGTCGAAGACACCAGCGACCCAATCCAGAGTCTTGATCGCGCCCCGAGGCTCTCCGTCCTCATCGATGGAGGACTCCAACATCCAAGCCAACTCGACCACGATCTCGGCCAGTGGCCGCACCAGCGGATCTGCATCTGTCACGAGCGAGGAACCTATCCGATGCCGATCGCGCCTGTGGGCACGCTCAATACAGATCGTAGGAGAATCCGGCACGTGGTAGTGCTTCGCCAGACTCGATCCAATGGGCGACCGCTGCGACGGCCAGGTCCTCCGCAATGAAGCAGACACCGGGAACCTCCAGCATGTCGTCGAAGCAGGCGCCCCGGAGTGTCCCGTCCGGCTCGCACGAGCCGCGCGTGACCTGCTGACCGAACCCCTCATCGGTGTGAATCACAGCCCAGCCATCCGGCGCGATGCCCAAGCACAGCGAGTTCTGCGGCGTCTCGGCGTCTCGGCGTCGCGCCACAGCGCGAGCCCGGGCAGATGGTCGACTCCGGCCGTCAGATACTCACCGGCCACTAGGGCACCTTTGTTTGTGAAACTTGGAGGGTTGTCCTGAGTTTTTGTGCAGGGTAAGTCGTCGGCCGGGGTCTTGTGAGCTTATGTGGCGATCGGGACTCTGGCTGCGGCGATGCGCTCGTTGA
>NZ_JAGSOG010000337.1 GCF_018139695.1 Actinospica durhamensis | reverse complement strand
GTGGTGGGCCTGATGCCGCACCCCGAGCACGCGATCGACGAGCTGACCGGCCCCTACCCGGGCCCGGCCACCGACGGCCTGCCCTTCTTCACCTCGGTCCTG
Source organism: Actinospica durhamensis (assembly GCF_018139695.1). Classification (GTDB taxonomy): domain Bacteria; phylum Actinomycetota; class Actinomycetes; order Streptomycetales; family Catenulisporaceae; genus Actinospica; species Actinospica durhamensis. The sequence continues at coordinate 8,038 of NZ_JAGSOG010000337.1, read as the reverse complement.
CAGCGCCCCCCAAGCGTTACACTGGTCGCTGCGGCGAGTCGGTCGGGCGACCGCGAGCACGCCGGGTGACCGGCGGGTTCGAGGAAAGTCCGGGCTCCACAGGGCAGGGTGGTTGGTAACGCCAACCCGGGGTGACCCGCGGGACAGTGCCACAGAAAACAAACCGCCGGTGCGGGAGCGATCCCGAGCCGGTAAGGGTGAAACGGTGCGGTAAGAGCGCACCAGCGCCCACGGTGACGTGGGCGGCTCGGTAAACCCCACCCGGAGCAAGGTCGAGAAGGACCGGGCGCGAGCCCGTTCCGCGCAGATGTCCGAGGGCTGCTCGCCCGAGTCTGCGGGTAGACCGCTCGAGGCGCACGGCGACGTGCGCCCTAGATGGATGGTCGCCACGCGCCCTGCACGCAGGGTGCGTACAGAACCCGGCTTACAGACCGGCTCGCCGCATTCGAGCCGTCCCGGCCGTTTCCCGCCGCATCCGAGCGCGCCGGATCCGCTTACAGGAACCGCTCATATCCACGTCAGTACTGCTTAATCCCCCCGTACCAGAGTGGCCGTAGCGCAACTCGAGGAAAGAATCGGGGTGGAAGCGGATGATCTCCGCCATCGCCGTCTTGCCGCGTACCGGCGAGCTCATCGACGCCGTCGCCCACGCTGTCGGCGAGGAGTCGCCGGGCGACCCGCAGCTGCTGACCGCCGAACGGATCGCCGTCGTGCTCCGGAAGTTCCTGCATGACCCGGACCTGCTTACTCCGGAACAACAGGAGCCGGATGCGGCGCACTACCGCCAGCACGTGCTCTACGTGGAGCCGAGTGCGCGGTTCTCGTTGGTGGCGCTGGTCTGGCTGCCCGGCCAGCAGACGCCGATCCACGACCACACCACGTGGTGTGTCGCCGGTACGTATCGCGGCTGCGAACAGGAGACCAGCTACCAGCCCGAGAACTCCACCCTCAAGCCGGTCGCCACGAACTTCCACCCGGTCGGCGCGGTCAGCGCGCTCGCGCCGCCCGGAGACATCCACCGGGTACGCAACTGCGGGAGCGAGCTCGCGATATCAATCCACGTGTACGGCACCGACGTGGCCGCGCACGGCGGCAGTATCCGCAGGTGCTACCTCGAGCCCTCGTCGATGGCTTGAGCGGCGGCGAGTCGGGAGCTTATGCCCGGGAACCGTTGCGCCCGTGCGGAAAGATCGATTCAGGTGGCACGATGGGGGCGTGGGAGAGTCGATGAGCTTTGAGGCTGTGGTCTTCGACCTGTTCGGCACGCTGGTGCGGCCGTTCCGCAGGTCGGAGCACATCCTCGTGACGCGGGAGTGTGCGGGCATCCTCGGGATCGAGTTCGAGGAATGCCACCGGCTGTGGGTGGAGTCGTTTGCGCGCCGGTCTGTCGGCGAATTCGGCTCCATCGCGGAGAACTTCGGCTGGATCGTGCGGCGGGCGGGTGGCGAGCCTGTTGAGGAGACGCTTGCCCAGGCCGCCAAGCAGTACGCCCGGTTCACTGTGGCCAGCCTCGAGCCGTTCGAGGGCGTTCTGGACACGCTGGAGCAGCTGCGGGCTCGCGGGCTGCGGATCGGGCTACTCACGAACTGCGCCCCGGACGTGCCGGAGGCTCTGCCGAAGATGCCGCTCGGGCATTGCTTCGACGCGTGCGTCTACAGCTGCGAGGCGAAGGCCGCCAAGCCGGCGCGGGAGGTGTACGAGCTCGTCGTTCAGCGGCTCGGCGTCGACCCTGGCCGGACGCTCTACGTCGGTGACGGCAGTGATGGGGAGCTTGCCGGAGCGGCCGCGGTGGGGATGCATCCGGTGCTGGTCACCCCGAGCCTCGCCGACACGTACGATGCGCAGCGGCCGGAGGTCGCGGGGTGGGTCGGGGAGCGGATCGCCACCATCCCTGACGTGCTTCAGTACCTCGCGCGGAGGTAAGCAGGAGCTAAGCAGGGCTGTTTCCCGGACCCGGTACCATCAGTATCGGACCTTTCGGGAGAATCATGGAAATCAGGCCTTTTTTGGGCGCCGATGCCGACCCGAGCGAGCTGAGGCAGCGCTACGAACTGTATGCCGCTGATCGACGGTCCGTATTTCCCGGGTTCCCCATCCACTCCTACGGGCAGTATGTGGCGAGTGCCCGTCGCCTCACGCCTGTGGCCGGCCCGGCGCTCGGCTGGTCGGCCTGGGAGCGGGAGCGCCTGATCGGATCCGCCTCGCTCTCGGTGGTCGAGCATGAGGGCATGGTCGTGGCGGTGCCGCGTGTCGAGGTCGCGGCGGATTCGCGCCGTCGCGGCGTTGGGACGGCTCTGCTCCGCCGGCTCGTTGCTTCGGCGAGCGCGCATGGCTGTGCGACGCTTGCGGCCGATGCCGTGCGGGTCGGCAGCGACGGTGGGCTGTGGGCCGAGCGCGTCGGCTTTCGGACTGTGCAGGTGTTCTCCTGGCAGATGCTCCACATCCAGGAGGTCGACCCTGCCCGCTGGCAGGTGCCGGTCCCTGCGGGCTACCGACTTGAGTATTGGATCGCCGCGGCGCCGGAGGCTCTGGTGGCTGCGTTCGCCTCCGCCCGCAATGCCATCGCTGACTCGCCTCTCGGCGATTCGAGTCTCACTCACCCGGCGTGGACGGTCGAACGGGTTCGCCGGGTCGAGGCCGAGATCGCGGCCGGCGGGGATCAGAGCCACTGTGTCGTCGCAATACACGAGGACAGCGGCGTGCTGGCCGCGTTCACTGAGTTGCTCGTCGACCCGCTACGCCCGGCGCTGTGCTGGCAGCGTGACACCGCCGTGGTGCGAGCGCATCGGGGTCGTGGACTCGGCCGGGCGGTCAAGGCTGAGATGCTGAACCGACTGGCGGCCGAGGTTCCGGATCTCGATTGCATCGTGACCAGCACGGCGTCCGAGAATGCGGGCATGCGCCGCGTCAACGAGCAGGTCGGCTACGTCCCCTACGCCGAGATCGGCATGCTCGAAGCGGCAACCGCCGACATCGAGGCGGCGCTGGCGATCCCCGGTCCGCGACACCGGCCGCTACTCGAGCGCGTCGCCGACTTCGAGGCCTGATGCAGCGAGGCCGCCTCGGGCCGAAGAGGTCGCGGCGGGCTGATCCCGCAGCAGCGTCTCGCCCTTGATGAACCAGGCAAGCCCGAACGAGAACGTGGCCAGCGCCTCGCACCAGAACAGCGGATGGACCTTGTCGTCGAACGACTGCGAAGCGAGCGAACTGGCCGCGGCCAACGCCGTGAACACCAGGATCAGCACCGCGCAGACGCGATAGAGCAGGTTGCGCGCGTTCTTCGCTGACGTGCGCTGCCCGACCGGAACGTCCGAAAGCGTGAACAGGAACCAGCAGATCAGAGCCATGCTCACCAGGAACAACGCGGCGAACACGACGTGGAACACACCCACGGTCGTGGCCAGCCGCGAGGCGTTCGCCGGCCGCGTCGGGCACAACGCCACCCCGATCGCGCATGCCCCGGCGAGCGTGGCGAACAGATCGTCCCACCGTCGATAGCGGTAGCAGACCAGGAACACGCCCACCGCACACAGGCTGCCGACGAACACATTGCGCATGTCCGAGTAGTAGTAGCTGCTCACGGACGCCAGCAGCACCCACCTGCCGGTGCTCACCGCGTAGCCGAGCGGGACGGCGATCGGCAGCAGCGACCCGATGAGGCCGATAGCGCGGCGCAGGAAGAGATAGGAGACGTTGAGCTCCATCGTGGCGGCCCCCCAGTCGTTCAAGGCACGGACCCAGCTTTCCGCTCGATTCATTCCCGCCACATAGCGTGTCAATCCGATCACATAGTGCTCACATCTGCCTTCTTCCTGGCGTTTTGTGCGCGCGTTCGCCTCCGCACGCGGCGGCGCGCGTCTCGGCCGCGCCAAGTTCCGGAACCTGACTTCGGCTCAGCCGTCTTGACACGGACCCGATCCGGCGACAACGTTGTCATCGCTTGCCGTCTGTGCAGCGCGTACCTCCTCATCCGTTTTCCGCCGCCCCGGACCCACCCGTGTGCGCGGCGAGGAAGGAACGACGCACCATGGCACGATTCGCTCGCCCCAGCACGCCTTCCGTTCCCCACTCCGGGCGCGGCCTGCCCGCCCGTCCGCCCGCGTTCCGCCTCCGGCTCACCGCGGCGCTGACCGGGACCGTCACCGCCCTCGCCCTGGTGGGGGCTCCCGCCTCCTACGCCGCCACCGCCAAAGCCGCGCTCGTGACGAGCCCGGCATCGCTGGTGAACCCCTTCATCGGCACCACCAACTCGGCCGACGACTTCCCCGGCGCCGACACCCCGTACGGCATGGTGCAGTGGAGCCCTGACACGCCCTCGCGGCCCGACGGCGGCGGCTACGAGTACAACGACTCCTCGATCACCGGCTTCAGCCTCACCCACCTGTCCGGACCCGGTTGCGGGGGAGAGGGCGACGTGCCGATCCTGCCGACCGTCGGCAGCATCAACACCAGCGCCACCGACGCGTTCTCGCACTCCAACGAGACCGCCTCGCCCGGCTACTACTCGGTCGCGCTGTCCAACGGCGTCACCACCCAGCTGACCGTCACCCCCCGCTCCGGCATGGCCTCGTTCACCTTCCCGTCCACCACCCAGGCCAATCTGATCTTCAAGCTGAACGGCAGCCAGAACGGCGACTCCAACACCCAGTTCAACGTCGTCAGCAGCACCGAGGTGAGCGGGCAGGCCACCAGCGGCAACTTCTGCGGTGCGGGCAACACCTACACCGTCTACTTCGACATGGTCTTCAACCAGTCCTTCGCCTCCAACGGCAGCCAGGCCGTGGCCGCCACCACCCCGTCCACCGCCGCGGCGAAGGCCTCGACCACGCCCGAGGCGAAGAACCACCCCGTGCTGCACGGGAAGACGGCCACCGCCACGCCCAAGGCCGTCACCGCGAACACCGCGGCCAACGACGGATACGTCACCTTCAACACCACCTCGAGCCAGACGGTGCTCGCGAAGATCGGCGTGTCCTTCGTCTCCATCGCCAACGCCGTGCAGAACCGCACCACCGAGAACCCGAACTGGAACTTCTCCTCCACCGAATCCGCCGCGCAGACGGCCTGGAACAACGTGCTCGGGAAGGTCCAGGTCGCGGGCGGGACCAGCGCCCAGCAGACCGTCTTCTACACCGCGCTCTACCACGCGTCGCTGCACCCGAACATCATCAGCGACGTCGACGGCCAGTACCCCGGCTTCAACGGCAGCGTCCAGACCGTCGACTCCGGCCACTCCGCCGTCTACGCCAACTACTCCGGCTGGGACATCTACCGCTCCCAAGCGCAGTTGGAGGCGCTGACCGATCCGCAGGCCGCGTCCGACACCGCCCAGTCCATGATCGACGACTACAAGCAGACCGGGCAGTTCCCCAAGTGGTCCGAGGACAACGGCGAGACCTACGTCATGGTCGGAGACCCGGCCGACGCCATCCTCTCCGAGTACTACGCCTTCGGCGCGCAGAACTTCGATACCTCCACCGCGCTCACCGACATGATCGCGGAAGCCACCACGGCCAACAACAACCGTCCCGGCCTGGCCTACCTCGAGCAACTCGGCTACCTGCCCACCAACGGCAGCTACGGGTGCTGCAACTTCTACGGCCCCGCCGCGACGACGCTCGAATACGACACCGCCGACTTCGCCATCTCGGCCTTCGCCGGGGATCTGGGCGACGGCTCCGACCAGAGCGCGTTCGCCAATCGCGCCCAGGACTGGCAGAACCTCTACGACCACAACAGCGGCTTCGTCCAGCCGCGCGACTACAGCGGCACCTGGACCTCCGGCTTCAACCCGACCTCGACGTCGAACTTCGTCGAGGAGGACGGCTGGCAGTACACGCTGATGGTCCCGTTCAACCTGCACGGCCTGGCCACGGCCATGGGCGGCAACGGCACCATGAACACGTATCTCAACACGGTGCTCTCCTCGTTCACCGGCGCCAACGGCTACACCGACCTCGCCAACGAGCCCGGCCTCGACATCCCGTGGGAGTACGACTACACCGGTGAGCCGTACCAGACCCAGCACGTCATCCGCGAGATCCAGGACCAGATCTGGACCGACGCCCCCAACGGCCTGGCCGGCAACGACGACCTCGGCGAGATGAGCTCCTGGTACGTCTGGTCCGCGCTCGGCATGTACCCGGAGACCCCGGGCACCTCCGACCTGGCCCTCGGCTCGCCCCTGTTCAGCCAGATCGTGCTCACCCTGCCCAGCGGCAACACCCTGACGATCAACGGCAGCGGCGCGGCCGACGCCTCGCCCTATATCCAGTCCGCCACCTGGAACGGCAACGCCTGGAACGACGCGTACGTCCCGTCCGGGGCGATCACGTCCGGCGGCACGCTGAACTTCACCCTCGGCTCCAGCGCGAACACCTCCTGGGCCGCCGCGGCGAACCAGGCCCCGCCCTCCTACGCGGGCAACCCGACCTACACCGACATCGGCATCTCGGCCGACTCCGCCGCGTCCAACGCCGACTTCGACGGCGTCGGCTACAGCTACTCGGCCTCGGCCCTGAGCGCCGCCGGAGTCACCCCGGGCTCCACCGTCACCGCGAACGGCGTGTCCTTCACCTGGCCGGGAGCGGCCTCGGGCAGCCCGGACAACTACGAGGCCAACGGCCAAAGCGTGACGACGAGCGGCTCCGGCGCGATCTCATTCCTGGGCTCGGCCAGCAACGGCCCGTCCACCGGCACGGCCGTGGTCACCTACACCGATGGCAGCACGCAGAACGTGCCGATCACCTTCAGCGACTGGACCCTCGGCGGCGGCGCTTCGTCCGTCGTCACTTCGGACACCATCGCGATCACCACCACCTACCGCAATCACGCCGGCAACTCCTCCGACAGCACCAAGTCGTACGTCTTCGCCACCAAGCCGATGAACCTGGCCTCGGGCAAGACGGTCGCCAGCGTGCAACTGCCGAGCAACGTCGCCAGCGGCGGCATGCACGTGTTCGCCATCGGCTTCACCTCGGCGGCCTCCCCGGCCGTCGGAGCCGTCTACTCCGGCGTGTCCAGCGGCGTGCTCAGCGGCCTGTGCCTCGACGACAACGGCTCCGGCGCCACCGACGGCACCCACATCCAGATCTACGGCTGCAACGGCGGCGCGGCGCAGCAGTGGACCATCGCCACCAACGGCACCATCCAGATCAACGGCGGCTGCATGGACGTCAGCAACAGCGGAACCGCCAACGGCACCAAGGTCCAGTGGTGGACCTGCAACAACACCGGCGCCCAGCAATGGGAGGTGGGTTCGGGCAACTCCCTGATCAACCCCGAGTCCGGCAAGTGCCTCGACGATCCCAACTCCACCACGACCGCGGGCACCCAACTCCAGATCTACACCTGCAACGGAACGGGGGCCCAGAACTGGACACTGCCCTAAGAAGCCGGCCGCAAGCGCAGCCACCGGCGATCGGTGCCCGCATCGGGACTGTGCCGGGATCGGGACCGTGCCTGCATCGGGACGGTGCCCGGATCGGGACTGTGCCCGGCGTTGGACACCGCTCCCGGAATGGGACTGCGCCCGCATCGGGACTGTGCCTGCATCGGGACCGTGTCTGGATCGGGATCGTGCCTGCATCGGGATCGTGCCCGGCGTTGGACACCGCTCCCGGAATGGGACTGCGCCCGCATCGGGACTGTGCCTGCATCGGGACCGTGCCCGGATCGGGACTGCGCCCACACCGAGATCGTGCCCGGATCGGGACTGTGCTCGCACCGGGATCGTGCCCGACGTTGGACACCGCCCCCGCAATGGGACACTGCCCTGAGTAGGCGGCCGCAGCAAGCGCAGCCCCCCGCGCGGACGCCCGTCATCGGCGCCCGCAACGGGACCGCGCCACTGCCACCGCCTGCACCTGCACCTGTGCCTGCGTCTCCGGCCCCAGCGTCGGCGCCCGCCCCGTCGTTCTTATCCGGCCCATCCCGGGCTGGATAAGCCCGGAGCGTGCGACGCCGCTCATCGCGATCCGGCCGCCGGGTTCCGTCCCGGCGGCCGGATCCGTGCGGAGTCCTCCACCCCGCCCCACCC
>NZ_JAGSOG010000336.1 GCF_018139695.1 Actinospica durhamensis | reverse complement strand
GTGGTGGGGTCGAGTAGGGCGGTGGCCTCGTCGAGGATGACGGTGTGCGGATCGGCGAGTACGACGCGGGCGAGTGCGAGCTGTTGGGCCCGCGCGCTGCCGAGTTGATGGCCGGTGGGGCCGAGGTGGGTGTCCAGGCCTTCGGGCAGTTCGTCGGTCCAGGCTGCGGCGCCGACCGCGAGGAGGGCGGCGTGGAGTTCGGCGTCTGACGCGGTCGGCTTGGCGACGAGGAGGTTGTCGCGCACCGACGCGTGGAAGACGTGCAGATCTTGGGTGACCAGGACGATGTGGCGGCGCAGCTGATCCGGGGACAGGTGCGCGACGGCGACGCCGCCCACGGTGACCGAGCCGGTGCGTGGCCGGTCGATTCCGGCCAGCAGCCGGCCGAGTGTGGACTTGCCCGCGCCGGAGGGTCCGACGATCGCGAGCCGCTCGCCCGGCCGGATCTCGAGATCCACTCCGTGCAGCACGTCGCGGCCGCCGTCGTAGCCGAAGCGCACGCCGCGCACCTCGATCCGGTCGTCTGCGGGTGCGGGTGCGGGTGCGTCTGCGGGCTCGAGCTCGGTCTCGGGCGTGGTCGCGGGTTCGGGGGCGCCGGTCGGCTCGGGCGGGCGCGACAGTTCACTGAGACCCTCGAGCCGGGCGAAGGAGGCCGCGCCGCTCTGCAACGCGTCGATCCAGATCTGCATCGTCTCGAGCGGTCCGGACAGCTGGCGCAGGTAGAGCGCCGAGGTCACCACGGCGCCCAGGCTGATCATGCCCCGGTCGTAGAGCGCACCGCCCACGAGCAGCACGCCGACGAACGGCAGCACGTAGGAGACGTCGATGACCGGATACAGCACCGAGCGCAGCGTCAGGGCACGAAGACGAGCCAGCCGCGACCGTTCCAGCGCCGCCGCGCCCGCCTCGATCCGGCGGAGCTCCAGGCCCAGCGCCTCGATCGTCCGCGCGCCCTGGGCGGTGGTCACCAGCACCTCGGCCACCGCCGAGTTGGCCGCGCCCAGGTCGAGGTAGGCGGCGCGGGCCCGGCGCAGGTACCACCGCGTCGCCACCGCGATCCCGGCCAGGCCGAGGACGCCGCACGCGCCGAGCACGGGATCGAGCACGAAGACCGCGACGACCACGAGCAGCGCCTGGAGCGCCGCGATGAGTACGTCCGGCGCGGCGTCGCGCATGATCGAGGCGACGCTGCCGACGTCGCCGGAGCCGCGCGCGGTCAGGTCCCCGACGTCGATCGCCTCCACCACACCCGGGCGCAGCCCGAGGACGTGATCGAGGAACTGCTCACGCACGTGCGCGGACAACCGCTCGCCGAAGCGGGCGGCGAGGTAACGCGCCTGCCGGGTCAGGACGAGCTGCACCAGCGCGGAGATCAGGATCGCCAGCGCCAGCCGGTCGATCCGGCCCACGTCGCCGTGACCGGCACCGCTGCTGCCGCTCTCGCCGCCCCCGCCGCCCGCGCCGCCGGACTGGACCTCGTCGATGATGAGCCCGAGCAGCCACGGCCCGACCAGTCCGGCCCCGGTGGCCAGCACGTTGAGCACGAGGATGCGGCCGAACGCGCCGGGCTCGTGCCGGATCAGCCGCCAGGCCGCCCGGCGCACGCCGGCCGCGTCGGCCACGGGCAACTGGTTCATCGGGACACCAGCTCCCGGTAGCCGGGCTGGCTCTCCATCAGTTCGCGGTGGGTGCCGCTCGCGGCCACGCGCCCGTCGACGAGGTAGTGCACGAGGTCGGCGCGATCGAGCAGCAGCGGCGAGGTCGTCGTGACGAGCGTGGTGCGGCCGCGGCGCGCGGCCCGCAGCCGGTCCGCGATCAGCGCCTCGGTGTGCGCGTCCACGGCCGAGGTCGGCTCACCGGCCAGCAGCACCTCCGGCTCGGCGGCCAGCGCGCGGGCCAGGCGCACCCGCTGCCGCTGTCCGCCGGAGAGGTTGCGGCCGCTCGACGCGATCGCCGACGCCACGCCCTCGGGCAGGCCGGCCAGGATGTCCTCGGCCGCGGCGTTGCGCAGCGCCTCGAGAACGGCCCGTTCGTCCGGCTCGAAGCGCCCGGCGACGACGTCGCGCAGGCTCCCGGCGAACACGGCCGACTCGTTGTCCGCCACCAGGATCCGCTCCCGCAGGCGCGCCGGCGCCACCTCGGCGAGCCGGATCCCGCCCCAGGTCGCCTCCGACGGCCGGAACCGCCCGAGCCGGTCGAGCACCGCCGCCGCGTCCGCCGACCGCGCGCCGGCCAACGCGGTGAACCGGCCGGCCGCGACCTCGACCCCTGATTCCGGGTCGAAGAGATCCGCCGGTGCGTCCGGGCCGTGGCAACTACAGTCCGCCGAGTACGTTCCGCCCGCGCCGTCCGGGGTGAGCCGCAGCAGCGCGATCACCCGCCGCGCCGAGACCAGCGCCTGCGCGATGGCCGAGCCGTTGTCGATCAGCTCGGCGACCGGCACCACCAGCACCGCGACGTAGCCGTACACGGCGACCAGGTCCCCGACGGATATACGGCCCTCGGCCGCCATCCGGGCCGCCAGCCACGTCACCACCGCGAGGAACAGCAGCGGCAGGCCCGCGCCGAGCGTGGGTATCCAGCTGGAGACCGAGCCGACCCGGTATCCCTCATCAACGAGTTGCCGTGACTTCTCCCGGTACCGCGCGGCGAACAGCTCCTTGCCGCCGATCCCGTTGAGTACCCGCAGACCCTGCATGAGGTCCACCAGGCGCGTCGTCAACTGTGCCTGGTGCTCCCGGTAGACCGAACCCGCATCCCGCAGCCGGCCCAGCGGCGGCCCGACGAGCACCGCGATCACCGGCGCGCCGAGCACCACGATCAGCGCCAGCAGCGGCGAGATCGAGAACAGCAGCGCGGCCACCACCGCGTACGCGACGACGCCGCCGAAGCCGGGGCCCACGATCGTCAGGCTGCTGCCGATCGTCCAGATGTCCCCGATCCCGATCGTGGCGACCTCGCCCGCGCTCACCCGGCCGGCCAGCGATCCGCCGAGCCGGGCGGAGTGCTCCACCACGGCCTCGAGCGTGCGGAACGCCGCGTCCATCCGGACCTTCGTCAGGGTGCGATGACGCATGATCGCCACGTAGGCGTTGAGCACCCCCATCCCCAGCAGGATCAGGACCCAGCCAAGCAGCGAGGAGAAGTGCCGCGGCTGCAGCCCGGTGTCGATCGCCCGCGCGAGCACGTACGGCGGCAGCGCCAATCCCAGCATCCACAGCGTTCCGAGCGTCGCGGCGAGCACGATCCGGCGTCCCTGGCTCGCCACCAGCCACCACAGGAACCGCGCCGGGCTCCGGATGTCCGCCTCCACTCGCATCCGTCCCCCTCGGCTCACCGACCGGCCGCGCCGGCGTCGTACGCCTGCGTATGCCTACGTACGCCCACGCTAGTCCAAGATCAAGGACTGCGACGCGGCGGGGCCACGGTATCCGTGTGCTGATTCCCTACGAGGCCAGCTCCGGGACGACCCGGCTGGCGAACAGCTCGACGCCGCTGAGGTCGTAGGCCGCCTCGGCGAAGTAGGTGATCGCGTAGGTCATGCCCAGCGCCTTGAGTTCGGTGAGCTTCTCGGCGATCTGCTCGGGCGTGCCGACCAGCGGGCCGGTGCGCCACTGCTCGACGGAGCGCTCGAGCGTCTCGTCCGAGACGTGCGGCCGCAGCCGGTCGGCGGCCTGGGCGATGCGGTCCTGCACGTCCTTCTCGGTCTCGCCGATGAAGACGTTGTAGTTGGCCGAACGCACGATCGCGTCGTAGTCCGTGCCGACCTCGCGGCAGTGCTCGGCCAGCAGCTCCGACTTGCGCACGAAGCCCTCGGGGGAGCCGTCGAAGTTGGTGTACTGCGCGTACTTGGCCGCGATCCGCAGGGTCTTGCGCTCGCCGCCGCCCGCGATCCACAGCGGGATGCCGCCGGTCTGCAGCGGCAGCGGCCGGCAGATCGCGCCGTCGACCTGGTAGTGCTTGCCGTCCAGGGTGGCCACGCCCTTGGTCCACAGGTCGCGCATGATCTGCACGCCCTCGTCCAGCATGGCCAGGCGCTGGCCGGCCGACGGGAAGCCGTAGCCGTAGGCGCGCCATTCGTGCTCGTACCAGCCGGCCCCGATGCCCATCTCGGTGCGACCGCCGGAGACGGCGTCGACCGTGGCGGCGACCTTGGCCAGGTACGCCGGGTTGCGGTAGGCCATGCACGTGCACATCTGGCCCAGCCGGACCCGGGAGGTGGCCGCGGCCAGCGCCGCCATCAGCGTCCAGGCCTCGTGCGTCGCCTCCTCGGAGGGCACCGGCGTGGTGTGGAAGTGGTCGTATACCCAGACCGACTCGAACGGGCCGGCCTCGGCGGCCTTGGCCACGCCGAGCATGGTCTGCCAGTGGTCCTTGGGGTCCACGCCGACGAGATCGAATCGCCAGCCTTGGGGAATGAACAGTCCGAAGCGCATGGGCCCATCCTAGGTCCATCCGCGCGGACACCCGGTAAGTGTCCAACCCCGCCGCTGCTACTGTGCATATCGAATCATTGTCATAGAACACGACAGGGGGTGTCCCGTGTTCGCGATCGAGCTCGGTGACGGCGCCGAACTGCGTCCGCTCCAGCCCTTCCAGGCCGAGGAGTTCCTGGCCCACATGGACCGCGGCCGCGAGGCGATCGACCCGTGGATCTCCTTCGCCACCCGCTCCACCGACCTGGACTCGGCCCGCGCCACGCTGCAGGGCTTCGCCGATGAGCAGGCGCAGGACACCCTGCACGCCTTCGGCATCTGGCTCGAGGGCACGCTGGTCGGCGGAGTGATGCTGGTGCGCTTCGACGCCGAGGCCGGCGTCTGCGAGCTCGGGTGCTGGATGGAGGCGGCCGGGCAGGGCCGCGGCCTGGTCACTACCGCGTCCCGGCACCTGATCGAGTGGGCCTTCACCCAGCGCGGGATGCACCGGGTGGAGTGGCGGGCCCGCGTGGACAACGTCCGCAGCACCAACGTGGCCCGGCGCCTGGGAATGTCGTTGGACGGCGTCCTGCGTCAGGCCATACCGTTTTCCGGGCAGCGACACGATCTTGAAGTGTGGTCGCTGCTCGCGAACGAGTGGGAGGGCGCACGTTGACGGAAGCACGACGACCTGTGGCGCTGGTGACCGGAGTGGGCCGGCGGGCCGGGATCGGTGCGGCGTTGGTGACGGCGCTGGCCGAGGACGGCTGGGACGTCGCCTTCAGCTACTGGAACGCGTACGACGACCGGATGGACTGGGGCCGCGACGCCGACTCCGCCGCGGAGACCACCAGGGCGGCCGAGGCCCTCGGCGGCCGCGCCGTCGGCATCGAGGCCGACCTGGCCAGGCCCGAGGTCCCGGCCAGGCTGCTCGCGCAGGCGGGCGCCGAGCTCGGCAGTGTCAGAGCCCTGGTGATGGCGCACTGCGAGTCGGTCGACTCCTCGATCCTGACCACCACGGTGGAGAGCTTCGACCGGCACTTCGCGGTCAACACCCGGGCCGCCTGGCTGCTCATCAAGGCCTTCGCCGAGCAGTTCGACGCCCCGCACGGCACCGGCCGCATCATCGCCCTGACCAGCGACCACACCGCGTTCAACCTGCCCTACGGGGCCAGCAAGGGCGCGCTGGACCGGATCACCCTGGCCGCGGCGCACGAACTGGCCGGGCTCGGCGTCACGGCGAACGCGCTCAACCCGGGCCCGGTGCAGACCGGCTGGATGTCCCCGGACACCGAGCGCGACCTGGCCCGGGCCACCGCCCTCGGCCGGCTCGGCCGGCCGAGCGACACCGCCGACTACGTCAGGTTCCTGTGCTCGGCCAGGGGCGGCTGGATCAACGGCCAGCTGCTGCACAGCAACGGCGGCTTCCCGCACTGAGCACCACGCGGCCGCGGGCGCTGCCCCGGATCGGTGTGATCCGGGGCAGCGCCCGCTGTTCGGCCTGTCTCAGGACGAGTACGTGGTGGTGCAGACGGTGCCGTTGAGGCTGATCGCGGTCGGCGAGCGGTAGGCGCCGGTGTTGGCGCCGACGAAGCCGATGTTCTGCGAGTTGCCTCCGTTCGCCGCCAGCTGCGCGTTCCAGCTCTGGCTCGTCGCCTCCACGAACTGGCCGGACTCGGTCCAGGTCGCGTTCCAGCCGCCGTTCTCCGTCTCGGTGGTGTCCGGGAAGGTGAAGGTCAGCGACCAGCCGTCGATCGCGCTCGGTCCGGTGTCGGTCAGCGTGACCGAGGCGATGAAGCCGTTACCCCAGCTGTCGGTGATCTGGTAGTCCACCGCGCAGGTGCTGCTCGGTGGCGAGGTGGTGGAGAAGGTCACCGGGTCCGAGGGTTCGGAGAGCTTGCCGCTCTGGTCGGTGGCGAGCACGTTGAGCGTGTAGATCGTGTTGGGCACCAGGTTCTGCAGCGTCACCGAGTTCGAGGTCGACTCGGCCAGCCGGTCGCTGGTGGTGCCGTCCTGGTTCTCGATCTCGTAGCGGATGACCTGGCCGCCGGTGGACGCGCCCCAGCTGACCGTGGCGGTGGTGCCGGTGATGTTGCTCACCGACGGGGTGCCCGGCGCGCTGAGCGAGCCGAACTGGTTCGCCGCGGGGGTGAGCACGACCGTCTCGATCGAGTACGGCGCGATCGTCTGGCTGGCGGCGGTGCCGGTGGACGCGCTGGTGATCGAGCTCGCCTCGTCGCCGTAGGTGTAGACCGTGGGCGTCGCGGTGCTCGGGATGTAGTTGGCGTAGTTCAGGTTCACCGTGTATGCGTTGTTCGGGTCCTTGTTCACCAGCTCGACCGCGAGGTCGCCGTTGGCCTGGCGCACGGCGTGCGCGGCGACCAGCGGCTGGTCGGTGCCCGCGTTCACCATCAGGTCCCCGGGTCTGCCCACGTCACTGAGCATCTGGAGCGCGTAGTAGGTCGGGAACGGTGTGTTGAACGCCGGTTCACAGGTGCTGCCGACGCAGGTGCCGGAGGAGAGCACACCCCAGTCGTCGTAGTCGGTCGCCCCGTCCGGCGCGGTGGAGATGGTGCCCGGGCCGTTGTGCGTGTCCCACCAGTCCACCGTGAACACGCCCTGCTCGAGCGCGGTGAAGTACGAGTCCGCGGCGAACAGCGCGTCCGGCTGGGTGTCCTCGTCCACGCCCGAGTTCATCTCGGTCATCGCGATCCCGACGCTCGAGGCGCGGGCGCCCTCGTACTTGTCGATCTCGTCGCGCAGCTGCTGCAGCTCGCCCGGCAGCTGGGCCGGCTCGGTCAGCGCGGTCGAGGCGCCGGTGCCCGAGGGGTACCAGTGCACGATCACGAAGTCGATCGCCGAGCCCGCGATGGACAGTACGGTGTGGTTCCAGTCCGAGGTGTCGCCGGAGGCGAGCACCCCGTCCGGCCAGTTGCCCGGCAGCGTCAGCACGGCGCCGATCTTGATGGTCGGGTCGACCGCCTTCATCGCCGCGGAGTAGGCCAGGATGTCGTTCGCGTACTGGGTCGGGCTCTTGTCGGTCCGGTCGTTCGCCTCCCAGTCCGAGCCGTAGTAGCCGTCGCCGTAGACCTCGTTGCCGATCTCCCAGTACTTGTCGCCGTAGCCCTTGGTGACGTTCGCGTACTGGACCCAGGCCGCGGCCTCGGCCGGGGTGCCGGTGCCGTAGTTGGCGATCAGGATCGGCTGCGCGCCGATCTTCTTGACCGTGCCCATGAACGAGTCGAAGTCGGTGCCGGGCGCGACGTAGCCGCCGGGGGCGGTGTTGTCCTGCCAGTTGTAGATGTCGCCGTAGGAGCCGCCCGGGTAACGCAGCATCCCGATATTCGCACTCTGCAACAGCGACTGGGTGGAGGCTGAGTTCATCGAGCTGTCCCACACGGCCGAGTTCAGCCCGTAGCCGGTGGTCGGAATGGTGCCCAGGCCCTCGTCCGCGTTCACGGTCACGTTCACCGTCGAGGAGGTGGTGGTGGCGGCTTCGGCGGGCACCGAGGCCGAGGTCTGCGCCAGCGCGCTGCCGAG
Source organism: Actinospica durhamensis (assembly GCF_018139695.1). GTDB lineage: Bacteria > Actinomycetota > Actinomycetes > Streptomycetales > Catenulisporaceae > Actinospica > Actinospica durhamensis. The sequence goes on along the minus strand of NZ_JAGSOG010000336.1, from coordinate 227 downwards.
CAGCGCGAGGGTCGCCGCCGCGGCCACGCGCAGCCGGGTTCCGCGCAGAGAGGGTGGTCGTCGTGTCACGTGTGCTCCTTGCTGGAGACTCAGGGCAGAAGGCCCGCCCGAGCGCAACCGGGCGGCACCGGGACTTACGACCGGATGCTCCCCACGCCCGCCCGGCGCGTCAAAGCTCTGACAGCGCGGGCCGGGCCCGGCGGTCCCGAGCAGGGGCGGGGTGGGGC
>NZ_JAGSOG010000335.1 GCF_018139695.1 Actinospica durhamensis | reverse complement strand
AGCTCGAACCGGCCCCGGTGTCATACATCCACTGCGAGTCGATGCCGCTGCCGGACGCCCCGGAGAAGCCGTCGCTAAAGACCGTGGACCAGCCCGAGGGCGGCCCCGGCACGGTGGTGGCCGAGGCGGGGGAGGCCCCGACCGCGGCGCTCAAGGCGATCGCCATCGCAGGCGCCGCGACCCACGCCGCGACGCGGCGCACCCGGGAGGAGCCGACGCGTGGCGTGGTGGTCCGGACGTGGGCGGTCCGGTTCGTACATCGGGTTCGAAACACCGTCGTTCCGATCTACTCTGAGCAGGCATTCCGCGGCATGATCCGGAAACGTTTACGGTCCCGGGCCCGTTCGAGCGCCCGCTCGGTGGGAGAGCACTTTCCCGGGATTATGGGAACCGCGCGGAAGGACGTCAACACCCTGAACGGGTTCCGGAACCAGGGTTCTGGTTCCGCAACCCGCCGCGCCGGTTCTCGCCCGGTCTGCTCAGCTCCCGACGTGCGCGCAGGCCTGCGCGTTCGCCGTCTCGTCGCCGCTCGCGCATCCATTCGCGGCACTTCCTGACACGGCGTCAACCGTGGTGTCCGGCTTGGCGTCCGCGCCCGCGACGAACGCGACCACGGCTTCGATCACCGACGCGTCCCGCAGCAGCCGGTTGTGTCCGAGGCCCACGGTCTCCAGCATCCGGGAGTCGCGCCACGCCCCGGCCAGCGAGCGCCCGGCGGTCACCGGCACGGTCGGGTCGTCGCGGTCGTGCACGATCAGCGCGGGCGGCAGGTCGGTGCGCCGGGCCGCGAGCGGCGGCGCCACGAACTCGGCCGCGTCCAGGCCGGTGCGCACCCGGCCGTGCTCGACCATGCGGGTCCTGATGCGCTCGCCGAAGCCGAGCATCCGGGCCATCTGCCGGGTGAAGGCGATCGGGTCGGCGGCCGGGGAGACGAACACGGCCCGCTCGGCCTTGAGCCCCTCGAGCACCGCCAGCGCGGTGCAGCCGCCGCCGAGCGAGTGCCCGATCACGGCGCGGGCCGGGCCGAACCGCTCGGCCGCCGCGGCGAGCGCGAGCGAGAAGTCCGGCGGCACGGCCAGGCCGGGGCCGAGCGTGCCGGGGCCCGAGTCGCCGTGGTTGAACGCGTCGATCAGCACCGCGCGGTACCCGGCCGCGGCCAGCGCGTGGCCGATCGGCGCGAACTGGCCGCGCCAGCCGCTCCACCCGTGCAGCAGGTAGACGACCGGACCGTCGGCCGGACCGAGCAGCTCCACCGTGAACTCGGCCCGCAGCGGGGGCTTGGGCTTCCCGTCCGGGCCGGCCGGGCGCGGCCCGGTCCAGTCCGGCAGCAGCGCCGGCAGCCGCATCACCTCGCCCAGACCCGCCGCCCGCGACTTGGCCACCACCTCCGGGTTCGGCCGCGTCGGGGTGCACCACAGCCGCCAGGCCCAGCGGGCCCCGAACCCCGGCGCCACGCGTTCGAGCGCGCCGAACACCGGGCGGATCGTCATCCGGGCCTGCGCGGCGGACGCGGCGGCGGTGCCGGAGGCGGCGGAAGCGCCAGCCCGGGCCGGAGTCTCGGCCGGCGCGGCGGCACCTTCGGTAGAACGAACGATCGTGCTTTTTTCAGTCGACGCAGTCACGGTTTCTCTCCTTGCCGGGGGCTTAGCTGCGGGCTGCCGCTACGGCGGGGGCCGGGGACTCGGCGGAGTCGGGCTCGGCCGGCGGCGGGGCGATCCGGTAGTCGGCCAGTACCGTCTCGAAGGCGCGCCTGGTGCGCTCGCCGGCCCGCGGGTCCTGCAGGAGCCGGTGTGCGTGGAAGTAGCCGAGCATGATGCCGTGCAGCTCGAAGGCGAACTGCTCGGGGTCGGCGTCCGGCCGGAACTCGCCCTCGGCAATCCCGGTGCGGAACATCTGCGCGATCGAGTCGATGAAGTCGCGGTGGTCGCGTACGAGCTGGTCGCGCACCGGACCCGGCTGGTCGTCGAACTCCGCCGCGGCCGAGACGAACAGGCACTCGGCGTGGCCCTGCCGGCCGACCACGGCCCAGTGCTCGAACAGCGCGCGCACCCGGGCCTCGCCGCGCGGGGCGCGGGTGGCCGGGCGGATCACCTCGTCCACGAAGCGGTCCCTGGCGTACGCGAGCACGTCGAGCTGCAGCACTTCCTTGGACTGGAAGTGCGCGAACAGCCCGGACTTGGACAGGTGGGTGCGCGCGGCCAGATCGCCGATGGTGAGCGCGCCGAGGCCCTGGCGCGCGGCCACCTCGGCCGCCTGCGCCAGCACCGCCATCCGCGTCTGCTCGCCCTTGCCCACGGGTCCATTACAGCACGATCGTTCGTACCGGGCCACTCCGGCGGTGGCGGGTCGGGCGCCGTGCCTTGACGCCGATGCGCGGGGCTGGCGATACTAAGCGAGCGCTTAGCCAAGGGAGTCCGCAGTGCCGCACGCAGTGCCCGATGACGATTCGCCGCAGGCGGGCCCCGCGTACGCGGGCCTGCTCGTCGACTGGGGCGGGGTGATGACCACCGACGTCTTCGCCTCCTTCGCGACCTTCGCCGAGGCCCAGGGCCTCGCGCCGGACGCGGTGGCCGCCGTGTTCCGCCACGACCCGGCCGCCCGCGAGCTGCTCGGCGGCCTCGAGACCGGCGCCCTGGCGCCGGCCGAGTTCGAGCAGGGCCTCGCCGCCCTACTCGGTGCGAAGGTCGATCCGGAAGGCCTGATCACCCGGCTGATGGCCCAGGTCCGGGTGGAGCCGCTGATGGTCGAGGCCGTGCGCACGGCCAAGGCCGCGGGCGTGGCCACCGGGCTGGTGTCCAACTCCTGGGGCCCCGGCGGCTACCCGCGCGAGCTGATCGCGCAGCTGTTCGACGGCGTCGTGATCTCCGGGGAGGTCGGCGTGCGCAAGCCCCGGCCGGAGATCTACCGGCTGGGCGCCGACGCGATCGGCGTCCCGCCCGAGCGCTGCGTCTTCGTCGACGACCTGCGTGGGAACCTGCGCCCGGCCGAGGCGTTGGGTATGACGGTGATCCACCACACCTCGGCGCCGGCCACCGTCGACCGGCTGACCGCGCTGCTCGGTACGCGACCGGGCCAACACCAGGAAAGGGCGTCATGAGCCACTACCGCAGCAATCTGCGCGACCTGCGCTTCAACCTGTTCGAGGTCTTCGACACGGCCGAGGCCCTGGGCCGCGGCCCGTTCGCCGATCACGACCCGGCCGGCGCGCTCGACCTGCTGACCGAGGTGGAGCGGCTCGCCGTCGGCCCGATCGCCGAGTCCTACGCCGCGGCCGACCGCACCCCGCCGGTCTACGACCCGGCCGCCCGCGCGGTCGCGATGCCCGAGGCCTTCCGCCGCTCCTACCGCGCCTACATGGACGCCGAGTACTGGCGCCTGGACATCCCGGCCGAGCTCGGCGGCAGCCCGGCCCCGCGCGCGCTGTGGTGGTCCCTGGTCGAGCTCGTGCAGGGCGCGCAGGCTGCGGTGTTCATGTTCGGCGGCGGCCCCGCCTTCGCCGGGCTGCTGCACCAGATCGGCACGGCCGAGCAGCAGCGCACCGCGGAGCTCATGGTCGAGCGGGGCTGGGGCGCGAGCATGGTGCTGACCGAGCCGGACGCGGGCTCGGACGTCGGAGCGGGCGTCACCCGGGCGGTGCTGCAGCCGGACGGCACCTGGCACCTGACCGGAGTCAAGCGCTTCATCACCTCGGGCGAGCACGACCTCGAGGAGAACATCGTCCACTTCGTCCTCGCCCGGCCCGAAGGCGCGGGACCCGGCACCAAGGGCCTTTCGCTGTTCCTGGTGCCCAAGTACCACTTCGACGCGGCCACCGGCACGCTCGGCGAGCGCAACGGCGTCTACGCCACCAACGTCGAGAAGAAGATGGGCCTGAAGGTCTCCACCACCTGCGAGCTGACGTTCGGCCAGGACCGGCCCGCCGTCGGCGTACTGCTCGGCGAGGTGCACGACGGCATCGCGCAGATGTTCAAGGTGATCGAGTTCGCCCGGATGCAGGTCGGCGTCAAGGCGATCTCGGCCCTGTCCAGCGGCTATCTCAATGCCCTGGACTACGCCAGGACCCGGGTGCAGGGCGCCGACCTGACCCGCGCGGCCGACAAGGCCGCCCCGCGCGTGACCATCGACCGCCACCCCGACGTGCGCGCCATGCTGATGGGCCTCAAGGCGTACTCCGAGGGACTGCGCGCCCTGTACATCTACACCGCGGCCTGGCTCGACCGGGCCACGCTCGCCGAGCTCGACGGCCAGGACGAGCGGGCGGAACTGGCCCACAGTGTCAATGACCTGCTGCTCCCGGTGGTCAAGGGCTTCGGCTCGGAGCGCTCCTACGCGCAGCTGGCCACCGCGCTGCAGATCTTCGGCGGCTCCGGCTTCCTGCAGGACTACCCGATCGAGCAGTACATCCGCGACACCAAGATCGACACGCTGTACGAGGGCACCACCGGCATCCAGGGCCAGGACTTCTTCTTCCGCAAGATCGTCCGGGACCGGCACGTCGCCTGGACCACGCTGAGCGGCGAGATCGACGACTTCCTGGCCTCGATCGAGGGCGAGGACCGGCTCAAGACCGAGCGCGGACACCTCGCCGCGGCGCTCGCCGACGTGCGCGCCATGGTCGGTACGCTCACCACCTGGAGCCGCGAGGCCCGGGAGAACCCGGAGCAGGTCTACCTGGTCGGCCAGAACACCACCAGGCTGCTGATGAGCGTCGGCGACCTGCTGGTGGGCTGGCTGCTCACCCGTCAGGCCGCGGTCGCGCTCACGGCGCTGGACGCGGGTGCGGACCAGGGCGCGGACGCCGAGTTCTACCGCGGCAAGCCGGCCGTGGCCCGGTTCTTCACCACGACCGTGCTGCCCGAGCTCGCCACCCGCCGGGCGGTGCTCGAGCACACCGACAATGCCCTGATGGACGTGGCCGACGGCTCGTTCTGAGCCGCGCGCAGCCATCACTACCGAGAGGAGACCGGGCGCGATGAAGGCCTGGCAGGTGCTCGCCCACGGTGAGCCGGAGAAGGCGCTCAGCCTCAGTGAGATCCCCGCGCCCGAACCGGGGCCGGGACAGCTGCTCGTGCGGGTGCGCGCGGTGGCGCTGAACTTCCCGGACGTGATGCTGTGCCGCGGCGAGTACCAGATCCGCCCCGAGCTGCCGTTCACCCCCGGCGTCGAGCTGTGCGGCGAGGTCACGGCGGTGGGCGACGGCGTGGACCAGGCCCGCGTGGGCACCCGCGTCATCGGCAACCCCGCGCTGCCCGCCGGCGCGCTCGCCGAGTACGCGTTGATGAACGCGGCCGAGGCCTTCGGCGCGCCGGACTCGCTCGACGACGCGCAGGCCGCCGCGTTCCACATCGCGTATCAGACCGCGTGGTTCGCGCTGCACCGGCGGGCCGGGCTCAAGCCGGGCGAGACCGTGCTCGTGCACGCGGCGGCGGGCGGGGTCGGCAGCGCCGCCGTGCAGGTGGCGAAGGCGGCCGGGGCCACGGTGATCGGGGTCGTCGGCGGCGCGCAGAAGGCGCAGGCCGCCCGCGAACTCGGCGCCGACCTGGTGGTGGACCGCACGGCGGAGGACTTCATCGGCGTGGTCAAGCAGGCCACCGGCGGGCGGGGCGTGGACGTGGTCTTCGATCCGGTCGGCGGCGCGGCCTACGCGGGCTCGACCAAGTGCATCGCGTTCGAGGGCCGGATCGTCGTGGTCGGCTTCGCCGGCGGCACCATCCCCGCGCCGCCGCTCAACCACGCGCTGGTGAAGAACTACTCGATCCTCGGCCTGCACTGGGGCCTGTACAAGGTGCGCGACCCGGCCTCGGTCGCCGCGGCGCACGAGGAGTTGGTCCGGCTCGCCGACCAGGGCGTGATCAAGCCACTGATCAGCGACCGGATCGGCCTGGACGGGGTGGTCGAGGCGCTCACGACGCTCGGCGCGGGCGGCACCACCGGCCGCGTCGCGGTGCTGCTGCCCTGAGACGAAAGAGCGCTGTGGCCGGGGAGATCCCCGGCCACAGCGCTCTGGTGTGACGGGCGGATGGCCCGTGGTCGGCGCGTCTCAGGCGCGCCGACCGCCGAGCACGTAGAGGTTCACCGCGTAGCAGGACACGGCGACGAAGGTCAGCACCGCCATCGTCATCGAGGCCCCGTTCGCATTGCTGTTGTTGACGAACGACGCCCCCGACATCGCCGCCCCGGCGATGCACAGCCAGCCGAGCACCGACGCGGCGCGCACGAGCGTGTTCTGGACGGTCAGCGCGAAGACCACGATCACGCAGGCGTCCAGGAACACCAGCATGCCGAACCCGGCGTGCGTGGCCACCGAGACCGGGCCGTGGGCCAGCGCGTTGCGGAAGGACGCGAACAGGCCCTGGCCGGTGTCGGCGTCCGGGATGGTCGCGTAAAGGCCCGCCCACATGCCCAGAATGGCCTGCGCCATCAGCAGCACCAGCGCGCCGAGGCTGGAGCGGCGCATCCGGTCCACGGCGAGCGCGGCCTCGTCGGCGGGCGCGGCAGCGGGGGCGGCGGGAGCTGCTTCGGGTGCTGCTTCGGTGGTGGGGGACTCGCTCACGGACTCGACCTCTCAGCACGATGGGTACCTCGCGGCCGCACGGGCCGCGTGGTCTTCGACTATAGGCCGCCGCCCGCCCGAGCCCGGGAGGCGGGCCTGCCCTGCCGCGCGCAGCCCGGTGTGCGCCGCCGCTAGAGTCTCCGCATGACCACCGACGAGTCCGCCGCCGCGCCCGTCCCGGCGACCGCGCCCGCGCACGCCACGGTCTACGGCGACGGCGCCGGGCCGGTACTCGAGCTGTTCGAGGACATGCGCTGCTCCTACTGCGCCGACCTGGAGCACGAGCTCGGCCCCACCATGATGGCGCTGGCCGACCAGGGCGTGTACCGGCTGCGCTACCGGGTGGCGAACTTCCTCGACCGCGGCGACGCGCAGGGCCCGTCGACCAGCGCGCTCGCCGCCCTCGGCGCGGCCGCCCAGCAGGGCGTGGCGCAGTTCCTGGCGCTGCGCACGGCGATCCTCGCGTACCGGCGGGAGAACGGCAGCGCCGGCCTCGCACAGCAGGAGACGTTGATCGAGATCGCCGCCGAGACCCCCGGCCTCGACCTCGACGCCCTGCGCGCCGACCTGGCCGCGGACAGGTTCCGGCCGTGGGCGCTTGAGTCGGGCGCGGCCTCGCTCGGCGCGCTCAAGTCCACCTGGGCCGCCGCCGAGGCCGAGGGCAACGCGGGTACGCCCGCGGTGTTCCTGGACGGGAAGTTCGTCGAACTGTTCACCCCGGACGACAAGCCGGTCTCGCCGGCCGAGTTCACCGCTGGGATCGCGGCGGCCGCGGGCCTCGGTGCCTGACCCCGCCGAGCATCCCGCGCAGCAGTTCTTCGAGCCCTGACTGCAGCTGCGCCCGCGTCGGCACGGCCGTAGTGCCCGCCCCGGCCACCGCGTCGAACTGCACTCCCTCGCACCAGGCGATCAGGGTCCTGGCATGCCGGGCCGGGTCGGCCGAGCCGGCGGCCTCGAGCATCGCCTGGACCGGCTCGCGGAAGGGCCGCGCCGCCTCGTCGTAGAGCGCGCGCAGAGCGGGCCGACGCGTGGCCTCGAGGGCGAGTTCGTAGCGCGCGAGCAGGCGGGCGCGGGCGCTCGTCAGCCCGTGATGCAGCATCGCCGCGATCGGCGCCGCGAACGCGGCCGGGTCGAGGGCGAACTGCTCCAACGCCAGCGCCGCCCCCGCCGCCGAGCCGCCACCGCCCGTGGAGCCGCCTGCGCGGCCGCCCGCCAGCGCCGCCGCGTCCGCCGCCTCGAGCTCGGTGATCCGTGCCAAAGCGCAGGTCAGCAGCGCCTCGCGGGTACGCGCGTGGTTGGAGGTGGAACCGGGCGGCAGGTCGGCGGCCCGGTCCACCGCGCGGTGGGTCAGCCCCCGAGCGCCCTGCGCGGCCAGGACCGCGATCGCCGTGTCGCCGACGACCTCGGCCCGGGAACGCGGTGTCGCAGTCACAGGTCCATGGTAGCCACGCCACTACAGGTGTAGTGTGGTTCTACTACACCTGTAGTGGCGTGGCTGTACCCGTAAGGACGCGAGAGGACCTGGCCCATGGCGGACGGCGAGATCCACGGCACCCGCCCCCGGCACCTCTCGCCGGTCGCGCCGGTCGCCGGACGAGCCGGGACGGCGATCGTCGTCGGGGCGGGCGTGGGC
>NZ_JAGSOG010000334.1 GCF_018139695.1 Actinospica durhamensis | reverse complement strand
CCGCCGTTCCGGCCGAAGCCGAACCGGCGTACGGAACCAAGGTCTTCGCCGTCGAGGCGGCCGGCTCTGAGGCCATCCCCGAGGCCGAACGCCACGGCAGGCCGCTGCATCTGCTGTGGACCTGGATCTCCCCGAACATGGAGTTCGCCACCGTCTTCATCGGCGTGCTCGCCGTCGCGGTCTTCGGCCTCAGCTTCGGGCAGGCGCTGTCCGCCCTGCTGCTCGGCACCGGCCTGGCCTCGCTCTGCCTGGGCCTGCTCAGCAAGGACGGCCCGCTGCACGGCCTGCCGCAGATGGCTCTGAGCCGCCTGGCCTTCGGGCACCTCGGCAACCGCGTCCCGGCGGCCGTGAACACCCTCACCGCCGGCCTCGGCTGGTTCGCGGTCAACAGCGTCAGCGCCGCGCTCGCCGTCAACACCCTGTTCGGACTGCCGAAGATCCCCAGCCTGCTCATCGTGGGCGCGGTGCAGATCCTCGTCGGCTTCCTCGGCCACAACCTCATCCACCGGGTGGAACGCTTCGCCGTGCCGGTCCTGATCGCCGTGTTCCTGACCGCCACGGTGATCACCCTCGGCAAGGCCCACCTCGGCGCGGCCGGCCACGGCGGGGGCACCGGCGGATTCCTGCTGACCGCGGGCGCCGCGTTCGGCTACGCGGGCGGCTGGACGCCGTTCGCCGCCGACTACACCCGTTACCTTCCCTCGACCAGCCCGAAGTGGCAGACCGGCCTGTGGCCGGCCGTCGGCAACTTCTGCTCCAACGCGGTCCTGCTCGCCGCCGGCGCCGCGTCCGCCACCATCGCCACCGACCCGAACGCCTCCCCCACCGCCGCGTTCACCGGCCTGCTGCCCCACCTCGTCGCCGACCTGACCCTGGCCGCGATCATCCTGGGCGGGATCTGCGCCAACGCCCTGAACATCTACTCCGCGGCGGTCTCCTTCACCACCCTCGGGATCAGGCTCCCGGTGCGCTCGCTGCGCGCCTGGGCGGTCGTCGTCTTCGGAGTCCTCGGCACCTCGGTCGCCCTCACCGGACTGCAGGACTCCGGCACCCGCTACGAGAACTTCCTGCTGATCATCAGCTACTGGATCGGCCCGTGGATCGCCGTCTACTTCACCGAGCGCTTCCTCACCCGCCGCGACGACGTCCGCGGCCGTCTCACCGACCCGCGCTACACCAACTGGTCGGGCGTGCTCTCCTTCCTCATCGGCGCGGTCGTGTCGATATGGCTGTTCAGCAACCAGAGCTACTACACCGGCCCGATCGCCAAGGCACATCCCGCGATCGGCGACATCACCTCCGCGGTCGGCTTCACTCTCGCAGTCCTCTGCCACCTCACCCTGCGCCGCATCCCCGCACTCGGACCCTCCCCCGACGCGAGCGCCGGCCGGTGAGTCGCGCGCGGACGCGGCTCAGGACTTGCCGGCGGCGTTCTGCAGGCAGGTCTCGAGGGCGGTCCTGGCCACGGAAACACCGCTCTGCACCTTGTCGGCCTGCTGCGTGGCCTGGGCGAGATCGGCCTTGCGGGCGGGGATGGTGACGAAGAGCGGGTAGACCGCCCTCATGTCGCCCGCCCCTTGGGTCAGGAGCCTCATGACGAAGATCGAGCCCTGGTCCGAGCCCGCCTTGGCATCCTCGATCAGTTTCCGGGCCGCGACGGTCAGGCTCTGCGCGGCGGCGCTCGGATCGCCGGCGGACGTGGCCGAGCCGCTGTAGACGGCCTTGAGGTAGAGCGACTTGTACGTCCGCACGGCCTGGCCGAGGTTCAGCTGCGCCCGCAGGGAGCCCTTCGTCCAGGGCAGGGCGAGGATGCCCTCGCGGATGGACGTGTCCGCGGCCTGGAGGATCTTCGCCGAGTAGTCGGCGCCCTTGAGCGCCTGCTGCGCCGCGGTCAGCCCGTCCTGTGCGGACTGGACCGCGTCGTCGGCCCTGAAGGAGGCCAGCAGTTTCGCATCGCACGGGCCGGCCGTGGCCGCGTGGGCCACCGCGACCGGGCCGCGCGTGCCCGCGTGCGCCAGCGCGGCCGGGCCGGCCACGGACAACAGCGCCACCGCCGCAACGGCGCACCCGAATCCACGCATGTTCATCGCCACCAGGCCTCCTCGAAGATCAGTGAGTCGGCCGTCAGTTTTTCAGCCCGCGCCGGCCGCGCCGGGATTAGACACACGATCGCACTCTGAGATCACCCGGTCGGCACAGCACATGGCGTATATCAAACTACGTTTCCGTGTGGCGCGGTGCGGCGCAGTCGTAGAGCACCTGGGACACCGAGCCGGCCGGCCCGCCGTAGTCGCTGGACGGTACCGCCCGGCAGGCGCGGCGCACCCAGGCGTCGACCGCCTTCACGGTCGGGCCGCCGCCGACGTTGCCGAACAGGAAGCCCATGTTGAAGGTGCCCGGGAGGTCGAGCAGGACGTAGGCGAGGCGCTTTTCGCGCACGTCGGCCTGCAGGCGCGCGAGGGTGGGGGCGGGGGCCATGCCGCTGAATCCGCCCATCGGCAGTACCGCGGCGCCGGCGCCGTCGATGTAGGGCTGCGCCGTGAGCCAGTTGTCCGTCGCGAGGGCGTAGGCGGTGTGTGCGTGTGCGTCGACGTAGGCGAGCAGCTCCCACTGTGCGGTGTCCAGCTGGGTGTCCTGGGTCAAGGAGCTCGCACCGCTCGGCGCGGGGGCGGCCTGCCGCGCGGTCGGGGCGCCGCCGCCCGCCGTGAATCCGAAGCGGACGGGGCCCGCGATCGCGTCGAGGGCGTTGCCGCCGTAGGCGGGGTCGAGCGTGGCGGCCGCCCAGGCGAGGGGCGTGACCAGCATGGCCGCGGCGCCGAGGATCGCGGCCAGGCGCATCGGGCCGCCCGAGGGGGCGGTGGAGTGGCGCAGGGCGGCGATCACCACGAGCACCAGCGAGAGCACGGCCAGCGCGATCACGACGGGGGTGAGCCAGGGCAGGAAGTTCGCATACTGGCGCGCGAGGTACGCGGTCCACAGCGCTTCGGCGAGGACCGCGACCGGAAGCAGCCAGGTCCTCCAGTACAGGGCCAAGCCGGCTGCGGACAGTGCGCAGATCGGCGGCGCGAGCAGCGCGAGGTAGGCGGTGTGCGGGACCGCCATCGCGCTCAGCACGAGGATGCCGGTCACGAACCACAGGCCCCAGAACACGAACCCGCCGCGCACCGCGTCGGTGCGCGCGGCTCGGCGGGTGAACCACAGTCCGGCGCCGAGCGCGATCAGCGCGAGCGGGTAGAGCCAGCCGATCTCGGGCGCGAACTCGGCGCCGAAGAGCTTGCCCCAGCCGTCGGCGCCGAACGACTGCGTCTGCGCCGGGGCCGGGGCCGAGGAGACGCCGAGCTGCCGCAGCGCGGCGTGCAGGTTGGCCCCGCTCGCCGTGCCCAGCGCGCCGGGCACGTGGATCCCGAGCCGGGACAGTCCGTTGTAGCCGAAGACCATCGAGAAGGCGTTGTCGTTGCTGGTTCCGTCGATGTACGGCCGATCGGACGCGGGCGTGAGGGTGTAGAGCAGGATCCAGGACAGCGAGGTCAGGACCATGACGAGTCCGGCGATCGCCGTGTGCGCCACGCGCCGCAGACCCGGCAGCGGCGCCGTGGCCAGGTAGCCGACGGCGAGCGCGGGCACGATGACCCAGGCCTCGAGCATCTTGGCCTGGAAGCCCACGCCGACCCAGACTCCGGCGAACACCAGGGAGCGGAGCCTGCCGCGCGTCACCGCGTACTGATACCGGTCCGCGGCGAGCACCAGGCACAGCGTCAGCGCGCCGTCCTCCATCGAGTGCTCGAACATGGACGCGACCACGGGCGTGAACGCGAGCAGCAGCATGCCGAGCAGGGCGGCGTCGCGGCTGCCGGTCCAGCGCCGCACCGCGCTGTGGAACACGAGCGCGGCGGCGACGCCCTCGAGCATCTGCGGCAGCGCGAGCGCCCACGCGTGGAAGCCGAAGACGCGCGCGGACAGGGCCTGCGGCACGAACGAGCCGGCGAGCTTGTCCATGGTCAGCGTCGAGCGCGGGTCCAGCGACCCGAAGAGCATGGCCTTCCAGCTCATGGACATGCTCCGGACGGCCATCGAATAGAACGGCGGGTATCCGGCGGCGGAGAGGTTCCAGGCGTAGAGCGCCGCGGTGAGCGCGCAGAGCGCGAGCAGCGCCACGGCGCGCCACCGCCGCGCGAGCGCGCCCGCCGCCGGGCGGTCACCCGCCTCGGTGTCCGGGTCCGGACCGGCGCCAGGTACCGTGCTGGTCGTAGTCGTCACCCGTCCATCCTGGCCGAAGCGGGATGGCACACCCCTGATCTCGCGGCGCGGTGCGCGTGTACGGCCACGAATCCACCTGCGTGGCGGAGATTGCGCCTATCAGCGGACGGGACGATAGTCGGCCCGCGGCCGAGGCTCCGCGAGGGGCCGCGTCAGCGGAAATTGCGCGGGGCCGTGGGCGTGTGTTGCGCCGTCATGTGCGCGTAGACGATCGTGTTGCCGAGGTACTCGTGCGTCTTCTGGTCGAAGTCGCCGCCGCAGGTGATCAGGCGTAGCCCGGGGTACGGCGTGGCCGCGTACACCTGGTCGGTCGGGAAGGCCGACTTGAGCGCGTCCTGGACCTCGTCGACCGTGAACACGGCCACGCTGTGGTCCGAGCGCGTGACGTCGATCTCCATGCCGGGCTTGGCCAGGCCGAGGTAGAAGAACGCGCCGCGGTAGTCCGACATCTTCGACGAGTCCACGTGCGCGTCGATGATCGAGGAGCCCATCTGGCCCGGCGTCGGGCTGCCGTTGTACCAGGCGGCCACCTTCGCGTCGCTGAGCGAGGGCGTGCCGATGGTGTCGTCCGGGTTGACGCCGACGGTGATCACGTCGGCGTGTACGTTCACCGCGGGCATGTCGATGTGCGTCGGGACCGAGTAGGGCAGCGTCAAGGTGTGCGCGGTGGGTCTGGTGATCGGCAGCAGCTTGCCCAGGACGGGCGCCGCGGGCTGCGGCGGCCCGGACGCGGCGCTCGCGTGGCCGAGTTTGAACATCGCCGCGACGGCGAGGACCACCATGGCCGCGTACAGCAACTTGTTGCTTCCACGGGTGCCTTCGGCGGTGCGCGCCATCGAGAACTCCCAGCCTGAGTCGTGTCGTTCGGGTCCTGCGTCGCGGATGCGGCGGTGTGCGAGCCCGGTCGGCGGGCGCGCCCCGGCACGGCGTGACCGTGCCCGGGCGCGAGCCGTCGAACGAGGCGGGGTGGCGGGCACCGGGGTGGCCGCGTGGGGACGACCTAGCGGTCGGCCTTGGCCTTGCGGCGCGAGGCGACCATGCCGACGGCCACCGCTCCACCGAGCAGCACCAGGCCGGTGGTGTTGGCGGAGCCGCCGAGCAGGGACGCGCCGTCACCGGTGCGGGCCGCGCCCTTGGGCGAGACGACCAGGGTCTGGAAGTCCGCGGAGGACTTGCCGCTCGCACAGGTGACCGAAACGCCGTACGAGCCGGGGGTGTCCGTCGCGAAGCCCTTGCCGGCCAGTCCGTGGAAGCTTCCGCCGCGGGTCAGCGTGATGGCTCCCTTGAAGCCGTCGGACTTGGCGATCGCAGACGAGTCGGTGCTCGGGCAGAACGACTTGGTGAAGCCGTCGGTGATCCAGACGTAGCTGCCCGGGGCGACGGGCGGCGGGTTGGTGCCGCTGCCGCTGCCGTAGTCGGCGAAGGCGGGGCCCGCGGCGGCGACCAGCGCACCGGTCGCGATGGTCAGTGCGGCGATTCGGGAAGCCAGCATGATGACGCAGTTCCTCTTTCTCTAGAGCCTGCCCGCGCGGCGCTCCGCGCGGCCGAGGTGAGTCGAGGAGCTGTTTCCCGACCGATCTGACGAATCATCAGATACTGAGCTGAATGACTGAGCGAATCCTGAGATGTTCACTCACCCGGGTGCCCGGCGCCCATTCGGACGGCGCAGAGGCCGCCCCCTGGCCGTGTCTTCATGACGGCCGGGTGCCGCCGTGGCCTGCGCGAGGCGGTCACGGCGGCACCCGGCCGGTGGAGCGCAGTCGGTGAAGAGCGTCAGCGAAGGCTGAGAACCGTGTCCAGCACCTGCGCCAGGACGCCGTCGGGATCGGCCGTGGCGGACTCGGACCGCCAGGCCACGAAGCCGTCCGGGCGCACCAGGACGGCGCCGTCGTCGGCCACGCCGTGCAGCCGGGCCCAGTCGGCGTCCTCGGCGTCGGGGGCGAGCTCGTCGTCCGCGCCGCGGCCCACCCGGTAGCACTCGAGCGGCAGGCCGGTCTCCTCCGCCAGGCGCCGGCCGGCCGAGTACCACGCGCCCCCGTCGGGGCCGACCAGCAGGACCGGGTACTTGGCGTACAGGTCCAGAGTCGACATCCGCTCGCCCTGCCGCTGCTTGAGCCACATGTGCGGCGCGCGTTTGCCCGGCTCGGCACTGGGCCGGAACTCCTGCGGGACGGCCTCGGCGTCCGCGGGGGCGCCGCAGACGGCGCCCGCGGTGTAGCGGTAGCCGAGCACCATCGCCATCATGCCGGGCCGCCGGCCGGTTCCCGGGCTGACGTCGTACCCCGGGTGCTGGTGCTCGGCCGAGCGGGCCGACGCGCGCTCGGCGGTCGCCAGGGCCACCGGCCTGCGCTCGGCCTCGTAGGTCTCCAGCAGCGCCGGTCCCGCCCATCCCTCCAGCACCGCGGCGAGCTTCCAGGCGAGGTTGTGGGCGTCCTGGATACCGGTGTTGGAACCGAAGGCCCCGGTCGGGGACATCTCGTGGGCGGAGTCTCCGGCCAGGAAGACCCGGTCGGAGCCGTAGCGCTCGGCGATCCGCTCCGCCGCGTGCCAGGGCGCCTTGCCGGTGACGTGGACCTCCAGATCCGGTGCGCCGGTGGCGGTGCGGATCAGCGCGGTGCACCGCTCGTCGGTGAAGTCCTCCAGCGTCTCGCCGTCGCCGGGCCGCCACGGGGCGTGGAAGACCCAGTGCTCCTGGTTGTCGACCGGCAGCAGCGCCCCGGAGCTCTCGGGGTTCGTCAGATAGCAGACGATGAAGCGCCGGTCGCCCACGACGTCGGCGAGCTCCTTGGCCCGGAAGGTGATGCTGACGTTGTGGAACAGGTCGCCCTGGCCGGTGTGCCCGATGCCGAGCTGCTCCCGGACCGGGCTGCGCGGCCCGTCGGCGGCGACCAGGTAGTCGGCCCTGACCGTGTGCGCCACGCCGGTCTCGCGGTTCCTGACGAGAGCGCTCACCCCCTCCTCGTCCTGCTCGAAGGAGACCAGTTCGGTCCCGAAGCGGATGTCCGCGCCGAGCTCGAGGGCGGCGTCCAGCAACACCGGCTCCAGGTCGTTCTGGCTGCACAGGCACCAGCCCGAGGGACTCAGCCGGGACAGCTCGCCGCCCGGGTCGATCTGGCGGAAGAGCCACTCCTGGTCGTCTCCGGTCAGCGAGCCGGCCTGCAGGATGCCGTGGTTGTCCGCGAGAACTGACGCGGCCTCACGGATCAGGTGCTCGACGCCGGCGTTGCGGTAGAGCTCCATCGTGCGCACGTTGTTGCCGCGCCCGCGCGGGTGGTGCGAGGTCCCGGCGTGCCGCTCCACCAGGAGATGGTCGATGCCGAGCCGGCCGAGGAACAGCGAGGTGGACAGCCCCACCAGGGAACCGCCCACGATCAGGACGGGTACGCGGTCTTCTTCCGTTGACGCCATGGGCTCTCTCCCAGCAGTACGGGGTGCGGCGCCCGCGCTTCCCGATGCCCGAGGCCGCAGACGCGGGTCTGCGCCTGCACCCTGCATTCCCCGCAGAACCCTGCTTGAGCGGATCCTCACTCGCTTGGCTCACGCAACGCGCATCTCTCATCGCGTCAGGTGAACATCGAGGTCAGATGATCATTTCGCCGAACCCGACGGCGATCCCACCTCCGGCCGCCCGACCGCCGCTCTGAGAGGAAGAAAACGACCTTGTCGACCGTGTACGACGCACAGACTCTTACCCCTGGAGCAGCGACCTCCCGACTCCGGGTCGTGCTCCTCCTCGACGTCCTGGACGGGCACGAGCAGAAGTTCCTGGCCGCCTACGACCAGATCCGGCTCCAGGTGGCCGATGTGCAGGGCCATATCAGCGACCAGCTCTGCCAGTCGCTCGGCAACGGATCCCAGTGGCTGATCACCAGTGAGTGGGACAGCGCCGAGCCCTTCCTGCAGTGGGTCGAGAGCGACGAGCACCGCGCCGTGGTCGAACCGCTGCACGTGTGTGTGAGCGAGACCCGCTCCCTGCGGTTCCTGATCGCCCGGGAGACCCCCGAGCCCGGAGCGGCCGCGGCGCGCAACGCGGTCCCCGCCCCCACCGCGGC
>NZ_JAGSOG010000333.1 GCF_018139695.1 Actinospica durhamensis | reverse complement strand
GGCGGGGCGGGGGCTTCGCAGCGTTCTGTCTCTGGTCGAAGGACGGCACGGCGGCCGGGCCCCAGCGGCGCTCGGCGGCGGCCCGGGCGCCGGCTCGGGCGTGCTGGGCCGGGCCGAGGCCGTCCTCGCCGGGCTCGAGCTGGTCGAGCAGGCGGGCGCCGGCGGCGGCCAGGGTGGCGAGGTCGGCGGTGAGGTGGGCCTGGTGGTTGAGCGTCCAGTCGAGGTCCGGGTCACGCAGGACCGGGCGCCACCATTCGAGCACGAATCCACTCTGCGTGGCCAGTGCGTCCACCTGGCCGGCCCACCACGCGTCGGCGCCGACGCTGGCCTGTTCGAGCCGGGTCAGCACGGTCCTGACCTGCTCGAGCCTGGACAGCGCCGCGTCCGCGTCGGCGACCGTGCGCGGCAACGGCCAGCTCAGCCCGAGCAGAGCCTCGGTCAGCTCCTGCTCGGGCGGCACGGCGGTTGCGTCGGATTCCACGCGAAGCCACTTACCCCCCACACAGGCCACAGTACGTCAAGTTTCAGTAACAGTGCGAACCCGGGAGGATGTCAGCGTTCGACGGCACGCGGGACGGGGCGTCGGCTCAGTCGGCGTCGCGGCGTCGCAGCTGCTTGACCTTGGACCGGCGGGCCTTGTCGTCCAGGCGGCGGGCGACGGCGCCGCGGGACGGCTTGGTGGCGCGGCGTTTCGGCGGCGGCGGGGCCAGGGCCTCGGCGAGCTGCGCGGCGAGGCGTTCGCGGGCGGCGCGGCGGTTGCGCAGCTGGGAGCGGAACTCCGAGGCGGCGATGGTCAGCACGCCCTCGACCAGGCGCGGGCCGAGACGCTCGAGCACGCGCTCGCGCTGCTGCGCGGTGAACCCCTCGCAGGCGGCGAGGTCCACGAACAGCTCGATCCGGCTGTCGGTGGTGTTCACGCCCTGGCCGCCGGGGCCGGAGGAGCGGGAGAAGCGCCAGGACAGGTCGCGCGCGGGGATGGTCACGCCGCGGCCGACGACGAGCGGACCGGTCACCGCTTCGGTGTCCGGGCTCGGGGTGCGTCGGGCGTCGGGCGTGTTCACGGGATCATTGTGCCGTACGGGGCCGCGCGGGGGCAGCTGAATTACCCCGCCCGCCTCAGAGCTCTGCGAGGGCCGCGGCCAGACGGGGGGCGAGCAGCGTGGCGCGGGCCGGCCCCGGGGTGTCCAGCGCGTGGCGCAGGGCGCGGGGCTGGCCGACCAGGACGACCGTGGTGCGGGCGCGGGTGGCCAGGGTGTAGAGCAGACGGCGGGTCAGCAGCCGCGGCGCGTCCATCGTGAGCGGGGCGACCACGTGCGGGAACTCGCTGCCCTGGGCCTTGTGCACGGTCAGCGCGTAGCTGTGGCCGAGGTCGTCGAGATCGTCGAGGTCGTAGCGGATCTGCTCGCCGTCCTCGGTCTCCACGGTCAGCCCGGCCTCGCGCAGGTCCAGGTCGACCACCGTGCCGAGGGTGCCGTTGAACACGCCGTGGGCGCCGCGGGCGTAGTCGTTGCGGGTGGCGATCACCCGGTCCCCGGCCCGGAAGACGCGCGGGCCGTGCCAGTACTCGGGTTCGTTCTCGGCCCGCGGGTTGAGGCGCTCCTGGAGCATCCGGGCCACCTGGGCGGCGCCGGCCGCGCCGCGCCGGGCGGGGCAGAGCACCTGCACCTTGGCCGGGTCCACGCCGAGCTTGCGCGGCAGCCGCTCGGTGGCGATCTCGGTGACGAGCTCGGCGATCCGCTCCGGGTCGTCGAGCTCGGCGAACCAGAAGTCGGAGCGCTTGAGCTGCGGCAGCCTGCCCTGCCGGATCAGGTGCGCGTTGGAGACGATGGTGGAGCGCTCGGCCTGCCGGAACACCCGGGTCAGCGTGGTGCGGGCGATCCCGGGCACGGCCAGCACGTCGGCGAGCACGGCGCCGGGGCCGACCGAGGGCAGCTGGTCGACGTCGCCGACGAGCAGCAGGTGGGTGCCCGGCGGGATCCGGGCGGTCAGCCGGGCGGCGAGGTAGACGTCGAGCATCGAGGCCTCGTCGACCACGATCAGGTGCACCATGGTGCTGCGGGCGCCGAAGAGCGTGTCGGCCTCCTGCGGGTCCGGCTCGGGCGCCGCCTCCGCGTCCCGCGCGGAGCCGGGTTCGCGCTCGTGCCGCGGGACCGGCCCCGCCGCGCCCGGCAGCGATCCGGCGTCGCCCGGGTGCGGGTCGGCGGCCAGCCGGTGCACCGTCATCGCGTCCGCGCCGGTGAGCTCGGCCAGCCGGCGCGCGGCCTTGCCGGTGGGCGCGGCCAGGGTGACGCTGCCGCCGCCGGCCCGCACCAGGCGCACCAGTTCCCTGACGGTGTGGGACTTCCCGCAGCCGGGGCCGCCGGTGAGCACGGAGACGGGGTGGGTCAGCGCCATCCGGACCGCCTCGCGCTGGCCCTGGTCGAGGTCGGGGCCGAACTCGTCCTGCTCGACCAGGCGGCGTACCGCGCGGGGCAGGTCGGAGGGGGCGGCGGCGAGCGCGGCGAGGTCGCGGGCCAGGCGCCGTTCGGCCCGGTAGGCGGCCCGGACCGCGGCGATCGGCTCGGCGGTGACCGGGTGGGGTTCGAGCACCAGCGGCGAGGTCTTGCCGGTGCCGAGGCGCTCGAGCGCGGCCCGCAGCAGCTCCGGCGGCTGGTCGGCCAGCTGCGCGGCGTCGGTCACCACCTGGGCGACGGGCAGGTGGCAGTGGCCGGAGCGCGGGCCGTCGGAGGCGCACACCTCCCACACCGCGGCCTCGAGCCGTTCGGCGCTGGTGGGGGACTCGCCCTGGGCCAGGCCGATCCGGTCGGCGGTGGCGAAGCCGATCCCCTCGACCTCGCCGACCAGGCGGTACGGGTGGCGGGTGAGGGTCTCGCGGGCGGTGGAGCCGTAGTCCCGGTGCAGCCGCTCCGCCAGCAGGGGGTTGATGCCGTAGCCGCGCAGCGCCGCCATCAGTTCCCTGATCTCGGCCTGGGCGTGCCAGGACTCGACGATCCAGCGGCTGCGGCGGCGGCCGATGCCGTAGACCTCCTCGAGCCGCCCCGGCTCCTGCTCGATCACCTCGAGGGTCTGCTCGCCGAACCGGTCGGTCAGGGCCTGGGCCAGCAGCGGGCCGATGCCGCGCACCAGGCCCGAGGCCAGGTAGCGGCGGATGGAGCGGACCGAGTCGGGGCGCAGCCGCTCGCAGCCGCGCACGGCCAGGCGCGGGCCGCGGCGCCTGGTCTCCTCCCAGCTGCCGGACAACCGCAGCGTCTCGCCCGGCCGGACCCCGGCCAGCTCCACCCCGGCCGCGTCGAAGGGCTCGGCCCCGCGTCCGGCCCCGGCGGCGCCGACGGGCACGGCGCGCAGCACGGTGAACCCGTCGTCCCGGATGAACAGGATGAACTCCACCACGCAGGCCAGCTCGGCCGGACCCGCGGGCCCGGCGGCGGCGCCCGGACCGTCGGCCGGCTCGGCGCCGGGCGCGGCGCCCGGTCCGGTGCTCGCGGTCTGCTCGAGGGCGTCCATGCGTTGCACGCTACTGCACCCCACTGACAGCGTTCAGGCGGAAATTCACTCGAACGGGCGACTTTCGGGTCCGCGCGTCAGATTCGGCGGGAAGCATGGTCCCCATCGGCGAAGTCCTCAGCACGTGGCTCTCCCCCCTCAGCACCCTTCGCCACTGGAGACGACCCGATGCCCGCTTCCCCGTGCGATCCGTACTTCTTCGACCCGCACGAGCCGTACGACCGGCCGGATCCCGCCGGCGCGGCCCGCGGCGCGCGGTGCGCCGATCCGCTCGGCTACGCCCTGTGCGCGAGCTACCGAGACCCGGCGCGGGTCCAGCCGGTGCCGGCGGGCACGGCGTTCGACCTGGTCAGCGTGCAGATGGCGATAGGCCTTGACGCACTCGACCTGATGCTGCGCTCCGGCCGGCCGGTGGGTCCGGTGGCCGCCGACGCCCGGGTCCAGGTCAACCGGGTGGGGTTCCTGCTGCCGCCGGCCACGCTGCAGACCGAGCCCGGCTTCGCCTGGTGGTGCCGCCGGCACGGGCTGCGCGTGGCCTCGGACGGGGACGTGGTGGCGCTGCCGCCGCTGATCGGGGAGAGCACCCGGATGGTGTGGCTGGTGGCGCCGGGGGCGGCGGACACCGGCCGGACCGACCCGGGGCTGCTGCTGTCCGCCCTGCGCCGGGCGCTGCGCTATCAGGACCGGCACGAGTCCCTGTCAAGCACCGCGGGCCCGAGCGACCCGATCGGGTGATTACCCGTCGATCTCACGGCCGAGCGGGAATCAGCCGGGCTATAACAGGGCTCGGCTCACCAGATGTCAGGGGGACGCACCCGCGCCATGGACCCGCACCACAGCTACACCGACCCGGACACCGACCTCGAACCCCCGGACCGGGAACTGATCGACCGGGTGCGCGGCGGTGATCTCGAGGCCTTCGACCCGCTCTACCGCAGGCACCGGACCTCCGCGCTGCGCCATGCCCGGTACTGGACCCGCTCCGAGGCCGCGGCCGAGGACCTGAGCGCGGAGTCGTTCACCCGCGTGCTCTACGCGATCCGCAACGGCAACGGCCCGAGCGAGGCGTTCCGCCCGTACCTGCTGACCGCGATGCGCAACGTGGCCAGGGACTGGGCCGAGGGTGAGCGGCGCACGCTGCTGCTGCCCGACCTGGTGGACCTGGCCCCGGCGCAGCAGGATCAGGACCCGGTGATCGCGGCGCTCGAGCGCTCGCTCGCCGGGCTGGCCTTCATGTCGCTGCCGGAGCGCTGGCAGACCGTGCTGTGGCAGATGGAGGTCGAGCGCGAGGGCCCGACCCAGCTGGCCCCGCAGCTCGGCATCGACGCGGCGGCGGTCTCGGCGCTGGCCTACCGGGCCCGCGAGGGGCTCAAGCAGGCGTATCTGCAGGCTCACATCACCGAGATCGGCTCGCCCTCGTGCCGGCCCTTCGCCGAACGCCTCGGCACCCACACCCGCGGGAAGCTGCGCGGGCGCGAGGCGGCGAAGGTGCGCGGGCACCTGAAGCACTGCAGCGAGTGCGTCGGGCTGTACGCGATGCTCAAGCACGTCAACGGGAACCTGCCCGTCATCGTCGCCCCGGCGGTGGTGGGCGCGGTGGCCGCGGCCAAGAGCGCCGCGCTGTGGACGGGCGGGTCGGCCGCGGTTGGAGCGGCCGGCGGCGGCGCGCATGCGGGCATCGTCGCGAAACTGGCGGTCAAGGCCCGCTCGGCCACACCACGGCAGCAGGTCCTCGCGGCCGGCACGACGGTGGCGGTGGTCGTGGCCGCGGTGGCGTACGCGCTGTCCGGATCGCCGCCGCAGCCGCAGCCGGCCGCCAAACCCGCGTCGCAGCCGCCGTCGGCCGCGCCCGCGCATGTACCGGCGCCCCCGTCGCCGAGCCCGAGCCCCGCGCCGACGCACGCCCTGCCGACGCCGGTGGCGGCGGCGAGCACGCCGCCACCTGCGCCCGCGCCGCGGCCGTACACGACCGCGCCGCCGCCCCCGAGCCCCACGCCGACGCCCACGCCCTCACCCACGCAGCGGGTGTCGTGCCCGAACCTGGTGCCGGGCATCGATCTGAACGCCGGCGGGCTGCACCTGACGGTGGATCCGACCGGCCTCGGAGCGGCCGTGGATCTGGGGTTGCCGCGGCTGAGCGTGGACGCGGGCGCGCCGCGCACGGCCGTGTGCGCCACCGAGGGCCCGCCGCGCCCGTTCCCGGTGGCGCCGACGCTCGCGAGCCCGGACGGGGACACGGACCAGAGCCCGGGCGCGGGCCCGGACACCAGCGCGCCGCCGAGCCCGGGGGTGAGTCCGGGAGTGGGTCCGGGCGCGAGCCCGGCGGCGGGGTGACGCGGCGTCAGTCGATCCGGACGCTGCCGGAGGCGGTGCGGAAGTCGACGGCGACCAGCCCGGCCTCGTCGTAGGCGTTGCGCAGGTCGGCCGGCTCGAGCCAGTTGACCTTCAGCTCGGGCAGCGGGTCGCGGTCGACGTCGCCGAGCCAGGCGAGCACCGCGTCCCGGTCGCCGGCGATCTCGAGCTGCTCGATGTCCGGCAGCGCGTCCGCGCCGGCCGAGGGGTGCAGCGCGTCCGGGCAGTCCCAGCTGATCAGGTAGGGCAGCTGGGGGTCGTCGATGAGTTCGAGCACGCCGATCTGGTGCCACTGCAGCAGTTGGCCGTCGGGGCGGCGCCGGTGGCCCTCGGCGGCCTCGCGCCCGAGGCGCTTCTCGAACGCGCCGAGGTCGTCCACGCCGACCACCCAGCCGAGCCAGCCGCCGCCGAGCCGGGCCCGGCGCTTGACCGCGCGGCCGAACGGGGCCGATTCGGTGGCCGGGTGCTCGAGCGGGGCCACGACCTCCACGTAGGCGCCGTCGGGCAGCGGGAGGATCGCGTTGCGGGTGCCGAAGCGGGGGTGCACGCCGCCGTCCCGGAAGGACGCGCCGAGCAGGGAGCCGATCCGGGAGACGGTGGAGGAGAACGCGTCGAGTTCGACGGCGTAAGAAACATGGTCGAGCCGCATGGGACGACAGTACCCCGTGGGGGACGAGTCAAGACAATTCCGAAGTCCGACGACAAGTAGTCACATCATCCACTCGCCGACGGGACGGAGCGCGGGCGCGGTTAGAGTGGGCCGGACAGATCAACGGACGGGACGTCAGGAGAGAGCACATGTCTTCCGCCCACATCGGCTACGCGGCCATGCTCGAGCAGTTCGGCCCGATCGAGGTGACCGACTACAGCGCGCAGGCCGAGGCGGCCGGGTTCACCGGCGTCATGGCCGCCGACCACTTCCAGCCGTGGGTGCCGCGGCAGGGGCAGGCGCCGTTCGTCTGGAACGTGCTGACCGCGATCGGCGCGCGCACGACCGGGGACCTCGGCCCCGGCGTGACCTGCCCGTCGTTCAAGATGCACCCGGCGATCGTGGCGCAGGCCTCGGCGACGCTCGCGGCGATGTACCCGGGTCGGCACTGGCTCGGCCTCGGCGCCGGCGAGGCCCTGAACGAGCACGTGGTGGGCGGCTACTGGCCGGAGGGCCCGGAGCGCAGCGCCCGGATGTTCGAGGCCGTGGAGATCATCAAGAAGCTGTTCACCAGCGGGCACACCGGCAAGGAGGTCAAGCACGCGGGCAAGTACTTCACCCTGGAGACCTGCCGGCTCTGGACCGTGCCGGAGCAGGACCCGGAGATCTACATCGCCACCGCGGGGCCGCTCAACGCCAAGCGCACCGGCAAGCTGGCCGACGGCATCATCACCCCGGGCGCGGCCCCGGCGAAGATCGAGATGGTGCTGGGCAAGTTCGCCGAGGGCGCGCGCGAGGCGGGCAAGGACCCGGACACGATGCCGAAGATCCTCCAGCTGCACCTGTCCTGGGCGCCCACGGACGAGCAGGCGCTGGCGAACGCGGTCCTCGAATGGCCCAACGGCGGGATGAAGTTCGACAAGGGCGACATCCGTTCGCCCTACCACTTCGAGCAGATGGCGAAGCTGGTGCGGCCGGAGGACTTCGAGGGCCGGATGGTCATCTCGGCGGACCCGGACGCGCACCGGGCCGAGATCCAGCGCTACCTCGACCTCGGCTTCGACCGGATCTACCTGCACAACGTGGGCCGCAACCAGAGCGAGTGGATCGAGGCCTTCGGCCGCGAGGTGCTGCCGAAACTCAGCCGCTGAGGAACAAAAGGATAAACAGAGCAATCCCCTGGCCGGGTGAGTTTCGGCGCGAACCGCCGGGCGGCACGTGACCTGCCCGGCGCCTCTTCGTTGAGCGCTGACGAAGGGGCTTCGGCGCTGGCCGTCGCCGTCACGCGGTGCCGCAGGGCACTGCCGCGCCGACGCCGGTCACACCGCCGCCCCGTCGCAGCCGCACGCACGGGCGCCGCCGTATCCGGTGGCGCCCCGCCGCCGGCGAGGACCGAGCGTGCGCACCCCGCGCGCTCCCGCGGCCGTGCGCGACCGCGCCGACCGACCTGTGCGCCTCGCGCTGTCAGGGCAGCCGAGCCCCCGCCCCTTCGCATCCGGGCGGGGGCTCGGCATTTGGCCGGGCCCGCCCGCTGCGGGCGGCCGTGATCCCCCGTACGGGTGGCGGGTTTCCGCACCGAAAGATTCGGCAAAACGCCCCCGCGGCCCGCGCCGATAGGCGAGACTTCTCTGCGCGGAACCGGGCGGATTCGCACATCAGAACACAGCGATCGGGAGGCCGGATGAGCCACAGGGGCCGCCGTCGCGAGCACGGGCGGGTCCGCAAGACGGTGGAGGTGCTGATCTCCGGGCTGTTCGGGGTCGGTGTGGTCGTGGTGGTGCTCGCGCTGCTGCAGGGCGGCAAGTCCGCCGCGCCGGCGCAGCCCTACCCGCCCCTGACCACGGTCA
>NZ_JAGSOG010000332.1 GCF_018139695.1 Actinospica durhamensis | reverse complement strand
ATGCCCGCCCGTTCCCGTCTTCCCACGACCACGGACACCGGCCTTCCGCGCCCATCCGGCCGCCGTGTGACGGCTCACCCCGACCACCCGGGCCGCACCCGAGACACTGCCCTCCTCCCGATCCAGCGCCTCGAAGAACCTCGCCTTCAACCCCTCAAAATCCACGATCCCCGCAACTCCCTGGATCCAGGGTGTTGCGAGGATCGTTAGAACCCGCGAATCCCGCGGGGCCGTTCTCGTATGCGGACTCAGGCCTCGAGCTTGACCACCCGGACCGCGCCCGCGGGCACCGTGGCTGAGCCGGCGAACACCTCACCGGTGAGCAGGTCCGTGCCCGAGGCCGGGAACTCGGCCGGCTCGTCCGCGTGGTTGATCGCGAACAGGTACCGGTCGCCGTCCGGGGAGGCGCGCTCCACCAGCTCGAGGGTGTCCGGGGTCTGCGTGTCGAAGGCGACGCCCGCGTCCGCGGCCGCCGCGCGCAGGATCTCGCGCAGGGTCGCCGGATCCGGGCTCGTCGCCAGGTACCACGCCGTCCCCTCCTCGACGCGGTGTCTGGTCACCGCCGGTCCGCCGGCCGCCGGGCCCTCGGCGAAGACCCGCTGCGCCTCGGCCCCGTGCAGGGCGATCTCCTCGGACCAGATCCGCCCGGTGCCCCCGCCGGTGAGCGCGACCTCGCGATCGGCGTGCAGCGGCAGGAACTCCCCGATGGTCAGGCCGAGCAGGTCGCGCAGCACGCCCGGGTAGCCGCCGAGGTAGACCGCGTCGTCCTCGTCCACGATCCCGGAGAAGTAGGACACCACCAGCGTGCCGCCGCCGGCCACGTAGTCGCGCAGGTTCTTGGCCCACTGCTCGCGGCACAGGTACATCTGCGGGACGACCACCAGGCGGTAGCCGGACAAATCCGCGCCCGGGTGGGCGAAGTCGACCTGCACGTGCGCGCGCCAGAGCTGCTCGTAGAACTCCAGCTGCCGCGGCTTGTACGCCAGGTCCACCGACGGGCGGAAGACCTGCTCGAGCGACCACCACGACTCCCAGTCCCACAGCACCGCGGTGCTCGCCCCGGCCACGCGCGAGCCCGCGACCTGCTCCAGCGCGGCGAGATCCGCGCCGAGGGCGGCCGCTTCGCGCCAGATCCGGGTGCCGGTGCCGCCGTGCGGCAGCATCGCGGAGTGGAACTTCTCGCCGCCGCCGCGCGAGGCGCGCCACTGGAAGAACATCGCGCCGTCCGCGCCCCGGGCCACGTGCGACAGGGTATTGCGACGCATCTCGCCCGGGCGCTTGGCCAGGTTCCGCGGCTGCCAGCTCACCGCGCCGGTGGAGTGCTCCATCACCAGCCACGGCTCGCCACCGCGGATGGAGCGGGTGAAGTCCGCGCACAGCGCCAGTTCGATCTGGTTGTCCGGGGCCTCGGCGGTCAGGTAGTGGTTGTTCGCCGCGATGTCGACCTCGCGGGCCCAGCTCCAGAAGTCCAGCGCCTTGCAGTTGATCAGCTGGAAGTTGGTGGTCACCGGGGTCTCGGCGCGCCCGACCGCGGCCAGCCGGGCCCTGATCACGTCGCGCTGG
The DNA here is from genome assembly GCF_018139695.1 of Actinospica durhamensis. Lineage (GTDB taxonomy): Bacteria > Actinomycetota > Actinomycetes > Streptomycetales > Catenulisporaceae > Actinospica > Actinospica durhamensis. Next base: position 6,950 of record NZ_JAGSOG010000332.1, on the reverse strand, counting down.
CCGGTGTAGAGCTCGAGGGTGGTGTCCGAGGTGAACCGGGCGAAGTCGAGGCGGTGCACCGGGTTCACGTCCGCCATGGGGGTGCGCTTGGGGGTGTCGATCTGCTCCCAGGCGGTGTAGAGCTGGCCCCAGAAGGTGGCCGTCCACGCGGTGTTGAGGGCCTCGAGCGTGCCGTACTTCGCCTTGAGCCACACCCGGAAGGCCTGTGCGGACACAGCGCAGTAACAAGCCCCGGTGGGGGATCCGTACTCGTTGTGCACGTGCCACATGGTCACGGCGGGGTGTGCGGCGTACCGCTCGGCGAGCTTGTCGGCGATCCGCAGACAGGCCTCGCGGTACTCGGGGGAGTGCGGGCAGTAGGTCTGCCGGGAGGATCCGGCCAGCACCACCCCGTCCTCGGTCTCCGGGCGGACGTGCGGATACGCGGTCAGGAACCAGTTGGGCGCGGCCGCGGTCGGGGTGGCCAGGTCCACGTCCACCCCGGCTCCGGCCAGCTGCGCGATCACCTTGTCCAACAACGAGAAATCGAAAACGCCGGGCTCCGGCTCGAGCAGGGCCCAGGCGAAGATGCCGAGGCTGACCAGGTTCACCCCGGCCTCGCGCATCAGCCGTGCGTCCTCGGCCCACACCTCCTCGGGCCACTGCTCCGGGTTGTAGTCCGCGCCGTAGGCGAGCCGGGCGAAGGGGGCGGCCGGCGGGCTGGCCGTCTGGTTCATGGGCGGATTCCTTGCTGCACCGGGGATGCGGGGGCGGACAGGGGCGCGTCCCGTGAACGCTCCCACGGATCACGGCGGTGAGGAGAGTGGGAGCGCTCACGGAACGATAACGAAGTAGTAGCACGCCGGTGCGGCGGCACACCACCACTTGACAGTGAGGGATTCTGTCACGAGTCTGGGAGCGTTCACAACCGCTGCACTTGCGTGAGCCACCCTTAACCCTCAGCTTCACACCGACAGGAGTGGACGATGAAGTTCCCTCGCCCCGCGAAGGGTGCCGTGTGCGCCCTCGCCGCGACCGCGCTCGTCGCCGGCTGTTCCTCTTCCGGCAGTACCAACACCGGCTCGAGCTCGAACTCGAACTCGAAGGTGACACTGACCTTCTGGTCCTGGGTGCCCAACATGGACAAGGTCGTGGCCGTGTGGAATCAGTCCCACCCGGACATACAGATCAAGTTCACCGAGGCCGCGGGCGGTGACGCGGAGCTGGCGAAGCTGCTGACGGCGGGCAAGGCCGGCGACATGCCCGACATCGCCCAGATCGAGTACCAGTCGCTGCCGACCATGGTGACCAACAACTACCTGGCCGACATCTCCTCGTACGACTCCAACCTCAAGAGCGACTTCCCGAGCGGCCTGTGGAACCAGGTCACGCTCGGCCAGAGCCAGCTCTACGGTGTGCCGCAGGACGCCGCGCCGCTCGCGTTCTTCTACCGCACGGACGTCTTCAAGAAGTACAACCTGGCCGTGCCGACCACCTGGGCGCAGTATGCGTCGGAGGCTGTGCAGCTGCACAAGGACGACCCGAGCATCTACATGGGCGACACCGTCACCACCGACGCGGGCCTGTTCTCCGGGCTGAGCCAGCAGGCCGGCGCGCAGTGGTGGTCCACCTCCGGCACCAGCTGGTCGGTCGGCATCAACTCCACCGCCTCGCAGAAGGTCGCCTCCTACTGGGGCAACCTGGTGCAGGAGGGCGCGCTGGACTCGCAGACCGCGTGGACCGCGAGCTGGGACAAGTCCTTCTCCTCCGGTGAGTACGCCTCCTGGATCTCCGCGGTGTGGGCGCCGGGCGACCTGGCCTCGCAGGCCGCGAACACCTCCGGCGACTGGGCCATGGCCGAGCTGCCGCAGTGGGCCGCCGGCGACGACGTGGACGGCGCCTGGGGCGGCTCGGCCACCTCGGTGACCTCCGACTCCAAGCACGCGCAGCAGGCCGCCGAGTTCATCGCCTGGCTCAACCAGTCCAGCCAGGGCACCGACCTGCTGGTCAAGGACGGCAGCATCTACCCGGCCTCGCTCTCGGCCGAGTCCAGCTCCTCCCTGCCGGCCTCGAGCTTCATGAACCAGTCGGACTTCTACACGCTGGCCAAGCAGTTCTCCGCGTCGACCGCGGCCGCCACCTGGGGCCCGGACGTGAACGTCGCCTACAGCGACTTCGGGGACGACTTCGCCTCCACCGTGAAGACCGAGGCGGGCTACCTCTCCGCCCTGGACAAGCTCCAGAACTCGGTGATCGCGGACATGAAGTCGGCCAACTTCACCATCAGCGGGTCCTGAGTCCCTGAGACGATGAGCACCGTCACCTCCCTGTACGACGAGCAGTCCGCCGCGTCCGTGTCCCGGACGCGGCGGGCTCGCCCGGGCAAGCGGCACAGCCCTGAGCCGCGCCGCTCGCCCTACCTCTTCGTCGCCCCCGCCGTCGTGCTGTTCGTCGCCGTCTTCCTGGTGCCGCTCGGCTACACCGTCTACCTCAGCACGCAGAAGACCCAGGTCATGGGCCTGGGCCTGGGAGCCAACGCGCGCAAGCAGGTATCGGCCGGATTCTCCAACTACACCACCGTCTTGCACGACGGCGAGTTCTGGCAGAGCGTGCTGCGCGCGCTGCTCTACGGCTGCATCCTGATCCCGGTCATGCTGGGCCTGGCCGTGCTGTTCGCGCTCATCCTGGACGCGCAGCGGGTCCGGTTCCAGCGCTTCGGCCGGATCGCGATCTTCCTGCCGTACGCCGTGCCCACGCTGATCGGCTCGATCATCTGGGGCATGATGTACCTGCCCGCGTTCTCGCCGATCAACTCGACCCTCAACGAGCTGTTCGGGATCTCCGGGATCAACTTCTTCGGGCAGCACATCGTGTTCCTGTCCGTCGCCAACATCGGCGTGTGGGGCGGGACCGGCTTCAACATGATGGTGCTCTACACCGCCCTGCGCTCGCTGCCGCAGGAGGCCTACGAGGCCGCCCGGCTCGACGGGGCGAACGAGCGCCAGATCTCGCTGCGGATCAAGCTGCCGATGATCCGCCCGGCCGTCATCATGACCGCGATCTTCTCCACCATCGCGACCCTGCAGGTGTTCAACGAGCCCTACGCCATGCACCAGATCTCCTACGGCGGCGTCTCGAGCACCTGGACCCCGCTGATGACGATCTACCGCGACACCTACACCGCCAACGACGTCTACCTCGGCTCGGCCGAGTCGATCGTCATCGCGCTGCTGATGTTCGTCCTGTCGGTCGCGGTGCTGCGGCTGACCAACCGCCAGATCTTCGGAGGGGAGGCGAAATCATGACCTTCTTGACGACCACCGCCCAGGGCACGGCCCCGCGCCGGGGTCGGCGCACCTCGATCGTGCCGACCGCGGTGCTGTTGCTGGGCGCGCTCTACACGCTGCTGCCGATCATCTGGCTGCTGATCGCCACCACGAAGACCAACACCCAGCTCGGCAGCATGGCCCCGTTCCGTCCGGCCGGCTCTTTCGTGTCCAACTTCGACCTGCTCACCCAGTACAACGGCGGGGTGTTCTGGAACTGGCTGGCCAACTCGGCGATCTACGCCGGCGGCGGCGCCATCCTGTCCGCCGCGGTCTCGGCCACGGCGGGGTACGGCTTCGCCAAGTACCGCTTCCGCGGCAAGGGCTTCCTGTTCACCATGATCCTGATCGGGATGCTGGTGCCGGCCGTGGTGCTCGCGATCCCGCAGTACCTGCTGGTGGCCAAGATCGGCCTGGCCAACACCTACTGGGCGGTGCTGATCCCCTCGATCATCTCGCCCTACGGCATCTACCTCGCCCGCATCTACGCCGGCTCCTCGGTGCCGGACGAGGTGCTTGAGGCGGCGCGGATGGACGGTTCGCCGGAGTGGCGCACCTATCTGCGGGTCGCGCTGCCGATGATGACGCCGGGTCTGGTGACGGTCTTCCTGTTCCAGTTCGTGGCCATCTGGAACAACTTCCTGCTGCCCTGGCTGATGCTCAGCAGCGAGAACAAGTACCCGCTCACGGTGGGCCTTTTCACCCTGCTCGACGCGGGCACCTCGCAGCCTTCGCTCTACAGTCTGGCCATCACCGGCGCGCTGCTCTCGATCCTGCCGCTGATCGTGCTCTTCTTCCTGCTCCAGCGTTTCTGGCGGGTCGATCTGACGGCGGGGTCGGTAAAGTGAGCGGCGCGGGCGGCGTCCGGCCGACGCGTGGGCGTCGTGCGGGCACGAAGAATGCGATGGGGGCATAAGTGGTCGTCGACAGCGGGCGAAGGCGCCCGACGATCGAGGACGTGGCGGCGGCCGCGGGAGTATCCCGCGGCACCGTCTCCCGCGTACTCAACGGCGGGATCAACGTCTCGCCCGCGGCGCTCGCCGCCGTGAACAAGGCGATAAAACAGACCGGGTACGTGGTCAACACGCACGCCCGCTCGCTGGTGACGCAGCGTTCGGGGTCGGTCGCCTTCATCCTGTCCGAACCGCAGGAGAAGTTCTTCGAGGACCCCAACTTCCAGGTCCTGCTGCGCGGCTGTACCCAGGCGCTGGCCGCGCACGACATGCCGCTGCTGCTCTCGATCGCGGACAGCGAGCCGGACCGCGAGCGGGTGGTGCGCTTCATCTCCGGCGGCCACATCGACGGCGCGCTGCTGGTCTCCACGCACGCCGGCAACCCGGTGATCGGGCGGCTGGCCTCGCTCGGCATCCCGACCGTGGCCTGCGGCCTGCCGATCGGGCACGAGCAGGAGCTGGCCTACGTCGCGGTGAACGAGGCCGAGGGCGGCCGGCTGGCCACCGCGCACCTCGCGGGTCTGGGCCGGCGCCGGATCGCCACGATCACCGGTCCGCTCGACACCCCCGGCGGCCGGGACCGGCTGGCCGGGTACCGCGAGGCCCTGTCCCAGGCCGGGATCGGCTACGACCAGAACCTGATCGTGCACGGCGACTACACCCGGGTCTCCGGGCAGGCCGCCATGGAGGACCTGCTGCGCCGCGCGCCGGACCTCGACGCCGTGTTCGTCGCCTCGGACCTGATGGCCCGCGGCGCCCTGGACGCGCTGGAGCGGGCCGGGCGCTCGGTGCCCGGGGACGTGGCCGTGGTCGGCTTCGACGACTCCCCGGCCGCCTCGGCCGGACGGCCCGGGCTCACCACGGTGCGCCAGCCGTTCAAGCGGGTGTGCGAGGAGATGGTCCGGCTGCTGCTCGCGCTGCTCGACGGGCAGGAGCCGGCCGCGGTGATACTGCCGGTGGAGCTGGTGCGCCGGGACACCGCCTGATCGGCTTGTAGAGTGCTCCGGGGCGGGATCGGGCGCCGGAGCACGGCGTGAGCACGAGAAGAACGGTGGCGGCAGCGGTGGACGGGCTGGATTCGGCCGAGGCTGCGGACGCCCCCAGGGCTCCGCACGTCCCGGTCATGCTGACCGAGTGCGTCGAGGCACTCGACGTGGCGGACACGGTGGGCGCGGCGGTGCTGGTCGACTGCACGCTCGGCCTCGGCGGGCACAGCGAGGCGCTGCTCGAGCGCTATCCGGACGCGCGGCTGTTCGGGCTGGACCGCGACCCGGAGGCGCTGGTGCGCTCCCGGGCCAGGCTGGCCCGGTTCGGCGACCGGTTCGAGGCCGTGCACGCGGTCTACGACGAGCTGCCGGACGTGCTCGCCGAACGCGGCGTCAAGCGCGTACACGGGGTGCTGTTCGACCTCGGGGTCTCCTCGATGCAGCTGGACATGCGCGAGCGCGGCTTCGCCTACGCCTACGACGCCCCGCTGGACATGCGGATGGACCAGACCGCGCCGCTGACCGCGTACGAGGTCGTCAACACCTACCCGGTCGGGGACCTGGCCCGGATCCTGCGCGACTACGGCGAGGAGCGCTTCGCCAAGCGCGTCGCCCAGGCCATCGTGGCCGAGCGCGAGCGCGCGCCGATCGAGCGCACCGGCGTGCTCGCGGAACTGGTGCGCAGCGCCATCCCGGCCGCCACCCGGCGCACCGGCGGGCACCCGGCCAAGCGCGCCTTCCAGGCGCTGCGGATCGAGGTGAACGGGGAGCTCGAGGTGCTCGGTCGGGCCGTCCCGCGCGCGGTGGACCTGCTCGCGGTGGGCGGGCGGGTGGCCGTGCTCTCCTACCACTCGCTCGAGGACCGCTGGGTCAAGCGGGTGTTCGCGGCCGGCGCCGAGTCCACCGCGCCGCGCGGGCTGCCGATCGCCCCGCCCGGCACCGAGCCGGTGCTGCGGCTGCTCACCCGCGGCGCGCAGGAGCCGACGGCCGAGGAGCTCGCGGCGAACCCGCGCGCGGCCTCGGCGAAGTTCCGGGTGGCCGAGCGGGTCAGGACCGGTTCGGTGCGGGCCCGGCTGGACGCCTGACGCTCCATCAGGGGGTGTCAGGGGTCGCATGCTCACCGCGCCGGACGCGCCCGCTGACGCACAGTCTCATCCGGGTAGGCGATACTGGCCGTCATGGCTGAGCGACCGTCGAGAAGAGGACCGGGGCCGCGGCTGGCCGTGATCGAGGGCTGGGCCGGGCGGCGTTCCGCGATCCCGTTCGCGCTGCTGGTGCTCGGCGTGCTCGCGGCGGGCCTGATCGCACTGCTCTCGCTGAACACGGCGATGGGCGAGAACTCGATCAGGACGCAGAAGGCCGAGCAGCGCCAGGCGCAGCTGACGGACCGTGAGCAGCAGCTCTCCCAGCAGCTGTCCGGGCTCTCCGCGCCGGGCGCGCTGGCCTCCGCCGCGGCCGCCCAGGGGCTGGTGCCCAACCCGCAGCCGGCCTTCCTGAACCCGACCACCGGCGCCGTGCTCGGTGTCGCGAGCCCGGCGCCGAGCCCGTCGCCCACGCCGAAGCCGACCCCGACGGCCGCCGCGTCGGCCACCGCCACGGCGTCCTCGGGCGCCAAGCCGAGCGCGTCGGCGTCCCCGACCGCCTCGGGGACGCCGAGTACCAGCCCGAAGCCGACGCAGACCGCCTCCGGGAGCACCCGATGAGCC
>NZ_JAGSOG010000331.1 GCF_018139695.1 Actinospica durhamensis | reverse complement strand
CCCTCCAGGAGCGGCCCACCCACCCACGCTCAGTGTAGGCACGGGCGCAATCGGCGAGATGAGTAACCGCTACTCACGCCCGCCGCGGCGGGCGCTGCGAGCATCGTGCCGGGTGACCGCACGCGGCGGTCCGACTTCAGGCGTCCGGCATAAGGCGGTCCATGGTCCGTGATCAGCGCAGCGCGCGGGTGAGCTCCCCCCGGTTGGTGACGCCGAGTTTGGTGTACGCGCGCTGCAGGTGGTTCTGCACGGTGCGCACCGACACGTGCAGCGTCTCGGCGATCTCCCGGCTGGGGATGCCGTGCGCGGCCATCTGGGCGATCTCGCGTTCGCGCTCGGTGAGTGACGCGGTGGCCTGGGACACCTGGAGCAGCGGCGTGCGCGGATGGTCCTGGCCGCAGCGTTCGAGGTGGCGGCGGGCGTCCTGGGCCGCGGCGGCCGCCCGGCGCGGGTCGCCCGATCTGGTGTACGCGGCGCCCGCGGCGGTGGCCGCCTCAGCCGCCATCAGGTCGGCGCCGAGCGCGGCGAGTTCACCGGCCGCCGCGAGCAGCGGCGCCGGCTCGTCCGCGGCCAACGCGGCGGCCAGATGCGCGAGCGCCGGAATCAGCGCGCCGTCGAAGAACTCTGCGATCTCGGCGAGCCGCGGCGCGGCCTGCGCGGCGCCGCCCAGCCGCGCCAGGTCGGCGAGCAGCAGCGCCTCACCGAGCAGCAGGCCACTGTCACGTGCCCGCTCGGCCGCGTCGGCCAGCAGCGATCGGGCCTCGCGCGGGTCGCGGCGGTGAGCGACGTGCAGCCACGCCTCGGCGAGCGCGTTCCAGTGGCCGAAGGCGGGCTGAATCGGGTGCGCGTTCGCCTCGGCGGCGGCCAGTTCGGCGGCATCGACGTCGCCCAGCAGCGCGGCGGACAGGGCCAGGCCGACCAGCGCCAGATTCATCGCGCTGGTGCGCGACAGGCCGCGGGCGAGGGCGGCGACCTCGGCGAACCAACGGCGTGCGTCCGCGACCCGGCCGGCCAGCAGTTCGAGGCAGCCGAGATAGACGATCATCCACACTCTGATGGCCGGTGCGTGGGCCTCGGCCAGCTCGGCGCCGGCCGCCTCCGCCGTCTCACGCGCCTGGGCCAGGCGCCCCGCGGCGGTCAGCGCGACGACGCCGGAGATCAGCTGCGACGCCGGGTGCGCGAACAGGACCTTGTCGGCGATCCCCAGATGCACCCGGTGGGCCCGCTCGGCCCAGGCCATGGCCTCGGCGGTACGTCCGACGTGGGAGAGCCCGGCCGGGATGGCCGAGGCCGCGTTCAGCCAGGCGACCGGGTCGCCCGCGCCCTCGACCTCCTCGGCGAGATCCTCGAGCAGCGCCAGCCCGCGCCGGGGATCGCCCGCGCTGATCCGCATCGTCCCCTCGACGTGGCGCAGGCTCTTGAGACACGCCGGGTCGGTGACCCGGTCCCTGGCCGCTTCGAAGAGCTCGAAGGTGCCGCGGCGGTCGCCCTCGCCCCAGAACCGGTTGGCGGCGCGCGTCATCGTGACGGCGAGGAACTCGTACTCGTCGGTCGCCGCGGACGCCGCCGCGGCCAGGACCGCGTCGGCCTTCACCGCGTCGCCGAGCTGCCACAGCGCCTCCCCGAGCATCACCCGGGTCGAGGTCGTGTGGTCGTCCTCGGCCAGCGCCTGGAGCAGATCCCTGGCCTGCACGTAGTCGTGGGCGTGCCGGGCCAGCGCGGCGGCCTCGATCAGCAGCGCGGGCTCGGCCTGCCCGGTCGCCTCCAGCTGCCACGCCGCGATCCGCCGGGTGTCCAGACCGTGCGCGGCGCCGTCGGCCCGGGCCCGGCCGGTCTGCTCCAGCAGCAGCCTGCGACGCCGCAGCGGCGCGATGTCGGCGCGGATCACCTCCGCGTACAGGGGATGCGCGAGCGAGAGCTCGGTGCCCAAGCGGTCGGTGCGGGTGCGGATGAGCCCGGCCGCCTCCAGGTCCACCAGGGCGTCCATCCCGGCCACCGCCTCGGCGTCGGCCAGCGGCACCGGCTCGCACAAGGCCAGCAGCTCCAGCACCGCGCGGCCCTGCGGCCCGGCCGAGCGCAACCGGGCGTCGATCAGCTCGACCAGGCGCGGGGTCCCGGCCATCCGCCCCTCGGCCAGCTCCCAGATCTCCCCGTCACTGGCCAACGCGCCCGCGGCCAGGGCGCCGGAGACCAGCTCCCGCAGATACAGGGCATTGCCACCGCTGGAGTCGTGCAGCCTGCGCACCGTCTGGCGCCCCACCACGCCGCCCAACGCCGCCCGCACCACCTGCTCGACCTGGGGCAGGCTGAAGGCCGCGAGGTCGATCCGGCACACCGCGTCGTCGGCGCACAACAGCTCGACCGCCTCGTTCACCGGCTCCCCGGCCCGCACCGTGCCGATCAGCCGGATCGACCCGGCGTCCAGCAGCTGGCGCAGCAGAATGGCCGAGGCGGCGTCCAGCCAGTGCAGATCGTCCACCATCACCACCCGGGCCGGCCCCGACCCGCCGAGCACGCTCGCCACCTGCGCGAACCCGCGCACCGGATCGGCCAGATCCACCCCGGCCGGCAGCAGGTGCGCGATCGCGCCCAGCGGAACCCGCGCCGCGGCCGCCGACGCCGTGGCCCGCACCCTCGGCACCCCGCCCGGCGCGGCCCGCCTGAGGAACTCCTCGGCCAGCCGGGTCTTGCCGACCCCGGCCGACCCGAACACGACCACGGACCGCCCCCTGGCGGTGCCCCACACCCGGCCGAACACCTCGAGCTCGGCCGCACGCGCGGTCAACGGCCACAGGGACACCACATCCACGACGCACTCCCGCACCGAAACATACGTACACGTACATGCCCATGCACGTGCCCTGATCCACACCCAAGAGCCGTGGGACCACCACCACACGGCAGCAGGAATGGTACGGCTTTCCGGGCCCCTTATATAGAGATGGCCGCAGCCACCCTCGAGTCCCGCGGCCACGTGCCTTGCTCCGCGCGAGGTACGGCGACGCGCAGCCGCGCCGGCGGCCGTGGGGCGCCGGGCGCGGCTGCGGTGGGCGAGGTCCGGTCGAGTGTCAGTTTCCGGGGTAGGCGCGCAGGTCCTGCCGGAGCTCGGAAATCAAGGTGCTGTCGACGGCGGCGAAGCTCTGGGTGGTGAAGGAACCGTCCTCGTTGTCGTGGAGGTGGACCTCCTCGATCACGTCGCCGGACCGGACGAAGCAGTCGTGGTCGAGGGTGCCGCCGTTGCGCGTGCTGCTCCTGCCGGAGAACAACAGGCTCCAGCACTCCGCACCCGACTGCGCCACGGTCCGCTCGGTCGTGGCGACCAGAGAACTGCCGGTGGTCGGGTCGGTACCGGTGCCCCTGGCCGCGCACCCCGCGAAGTCGGCGGCCAGCCCGTCCATCGCGGCCTGGGCCTCGGCGGCACCGCCGTAGAAGTACGCGCTCTGGGCCGTGAGGTACGGGATGGTGCCGTTGGGCAGCACCTTGTCGGAGTTGGGACCGGTGAAGGCCTGATACTGGGAACCGGCCAGGCCCTTCTCCAGACCGGTCAGGTCGCCGGAGTAGCTCATCTCCTCGTCACACCAGTCCGTGAGGTGACCGGCAGGGGACAGATAAACGTGACCACCGAGACGGGTCCCGTAGTTGAACGTGTTGTACGCCCACGCCGTCACCCCGGCCCGGTACAACGGCATCTGCTCGACCGCGAGCCACGCCCCCGCCACATACGTGCCCGGCTTCGGCGCCCACGTGGCGGCTGCCAGGGAAGTCGCGGACGTGGCAGTCGCGGACGTGGCCGTCGCGAACGTGGCCGTGATGCCGGACGCCTCGGGCGCGGCCGCGGTCGTCGCAGGTGAAGGAGAAGCAGACGCCGCGCTCGTGGTCGGGTTCGAAGCCGGCGCCGGTCCGGCGCAGGCAGCGGCAGCGCCGAGGACGGCGGCGGACAGCAGCGTGATGCCGATAGCACTCTTGCTCATGGTGATTCCCTCCCGGACGAAGCGTCCCCTGTGGCGCTCGCACAGCTGTCACGCATGAGCCATGAGTCCGGTTGTATGAGTTCGAAGATTATTTAGCGAGTGGAAAGCAGCTGCGCCGCGCGGCCCCGTCCTCAGCCGAAGGCCCAGGACCCGCCGCCCAGGATCCGGTCCAAGTCGTCCGCGACCTGCGCGAGCAGACCGTCCCCGAAGACGACGAGGGTCTGTTCGACGTAGTGGCCGAAGGTGCCGAGGCGGGCGTCGGCGGTGGTGAGGAACTGGAACTCGGAGTCGGCGACCGCGCATCCCGGCCAGGGGAGCTGACCCGGGCCGCCGACGCGGTGCGGGTCGAACTCCCAGCCGTTGAGATAGGGGCGGCACTCGTACACCCATGCGCCGGGCCGGACGCAGGCGCGCAGGCCCCGCTCGATGACGCCCTCCACGGCCGCGATCGCCGGATCGTCCGGGCCGTCGAGCATCCCGTAGAACCAGCGGCGCGAGTCCATCGGCGGGTTGTAGCGCCCGCTGCCGCCGGCATAGTCGAACCCGATTCGGGCCTCGCCGCGCTTCGCGATCCGCCTGGTGTCCGCGTCGTGGCGGGAGCGCCTCGCCGGCACACTCGTGGCGGGCTCGCCCGGCGGGGTCCAGCGGTGGGATCGGACGGACGTGACCTCGCGCAACCCGGCGGAAAGCAGAACGCTGCGCACCTCCCCGTCGGCGTATCCGTCGGTGTCGGTGTCGGCGTCGGCGTCGGCGACCAGGAACCGCTTCGCCGGCAGCCGGAACCGCCACAGCGGCAGTCGTGCCAGCAGCTCGGGGCGGGCCGCGGTCAAACCGCCGAGCGTCACGAACTCGGTGCCCCGCACGTTCTCCAGCCAGCAGGCCGCGGCGACCTTCCCCGCGCGGGTCAGTACACGGACATCGACATCCCAATACGGGGCGGAGCCCAGCTCGTACCAGGCCGCCAAGGGGACCCGATGGGGGCCGGAGCGGGCGGACAGATCGAGCGCCTGCAGCACCTGTGGTTCGTCCCAGCGGACGGACTCGACTTTCCACTCCGCCTGCGGCTGAGGGAAATCCAGCTCCGTGACCTCGCCGATCAGGACGCTGCGTTCGCCGCCCACGGTGAATCCCGCCGCGTCGAGCACGGCGCTCAGATGCGAGGCGGCCGCGTCGTGGGCGAACACGCGCCACTCCACGGGCTCCACGCGTGCGGCTGCGGACTCCTGCACCGATTCCGTAAGCCGTGCGGCCGAGGCCGAATCACCCGCGTCCAGGGCACGGTGGTCGACGGTGCAGTGCGTGCCATAGTGCGTGAGAATCAGTGGCCCTATATGTTCGACGACGGTGCCGAACCGTGCCGGCACCGGCACGTGGCCGCGCAGGCTCCGATCGTGCGCTGCCAGCAGTTCCCCCGCGCCCAAGCCCACGGCGGCATTCAAGCACGGCCATGCCCACACGACCACCGATTTCGATTCCCAGGTCCGCGCGCTTCTTACGTTGACACCCGAGAACGCGAGCGGGATATTGGCTTCGGCTTGGTGCGTACGGGGCACACGAGTCAGGGGAGTGCCACAAGCAGGGGGCGAGTCACGCTTGCGCGTCATCGAGACGAAGAACGGCGCCAGGGCCGTATGGATGCCGAATTTCCGCAGCCGAGGTTACGCGCTGCTCGCAGGCGGGTCCATGGTGCCCGGGCTCGCGGCCGCCGTCGGGGTTCTGCTCATGGAGCCCAGCGCGACCAACGCGGCACTGGCGGTTCTGGTCATGATCCTCGTCGCCGTCCCTTTGCTGATGATTGCCCGAAACAGCGCCCTGTACATCTCCGCGGACCTCGTGGCGACCGGGTCGGCGCGCACGCCCGCGCGCAGCATCCGGCGTCGTGACGTCGTCCTCGTGCGCTACCGAGGCGAGTTCGGGGAGCTGATGGGGCGCGACGAGCAGGTGCTGCTCCGGATACCCGCATTTCTGACGAGCCGACAGGCGGCGGAGGTGGCGGACTACCTCCACGTGCCGTTCACCGGAACCCCCACGGCGGCGCCCGTGGCCGAGGTCCGGGACATCCCGGGCGCGTTCGTGCTGCGCCCCGACCCGGGAAAGAAGCGCATGTTCATGCTCCTCGCAGGGCTCTTTGCTCTCCTGGGCCTGGGCGGCGGAGCATGGAGCGCCATCGACGGCAAGTGGCCTATCGGGATCCTCCTGATCGTCGGGTACGCCATCCTCGTCTTCGTCAGTGCACGCTGGTTGGGCACCAATACTCTCGTCGTCACGGACGACACGGTGTTCAAGGGCACCCGCGACCGAAACAAGTTCGTGTCGCGCTCCGAGATCGCCGACATCGTGTACGGGCAGAAGTGGTTCCTCCTCAGGGCCGCCAACAAGTCGACGCTGCTCGGTGTCGACGTCTCCTTCTTCACGCGGGCACAGGCGCAAGAGCTGGCCGATCGACTCGGCGTCCCTCTGCAGGCGCCGCAAACCTCGAAGAAGCCGCAGCGGCCGCGGAAGACGACGTAGATCAGGTGTCGAAGTCGGTGGCGAGGGCGGCCAGCAGCGGGTCAATCAGTGGACTGCGATGTTCGCGGTGCCGGCCGACCGCGACGCGGGTGCGCAGCTTGTCGGGGTCAAGTCGGCGGAAGACGATGCCCTCCAGGCGGATCCGCGCGATGCTCGCCGGCGCGATGGACACGCCGAGTCCGGCTTCCACGAGGGCGCAGACGGTCTGCCATTCCACCGCGTGCTGGGTGATCCTGGGCGTGAAGCCGGCCTCGACGCACAGGCCGACGATCTGGTCGTGGAAGCGCGGGCCGACGTGCCGCGGCAGCAGGACGAAGGGCGAGTCCGCGAGTTGCGCGACGCGGACGTATTCGTGTCCTGCGAGTGGATGCCCGACGGGCAGGACGGCGACGAACGGTTCACGCAGCACCGTCCGGAACGCGAGCTCCGAGTCGTCGTCGCCGGGTTCGCGCAGCAGCCCGACGTCCAGGCTTCGCTCCCGCAAAGCCGCGAGCTGCGGCGCCGTGGTCATCTCCTGAATGTGCAGCTGCACGTCGGGGACCTGCTCACGGAACCGGCGCAGCAGCGCGGGCAACACGGTCAGCGCCAGCGAGGCCGCGAACCCGATCCGCAGCGTGCCGGCCCGCCCCTCCCCCACCGCGCGCGCCGCGGCCAGCGCGTCGGTGAGCGTGCTCAGGGCACTGCGAGCGGCCGGCAGCAGCTCCTCGCCGACCGGCGTCAGGCCGACCCGCCCCGGCCCGCGCGTGAACAGCGCGTGCCCGACACGGTCCTCCAGCCGTCGTATCTGCTGGCTCAGCGGCGGCTGCGCGATGCCGAGGCGGGCCGCGGCGTGCCCGAAGTGAAGCTCCTCGGCGAGCACGACGAACGCGTGCAGCTGTGGAAGGGGCAGGTCGGGCCGGTTCATATCCCAAGAGATATCACACAGGCTGTGTCAACATATTGGACGTATCACCGCTGCCTGCCTAGCGTTCTCGGCATGACGCAGCGGCAGGCGATTCTCAGCGGTTCGACCTTCGAGGAACAGATCGGCTACGCCCGGGCCGTGGTCGACGGCGACTGGGTGCACGTCTCCGGCACGACCGGATTCGACTACGCGGCGATGACGATCTCCGACGACGTGGTCGAGCAGGCCGAACAGTGTCTGCGCAACATCGGCACCGCTCTGGCCGAGGCCGGCAGCGGCTTCGCCGACGTGGTGCGCGTGCGCTACCTGCTGCCCGACCGCGAAGACTTCGAACCCTGCTGGCCGACCCTGCGCCGCTGTTTCAGCGAGATCCGCCCCGCCGCCACGATGCTCGTCTGCGGCCTCGCCGACCCGCGCATGAAGATCGAGATCGAGGTGTACGCGCGCCGCCGGCAGGGCCCCTCGTGATCAGAGGTCGTCCCACCAGTCTTCGTCCTCGGCCCAGTGCCGGACCCAACCGATGAAACCCGAGCGCCCAGTGGTGTGACCGAACTCGGCGCCGAAGGGGCTCGCCCCTTCACCGGAGATGTTCCAGACGTGCCCGCGGTGAGGGCCGGTGACGATCAGAAGCCAGTCCATGCCACAGCCGTCCGTACCCAGCACGATCGAGCCGTGACGGTGAACGGGTTCCAGAAGTGGGGCGAGTTCCTCGTAGGGTCGATCCTCGGCCTCCCACACCCAGGTCTCGGTGAGTGGGAACGGCTTGGCCAGTTCACCCACGGCTGGGCCTTCGCCCCCGCCGAGCGGAACCTTCCCCAACTCGACGAGCCCGTAGCTCGGCGGCCCCGCACTCGCACCATCGGTGATCTCGGCGACGAACGTCCGGTACGGCTCGGGGAGAACGATTCCGTGCTGCTCCTCGAACGCATGTACCGCCGGCCAGCCCGACGGCGTGCCGGACTCGAAAACGCTTCGCAGTATCGCCAGGTCGGCCGGATCGGGCTTGTCGGTGTCCATGAGTCAGATGGGTATCACGGTGCTCCGACATTCATCCGCTGACCGCGGCGCGGCCGCACTCACCGCCCCAGCCCGAGCCTGATCGCGCGTTCCACCGGGGAATCGCCGTCCACCGTGTACGGGCGTGGGCCCGGGTCGAGTGGGGGCTGGGC
>NZ_JAGSOG010000330.1 GCF_018139695.1 Actinospica durhamensis | reverse complement strand
GGGCGGGCGTCCGTGAGGCCCCGCCCACCGGCGTCCGAGGCGTGGCCGCGGCTGGGAGGCCCCCGGCGGGAATCGGTAGACTGGCCTCATGCGTTCCCCCGATGTGATGACGGCCGCCGAGGACACGGGCGTGCTGCTCGTCTCGCGCCGCCACGTCGACCTGGGCCGCCTCGCCAGCGCGCTGTGTAGCGCCGCCTAGCCGACGCGGGGCGCGTGCGCGCCGTCCCCTCGCGTCCCGACCCGCAACGGCGTGACCTGCACCCCCCGCACGCCCGCGGAAAGCCGCCCCCACCACCACAGGAGTCCCGCAATGGCCGTCCAGGTCTCCATCCCGACCATCCTGCGCAGCTACACCGACGGCGCCAAGAGCGTCGAAGCCGCCGGCAGCACGCTCAAGGACCTCATCACGGACCTCGACGCCCGCCACCCCGGCATCGGCGGCCGGCTGATCGACGACGGCAAGCTGCGTCGCTTCGTCAACGTCTACCTCAACGACGAGGACGTGCGCTTCCTGGCCGGGCTCGACACCGAGCTCGCCGACGGCGACAAGGTCACCGTGCTGCCGGCCGTGGCCGGCGGCATGCGCTGAGCCCCGCCATGCGCTACGACTCGCTGCTCGACTCGCTCGGGCACACCCCCCTGGTCGGGCTGCCCACGCTCTCCCCGTCCGCCGACGTGCGGATCTGGGCGAAGCTCGAGGACCGCAACCCGACCGGCTCGATCAAGGACCGCCCCGCGCTGGCCATGGTCGAGCAGGCCGAGCGCGAGGGCCGGCTCACCCCGGGCTGCACCATCCTCGAGCCCACCAGCGGGAACACCGGCATCGCGCTGGCCATGGCGGCCAAGCTCAAGGGCTACCGGCTGATCTGCGTCATGCCGGAGAACACCTCGGAGGAGCGGCGCCAGCTGCTGCGCATGTGGGGCGCCGAGATCATCCCGTCGCCCGCCGCCGGCGGCTCCAACGAGGCCGTGCGGGTGGCCAAGGGACTGTCGGCCGAGCACCCCGACTGGGTCCTGCTCTACCAGTACGGCAACCCCGCCAACGCCCAGGCGCACTACGCCGGCACCGGCCCCGAGCTGCTCGAGGACCTGCCCACCATCACGCACTTCGTCGCGGGCCTCGGCACCACCGGCACCCTCATGGGCGTCGGCCGGTATCTGCGCGAGAAGGTCCCGGGCATCGAGATCGTCGCCGCCGAGCCGCGCTACGACGACCTCATCTACGGCCTGCGCAACCTGGACGAGGGCTTCGTCCCGGAGATCTACGACGCCTCGGTCCTCACCACCCGCTATTCCGTCGCCTCCGCCGACGCGCTGCGCCGCACCCGCGAACTGCTGACCACCGAAGGCATCTTCGCCGGCATCTCCACCGGCTGCGCCCTGCACGCCGCGCTCGGCCTCGCCGCCAAGGCGCACAAGGCCGGCGAGCGCGCCGACATCGCGTTCGTGGTGGCCGACGGCGGCTGGAAGTACCTGTCCACCGGCGCCTACGAGGGCACCCTGGGCGAAGCAGAGGACCGTCTTTCGGGGCAACTCTGGGCCTGACCGCTGCGTCATACGATCAGCTAAGCGCCGGCGTGCCTTATGGTGGGCGGGTGTCAGACGCACCGATCGGGATCTTCGACAGCGGCTACGGGGGACTGACCGTAGTCCGGGCCGTGTTGGACCAGTTGCCGCACGAGCCCGTCTTCTACCTCGGCGACACGGCCCGGGCCCCCTACGGCCCGCGGCCCATCGCCGAGGTGCGTAAATACGCCCTCGAATGCCTCGACCAGCTCGTCGAGCACGGCGTGAAGATGCTGGTGATCGCCTGCAACTCGGCCAGCTCCGCGATGCTGCGCGATGCCCGCGAGCGCTACGCCGTGCCCGTCGTCGAGGTCATCCACCCGGCAGCCCGCCGCGCCGTCGCGGCCACCCGCAACGGCCGCATCGGCGTCATCTCCACCATGGCCACCAAGACCTCGCGCTCCTACGAGGACGCCATGGCCGCGGTCCCCAACGTCCGCCTGTTCACCCAGGCCTGCCCGCGCTTCGTCGAGTTCGTCGAGGACGGCGTCACCGCCGGGGACGAGCTGATCAAGGCCGCCCACGAGTACCTCGACCCGATCGCCGGCGAGGACGTGGACACCCTGATCCTCGGCTGCACCCACTACCCGCTGCTCACCGGCGTCATCTCGTACGTCATGGGCGAGGACGTCACGCTGATCTCCAGCGCCGAGGAGACCGCCAAGGACGTCTACCGCGACCTCGCCGAACTCGGCCTGATGCGCGACGAGACGCTCCCCGCGCCGGTGCACGAGTTCCGCACCACCGGCGACCCCGAGCGCTTCCGCGAGATCGGGCGGCGTTTCCTCGGCCCGGAGCTCGCCGACGTCCAGCGGGCCGTTACGCTCGAGGCATGACTTCAGCCGACCAGACCACGGCCTCCGGCGCCCCCCGCCACGACGGCCGCGCCCCCGACCAGCTGCGCCCCGTGAGCATCACCCGCAACTGGCTCGACCACGCGGAGGGGTCGGTGCTGGTCGAGTTCGGCCGCACCCGGGTGCTGTGCGCCGCCTCCGTCACCGAGGGCGTGCCGCGCTGGCGCAAGGGCTCCGGCCTCGGCTGGGTCACCGCCGAGTACGCCATGCTGCCGCGGGCCACCCACGACCGCTCCGACCGCGAGTCGGTCAAGGGCCGCATCGGCGGGCGCACCCACGAGATCTCCCGCCTGATCGGCCGGGCCGTGCGCGCCGTGGTGGACTACAAGGCCCTCGGCGAGAACACCATCGTGCTCGACTGCGACGTGCTCCAGGCCGACGGCGGCACCCGCACCGCGGCCATCACCGGCGCGTACGTGGCGCTCGAGGACGCGGTGGCGTGGCTCAAGGAGCGCGGCTCGGTCAAGGCCAGGCAGGAGGTGCTGACCGGCTCGGTGTGCGCCGTGTCCGTCGGCATCGTCGACGGCCGCCCGCTGCTCGACCTCTGTTACGAGGAGGACGTGCGCGCCGAGACGGACATGAACGTGGTGTGCACCGGGGACGGGCGCTTCGTGGAGGTGCAGGGCACCGCCGAGGGCGCCCCCTTCGACCGCAAGGAGCTCGGCGCGCTGCTCGATCTCGCCGAGCAGGGCTGCGTCGACCTGACGGCGCTTCAGCGCAAGGCCCTGGGACGGTGAACTGAGCATGCAGCGCATCGTGCTGGCCACCCGTAACGCGCACAAGGTCGGCGAGCTGCGGGCGATCCTGGCCGAACTCGGGGTGAAGGTCGACCTCGTCGGCGTCACCGACTACCCGGACGTGCCCGACGTGGCCGAGACCGAACTCACCTTCGGCGGCAACGCCCTGCTCAAGGCCACCGCCGTGGCCGAGGCGACCGGACTGCCCGCCATCGCCGACGACTCAGGCATCTGTGTCGACGCGCTCAACGGCATGCCCGGCATCTTCTCCGCCCGCTGGGCCGGCAAGCACGGCGAGGACGCGGCCAACCTGGACCTGCTGCTCGCCCAGATGGGCGACGTCCCGGACGAGCACCGCGGCGCTCAGTTCGTCTGCGCCGCCGCCCTCGCCGAGCCGGGCCCGGACGGCAGACGCCTCGTGCGCGAGGGCCGCATCGAAGGCACCCTGCTGCGCGCCCGCCGCGGCACGAGCGGCTTCGGCTACGACCCGGTGTTCCTGCCCACGGGCTCCGAGCTCACCACCGCCGAGCTCACCCCCGAAGCGAAGAACGCCGTCTCCCACCGCCGCCGCGCCTTCGAAGCCCTCGCCCCGCTACTCCCGCTCTGACCTCCGCGAGCCCTGCCAGGCCGCACGCCTGAATCGCACTCAGTTCGAAGCGGCCGAACCGCAGCAGCCTTTCTTGACCGGCCCGCACCCCCGATCCCTCGGGCGGTGCGGGCCGGTCGCTTTCCGCGGCGGCGTGATCCGTCCCGTCGTGAATGACCGCGTTCCCCGCGGCAGCGTTTCTCACGGCCCTGCGCCGGGGATCGGGGATCCGCCCGGCATCCGCCGCGATCCGTCCGCGCTCCGCCGCGATTCGCTTGTGACCCGCCGCGTCTGCCGTGATCCCCAACCCTGCGTCGACCGCCATCCGCGATCCGCCAGCCGCCCGCGATCCGCAGCTATCCGCGGCCATCCGCGACGTTCTCCAATCCTGTGCCGGCTGCCATTCGCCACCATCCGCCCGCGATCGACTGCCCTGCGCCGCGATCCGCGGCCTCGCGCCGCCATCCGCCGCGATCCGCAGCCCAGCACCGCCATCCGCCCGCGATCCGCAGCCTTCGCGCGTCCCCCCGCGGTGCCCTTTTTCGCCCTCCACGGCGGCTGATCATCGGGTGTTTCCGCCGCCTACCCGACTAGACCAGCCTGGTCCGCCTCTGCCACGCCTGGCCCGCCCCGTCACCCCTCCGAGCTGCCCGTACATCCTCGAACTCTGACGGTTGTTCGCCAAACCCCAGGTCATAGCGTTGTTTCTCGATCTTCACCCGTTTCGCGACACATCACGCTCAGATGGTGCACCGGACACGATTCGATAACTGGTCTATACCTGGGGCGACCCTGGTATAGACCAGCATGGACCGCCGCGCCTACAGTGACCGCACACCTCGGGGGCCGCGGGCACGGCAACGACCACGACCACGGCGTACCGCGGGTCCATCTTCAACAGCGCGCACTGATGTGTGGAAAGGCAAGGCAATGAAGCGTCGCCTCGCTGCCGCGGCAGCCGTCGGTCTCTCGGCCACCCTGGCCCTGACCGCTTGTAGTTCTTCCAAGAGCAACACTTCTGGCTCGGGCAGCTCAGGAAGCCCGATCACCATCAAGCTGTTCGGCGCCGACTACGGCACGGCTGGAACCTCCAACTCCACCCAGACGTACTGGCAGTCGATAGCCGACGCCTTCCACAAGGCGAACCCCAACATCACCGTCCAGGTCCAGACGATCGACTGGACCGACTTCCCGAACAAGCTCAAGACCCTGATGCAGGCCAAGGACTACCCGGACATCATCGAGGGCGACGCGCCGCAGGCCTACGCGCAGGCCGGCATCGCGTACAAGGCCTCGGACGTGCTCAGCGCCAGCACCCTGGCGAACCTGATCCCGACCTTCGCCAAGCAGGGCGACTACCAGGGCACCGAGTACGGCATCCCGTTCACCACCAGCACCCGGGCGCTGTACTACAACAAGAAGCTGTTCGCGCAGGCCGGGATCGCCGCCGCCCCCACCACCTGGGCCGAACTGCAGGCCGACGCCGCCAAGATCGCCAAGATCGGCAACGGCACCATCGGCTACGGCATGCCCCTCGGCCCCGAGGAGGCGCAGGGCGAGTCCTACATGTGGATGCTCGGCGCCGGCGGCGGCTACCAGACCGACGGCAACTACACGGTCAACTCGGCCGCCAACATCAGCGCGTTCAGCTTCATGAACACGCTGGTCAAGGCCGGTGACACCGAGGCCAACCCGGGCACCGTGGACCGCAAGACGATGTGGTCCGACTTCGCCGCCGGCACCGTCGGCATGGTCGGCGGCTCCCCGGCCGTGGTCCCGATCATCCAGGCCGCCGGCAAGCTGCAGTCCTCCGACTGGGCTACCGCGCCGTTCCCCGGCCAGACCGGCACCCTCACCGACCCGCTCGGCGTCGACGACCAGATCGTCGCGCTGAACGTGCACAATGAGCAGTCCGCGATCCAGAAGTTCCTGAACTTCGCCTACCAGGACACCTACCAGGCGCAGTTCGACTCGCTCTACGACCTGCTGCCCGCCACCACCTCCGCGGCCAACGCCGAGGCGAACGACCCGACCTTCGGCGCCTTCGTCAAGGCCATCCCGACGTCCTCGGCCTACCCGAGCAACGCCAACTGGTCCGACGTGAGCACGAAGATCAAGAACACCATCGGCGCGGCCGTGGACGGCACCAGCCCGGCCACCGTGCTGGGCCAGATCCAGCAGTTCGCCCTGTCCGACGGCAGCTGAGCAGCTGATCGCGCAGCAAGCAGCCGCCCCTGACTCCGGCGCCCCGCCGGAGTCAGGGGCTTACGCCGCACTGGAGAGAGAACGAGACATGCAGGAAACGGTGGACACCGAATCCGGCGCGCAGCAGGTCACGGCCGGGCGGGCCGCCGTGCGCGCCCCCCGACGCCCCGGCCGTGCGCGCCGCCTCACCCGCGCCCTGGCCCCGCTGCCCTGGCTGGCCCCGGCGCTCGCGCTGATCGGCTTCGCCGTGCTCTGGCCGGTCTGGGAGATGTTCCAGACCTCCCGACAGCACATCAACTCCTTCGGGTTCGACCTCGGAGACTACGGCTGGAAGAACTTCAGCGCGGTCTTCGACGACCCCAACCTGGCCTCGGTCATGGCCCGCACCGGAGTGTGGGTGTTCGCCGTCGTCGCCCTCACCGTGCTCATCTCGCTGGCCTTCGCCCAGCTGTTCAACCAGCGCTTCCCGGGCCGCAAGGTGGTGCGCTGGGCCCTGATCGCGCCGTGGGCCGCGTCCGTGATGATGACCTCGATCGTCTTCCGCTGGATGCTCGACCCCAACAACGGCGTCATCAACGTGCTGCTGCACCAGCTCGGGATCGTCAGCCAGTTCAACGGGACGCAGGCCTCGTGGCTGGGCAACCCGACCCACGCCATGTACTGGATGATCGTCGTCGCGGTGTTCGTCTCCGTGCCGTTCACCACCTACGCGCTGCTGGCCGGACTCAGCTCGATCCCGGCGGAGGTCTATGAGGCCGCGCGGGTGGACGGCGCCGGCCGGCTGCGCACGTACTGGGCGATCACCTTCCCGCTGCTGCGCCCCGCGATGACCGTCGCGATCCTGATCAACCTGATGAACGTGTTCAACTCCTTCCCGATCATCTACACGATGACCGGCGGCGGGCCGGACTCGCAGACCAGCACCAGCACGGTCTACATGTACACGCTCAAGACCCTGAACATCGGCCAGTCCGGCGCGCTCTCGGTGATCAACTTCGGCGTCGTCATCGTCATCGTGCTGATCTTCCTGCGGGCCAACAAGAACAGTCTGAAGGAGAGCTGACATGGCGAGTATCACCGCGCCCGCCGCGCAGCGGCCCACCGCCAAGGCGGCCCCCGCGCGCCGGCTCCCCTCGATCAAGACCGTGATCGTCGCCGGGGCGGCCTACGTCATCGGCATCATCTTCATCCTGCCGTACCTGGAGATGGTGATCACCGCTCTGCGCCCGCAGAGCGAACTCGACGACCGCGACTACTTCCCGCACCACCTCGCCTGGTCGAACTTCACCAACATCTGGTCCACCGGCCTCGGCACCAACCTCGCGATCAGCCTCGAGATCGGCATCGGCACCACCGTGCTGGTGCTCCTCGTGGCCATCCCCGCCGCGTACTACACCGCCCGCCGCCGCTTCCGCGGTCGCGGCGCCTTCCTGGTGCTGGTGCTCATCACCCAGATGTTCCAGCCGACCAGCCTCATCGTCGGCATCTACCAGGAGTTCACCAACACCGTCCACCTGCCCAGCACCCTGGCCTTGATCCTGGTCAACTCCGGCTTCAACCTCGCCTTCGCGGTCTGGATCCTCAACGCCTACTTCGGCGCGATCCCCAAGGAGCTCGAGGAGGCGGCCATGGTCGACGGCACCTCCCGCTTCGGCGCGATGACCCGCATCATCATCCCGCTCGCCCTGCCCGGCATCGTCACCGCGCTGATCTTCACCTTCATCGCGGCCTGGAACGAGTTCATCGTCGCCCTCACCCTGACCAACACCGACTCCACCGAGCCGCTCACGGTCAAGCTCAACACCTACCTCGGCCAGTACTCGACCGACTGGCAGCACCTGTTCGCGGGCTCGGTCATCGCCACCATCCCGGTGATCATCCTGTTCGCCCTGATCGAGCGAAAGGTCGTCTCCGGCCTGACCGCGGGTTCGGTGAAGTAGGTACCCGAGGGCGCCGCGCAGGCGGCGAAGACACCCGAACGAGGGGTCGGATGAACGTGCGTGGCCAGGCGAACCGCCTGGCCACGTGGCGTAGGACCGGTGGGATTCGAACCCACACTGTGCGCGACCTAAACGCGCCGCCTCCTGCCGATTGGGCTACGGTCCCGGCCTGGTCATCCTACCCGAGCGCCTTCTTCCGGCAGAAGCTCATTGTGGTCGCGTGGCAGTTGGGACACAGGAACCGGAGATTCTCGCGGCGGTTGTCGCGGAAGTCGGCGTTGATGTGGTCGATCTCCAGGCTTATCCGCCGCCCGTGCCAGTCGGGCCCGGTGCCGCACATCGCGCAGCGCTCCGGAACGCCCAGATCGAGCAGGGCGATGCGGACGCGTTCGGAGTGGCGGCGGTAGCTCTGTTCGGGCCGGAAGATCAGAACTTTGTCGGGTGGAAGCCGCGCCCCGCTCGCCGCGCCGCGTCGGTGCCCCTGCCCGAGCATGTGCCCCGTATCCAGCCCCAGGCGGGCGATCGCTTCGCGGACGGCGCGGTGGCGGGGGCCGGAGGGTTCGAGGCCGAGGCGGCGGATGACCTCGGCGATGCTGGTGGAGTGGGGGACGGCGGCGCGTAGCAGGGTCTCGTTGACGACGAGTCTGCGGCCGGCGCGCTGGAAGCCCTCGCTGGTGGGG
>NZ_JAGSOG010000032.1 GCF_018139695.1 Actinospica durhamensis | reverse complement strand
CCAGGAGGAGGGCCAGCACGGTGGTGGTGTCCTCGTCGGCCCAGTGGACGTCGTCCAGGGTGATCACGATCGGACCCGCCGACGCGAGGGCCTCGAGCAGTGCGCGGACGGACAGGAAGAGGCCGTGAGCCGAGCGCTCCCGCTCGGGGGCGTTGCCGAAAGCCGAGGCCTGAGACGGGAACGCGGGGAACGCATGGAGGGAGGGGAACGAGCGCATCGAGGTGGGCGAGGGGAACGACGGGAACAGCGCGGCGAGGCGTTCGCGGTGCTCGGGGTTCAGATCCGCCAGACAGCGCGGGGCGACTCCGCGCAGGTGGTCGTCGATCGCCTCGCCGAGGGCACCGAGCGCGCCGAAGCCGCCGAGTGTCGCGCCGGCCGGGCGTTCGCACGCGGGCACGGCGGTGCGGCCGGCCAGCAGCGGAAAACCGCGGCGCTGGGCGCGATACCCGATCTGTGCGAGCATCCGGGTCTTGCCGATTCCGGGGTCGCCGCTGATCTCGACCAGGCACGCGGTTCCCTGTGACAGGGCGTCCAGGGCGCGTTCTACCTGGGCGCGTTCGAACTCCCGGCCGAGGAGTGGATGCGCGTCCCCGGCCTCGTTCTCCAACTGTTCGAGCTGTTCGAGCTTTTCGAACTGCTCCAGCTGCGCCGGCTGCTCCGGCAGAACTTGCATGACCGCCATGAGTGCGACTCCTAGGAGAGGGTGGCGCCCGGATGGAACCTCAGCCCGGCCGCGGGCCGCGGCAGGGTGAACCGCCGCAGCTCCATGCCCGGCACCGTCGTGGCCAGCGCGGCCACGTGGTGGTCCGGGGCCGGGACGGCGCGCAGGTGTACGTCGGCGGCCGGCCAGCGCGGCACCTCGGCAGCCGCGACCGTGGGCCCGCTCACGTCCAGAGCCCGAGGCGAGGCCGCCAGGCCGAGGCCGGTCAGCTTCATCGCAGCCTCCTTACGCGTCCACGCGCCCATCAGCCAACGCGGCCCGGCCGCCGGCGCCAGTCGGTCGAACTGCTCGCGTTCGGCGGAGGTCAGCACGGTCCGGGCGAAGCCCTCGGGCTCGGGCGCCGAGGCCAGGTCCTCGATGTCCACCCCGACCAGCCCGGTCCGGGTGATTGCCATCAGGACCCAGCCGTCGCTGTGCGAGACCGAATAATCGAGGTCTGAATCACGGAATCTGGGCCGGCCCTGGTGCTCGCCGGACCTGTCGCAGTGTGCGCAGTCGCGGTTGATTTCCACCTCGGCCGGCGGCACGCCCAGGTACCGCGCGCCGACCAGGCGCTGCACGGCGCGCGAGGTGACCAGGACGTCCGCCGCGCCGCTGTCGCAGAGCCGCTGCGCCTGCCGCCGCTCGCGCGGGTCCAGCAGGCCGAGCCAGCCGGGGCGCCGGCGTACCCGGACCAGCCACAGGTGGCACTGGCCCGGCGGCAGTACCGCCGGCAGGACCGCCGCCCCGCGCGGGATTCTCGTCATGGTCCACGACCCCTGATCTCAGGTGTTTCCGACAAGACGGCCGCGCACGTCGCCTGGCGTCACGAGTCCTCCCCGTGCGCGCCCGCGCTGGGCGCGATGGCCAGGCGCAGCAGATTGCTGGTGCCGTCCATGAACTGGTACGCGTAGATGTCGCGGCACCACTTCTCCAGCAGCGGATGGTCCAGGAACGTGCCGGGAGGCAGCGCGGACTCGGCCCACCGGGTCGTCTCCACGGCCAGTTCGGCGG
The DNA here is from genome assembly GCF_018139695.1 of Actinospica durhamensis. Lineage (GTDB taxonomy): Bacteria > Actinomycetota > Actinomycetes > Streptomycetales > Catenulisporaceae > Actinospica > Actinospica durhamensis. Next base: position 47,447 of record NZ_JAGSOG010000032.1, on the reverse strand, counting down.
CGTGCACCTTGGCCACCGCCACCGGGATCCGAGCGTCCGGGTCGAGGTCGGCGCCCACCGCGGCGTCGTAGAGCAGTTCCCTGGCCGCGTCCAGCCGGGCCGACATCAGCTCGTGGCCGGTCCAGCCGGGCCGCAGCGCGCACACCGCGTCGCGCACCGCGAACGCGGCGCCGAGCGCCTGGGCCGCGATCTGCAGGCGTACCACGGTGAACGCGCGGTTCCCGCCCCACAGGCCGCGCCGGGAGGCCGGCAGGTGTGCTCCCAGCAGCATCTCGCGCGGCACCGGCACCGCGTCGAAGACCATCTCGCCGAAGCGCGCGCCGCGCATGCCCAGCATGTCCAGGGAGCTGCTGGAGAATCCCGGCGCGGGACGGCGCAGCAGCACGGCCCGGATGGAGAGCGAGGACGTACCGGTCCTGGCCCACACCACGCCCATCAGGCCGCGGTCGGCGTTGGCGACGTAGCGCTTCGCGCCGTTCAGCAGGAAGCCGCCGTCGCCGTCGGGGTCCAGGCTGGTGTGCATCGCGGTCGCGTCGCTGCCGCCGCGCGCCTCGGTCATGCCGAAGAACGTCCACGGCTCGTACTTGGCGAAGTCGCGGTAGAACGCGTCCTGCTGCGCGGCGTCGCCCAGCGCGTCGACGGTGAACCCGGCGAGCGAGGGGGCCGCGACGGCCTGCAGGACGCTGACGTCGCCGCGGGCCAGCTCGATGTTGCACACAACCCGGCCCAGGCAGCTCTCGGTGAACTGCTCGGCGTGCGCCGGGACGTCGTACGCCCGGAAGGCCTTGGGCGTGCCGACCACGCGCAGGAAGGAGAGCGTGGGCGATTCGCGCAGCATCTCGGTGTCGGCGGGGTCCGCGTCCAGGGCCAGGGCCATGGTCCGCAGCTCGCCCCCGAGTTCCCGGCTCATGTCCCGCAGTTCGAGCAGCAGTGGGCTCAGCTCAGCCATGTGAGTTCTCCCGATCCGGGAATCCAGCAGTGGGCGGTCAGCCGCGAGACGTAGGCCTCGGCGGCCGGACCGGTGGCGAGGTATCCGCTGGCGCCGAGCAGTTTCGCCAGCTCCCAGTCAAGGCCGGTGAGCCGCGCGTGCGCGTCGGCCACGGCGGCCGCGACCGCGGGCTCGGCCCGCAGCATGTGGCGCACCACGGCGATCGTCACCTCGGCCTCGGCGAGCGTCCCCTGGATCAGCTGCTTGCGGACGGCCTGCTCGCCGCCGATGGTCCGGCCGGACAGGTGCGCGACGGTGTGCTCCAACAGCCGCCGGGTGACGCCGAGGCGGACCGCGCCCAGGCGGACGCCGAACGCGGTGAGCTCGGCCGGCGGCGCGATCCCGCTCACCGCGGGCCGGACGAAGCAGATGCCCACGCGTGCGGCCAGGGGGTGCGCCGCGACGTCCGCGTCGGCGGGCACGGCCGCGGCGGGCAGCGCGGCGACGGAGCCGGGGGCTGCTTCGGCGCCGAGGCCCTCGAGGGCCTCGGCCAGTCCGGCCGCGAGGCCCTCGGCCCGGGCCAGCCGCTCAAGGCCCAGCCCGATCGCGGGCCTGATCTCAGTCTTCGTCATGATGGCAACCGCATCTCCTGGAAATCGGGAATTCAGCTTTCCGCGTCTGCGTCTGATCGAAATTCGGAGAACCCCGAACGTCATTCACGATGTGCCCGTGGGAATGGCCGCGTCAAGGCGCAGGCCCGGGGACCAGCGCGTTCACCGGTGTCAGTTTCGTGCCGGTCATTAATTGCCAGCAGGGCGAGCTTTCGGGCCGCGGGGAGAACGGAGAGTATCAGCACATTGGACTTATCCGGGAGGGCTGATGCAAACGGCGAAGAGCGCGAATCTGTGCTGGGGCCAGCACCACCATGTCCTGCGTTACCTCGCGATGCCGGCCGCTTCTCGGCACGAGGCCCACATCACCACCAGCTACGCACTGCCGCAGGGCGCCACGACGCAGCACGTGCGGTCCGCGCTGACGTACCTGACCCGCCGGCACGAGATCCTGCGCACCGTCTACGACGTGGACGCGGTGCCCTGGCCCCGCCAGCGGGTCGATCCGCCCGCGCCCCCGCGCATCCACGAGGCGACCACCGAGGAGGACGGCACCGCGTCGCCGACCGAGGTGGTGGAGCGGCTGACCCGGACCGCGTTCGACCTCGGCCGCGAATGGCCGCTGCGCGCCTGCGTCGTCACCACCGGCGGCGCGCTGCGGCGGCTGCACCTGGTGTTCAACCATCTGGCCTTCGACGACGTGAGCCTGGACATCCTGCGGGCCGAGCTGGACACGGTGCTCGCGGCGCGCGTGCGGGCGCAGCCGGTGGCCCTGCCGCCGGTGCTGGACCAGCCGGTGGACCTGGCCCGGCGCGAGTCCGCCCGCCGCCCGGACCAGGTCGACGCAGCGCTCGGACACTGGCGCGGTGAGATCGCCCGGCTGCCCGCCGACGTGTACGCGTCCCGGCGCACACCGGCCGGGAGCACGGGCGCTCACAGCGCACACCGCGCTCACAGCGCTCACAGCGCTCACAGCGCTCACAGCGCTCATTTCACGGTGCCGTCGCTGCTCGCCTCGGCGCGCGGGATCGCGGAGCGGTACCGGGTCTGGCCGTCCGCCGTGTACCTGGCCGCCTACGCCGTCGTCATGGCCGCCTACACCGGCGAGCAGTCGATCGCGCACCGGCTCTACACCAGCCAGCGCGCGGCCAGCGGGTACTCCGATGTGCTGACCTGCATGTCCTATCCGACGCTGGTCGCCGTGGACCTGAGGGACGACCCGCCGTTCAGCGTCGTGCTGCGCCGCGCGGCCGAGCGGGTCGAGCAGTCCATGCAGCACGCCCACGTTCCGTACGACCGGATCGAGGAGGAGCTCGCACGCGAGAGCGCGCGGCGAGGCCAGCCGGTCCGGGTCAGGTCGGAACTCAACTTCCTGGACAACGCGCCGCGTTCGTGCGGCACCCGACGCGACCGTCTCGCCTGGCATGCCGCGCCCGAGGACTGGGCGTTTGCGGACTCTGATCTTTACCTCCGTATGTACGAGTGGGGTGACGGAGTCACGTTGGCCCTGCAGGTGATGGACGAGGTGATGGACCGCGACGCGGCCGAGCGCTTCCTGCGCGGCTGCGCGCGATTGGTGGAGGCGCACCGGGAGCCGGGTACGGACCTGCGCGTGAGTGAGGCCGCTGAGTTGCTGGAGTTCCCTCCGGCTGCGGCCCGGCGGCCCTTGGTCCGCGTCCACGGCGACGCCGTCGACTGCGCGCAGACCGCGTCGCTGCTGGGCACGCACCCGGCGGTCGCCTCGATCCGGCTGGCGCCCCATGAGGGCGGCATGGTCGCGGACGTGGTCGCCCGCGGCCCCGTCACGCCGGAGGAATTGCGGATTCACCTGCTCGGCCTGATGTACGACCAGCCCGCCGTACGGTGCCCGGACCTGTTCCGGATCACCGGGCCCACCAACGTGACCGGTACAGCCGAGGCCGGCGCGGGCACACCTGCCGAGTACGCCTTGGTGTCGGCCGTGCAGGAGGCCAACGGTCTGGACGGAGTGGATCCGACGGACGGCTACGTCGTCGCCGGGGGACGGGCACTGCGCACGCCGCGGGTGCTCGCGCTGCTCGACGAACAGGGCTGGGCCGGGGTACCGATGGGCGCCCTGGTCAGTGCTCGACCTCTGCGATCCGTGGCCGAGCGTATGGTGCGCGCCGCGCCTGCCCCGGTGCCCGGCCGCCACCATGGCCCAGGGCACTGACGGCAGGCGCCGGCGTCCTCACGTCCCGCAGGCGTCGTGCAGGGTGAACCGGGTCGCGGCCTGGACTCCGGCCTGGAAGCGGCTGACCGCGTCCAGATTCTGCAGCATGGCCGCGATGTGCCGGCGGCAGGTGCGCACCGACATGCCGAGCCGCCGGGCCACCACCTCGTCGGTGAAGCCCTGGGCCATCAGCCGGGCGATGGTGCGCTGCAGGTCGTCGCTGGCCGCCGCGTAGCCCGGTTCGTCCGAGGAGAACGGGGTCGCGCTCTCCCACAGCTGGTCGAACAGGCTGATCAGGAAGCGCACCACGTTCTGGTCGCGCACCCGCCTGGCCGTCGGCTCGCCGCCGGAGTCGGACAGGTTGACCATCACCGCGAGGGTCCGGTCGAACACCACGGCGGCCTGCGGCACCTGGCTCAGGGTACGGATCTGCGCGCCGCTCTGCTCCCACCGCGCCGCCTTGGCCCGCGCGTCGAAGCCGGCCCGGTTGCGGTGCGGGCCGATGATACGCAGGCTGATGCCCGGCGCGAGGATGCCGTAGCAGGCGTCGAAGAGCTCGTCGAACACGTCCCCGTCGCCGTGGCTGGGCCGCAGCACGATCAGCTCGCTGCGACAGACCTCGGCGGCCAGCTTGCACAGCCCCCGGATCTCGGCGACCCCGTGCAGCACGTCGATGGCGCCGGCCGGCTCCGTCCCGCCGGGCTCCGGCCTGGTGATGTCCTCGATGTGTTCGCGCAGCGTGTCGGCCAACTCCCGGCGCTGGTACATCGCGCGCTCGATGGGGGAGATGAGCAAGGCGGCCGCGACCTGCGGACCTCTGGGCACGAGTGCGCCCGCGGCCGCGTCGTCGGCCTCCAGCAGGTGTAGATCGACGAGCCGATGGATCGCCGCGTGGACCTCCGGCAGGGGCAGGCCCAGGTCGGCGGCCGCCGCGTCGGGCGAGAGCAGCGCCCCGCGGGCGGTGGCGTACCGGTACACCGCCCGCTCGCGGTCGCCGGCTGCCGCCCGGCCGTCGGCCCCGCCGCCACCCGCCGTGAGACCGGCGGTGACGGGGTCCATCGGCGAGAGCGTATCGGTGAACATGGTGCCTCCCGAAGTCCGATCCCGTCGTGCACAACGAGGCCACCGTGACCGGTCGATTCATCGCTGCGCTATCGCCCCGCTTTCGATAGCGGACCGATGAGCCGGCGAGAACGCGCCGTGGTCCGATCGGTCTCGCGACGGGCCGATCCCGTGGCGCGGCAGCCGCAGCGCTGCCGGAGCGTCGCACGACGACGCGCTCAGGCTCACCGAAGAAGTGGTGGCGACGATGGATGTTCCGCACGCGTTCCGGAAGACCCTGCTGACGCACCTGCCCTACGCGGACGGTGCCGAGCTCGGGGTTCAGGACAACCTCAGGGCCCTGGGCCTCGACTCGATGGGCGTGGTCCAGCTGCTCAACGACCTCGAGGAGACCTTCGCCCTGGAACTGCCCGACGACGTGCTCACCGACGAGACCTTCGACACGGTCGGCTCGCTGTGGCTGGTGGTGGCCGCCCTGGCCGAACCCGGGCAGTTCGTCGATGCCTGAGTCGAAGGCGGAGCCGAAGCCGGAGTCGACGCCCGAGCCCCGCGTCCGAGTCCCGGCCGGCCCGGTCGTGCGCATCGACCAGCTCGTCGGCCGCGGCGACCCGGACCGCCCGGCGGTGACCGTCGGGGCGGTGACGCTGACCTACCGCGCGCTGGCGCAGCAGGTGGCCGCAGCCGCGCACGGCCTGCACGCCCTGGGCGTACGGCGCGGGGACCGGGTGGTGGTCTATGCGGAGAAGAGGCCGGAGACGGTCGTCTCCCTGCTGGCCGTCGCGGCCGCCGGCGCGGTATTCGTGCCGGTGAACCCGCTCTACCGGCAGGGTCAGCTCTCTTATGTCCTACGGGACTGCGCGCCGCGTGCGGTGGTCACCACCGCGGAACGGTCGCGGACCGTGCTGGCGGCGTTCGAGCAGGACGCGGCGGTGCCCGTGGTGCTCATCGGCGGCAGCTCGCCGACGGCCACGGAGTCCGAGAATGGGCTGGTTCCGTGGGCCGAGCTGGTGGGCGGGGCCGACGCGGCCGACGCGCCGTCAGACCCGGTGCCCGGGGCCGACGAGGTGATTGACCAAGACGTCGCGGCCATCATGTACACCTCCGGCAGCACCGGCGGCCCGAAGGGCGTGGTGCTCTCGCACCGCAACCTGCTGGCCGGCGCCGCGAGTGTGGCCGCGTACCTGGGCAACACCCCGGACGACGTCGTGCTCGGCATCCTGCCGCTCAGCTTCGACGCGGGCCTGAGCCAGCTCACCACGGCCCTGAACGCCGGGGCGCACGTCGTGCTGGCCGACTACCTGCGGCCCAAGGACGTCGTCGGGCTCTGCGCCCGGCACGGCGTCACCGGCCTGACCGGGGTGCCGCCGCTGTGGCTGCAACTGGTCGAGCAGGACTGGCCCGCCGAGGCGACCGAGCGGCTGCGCTACTTCGCCAACACCGGCGGGCGGATGCCGCGGGCCACGCTCGCGCGGCTGCGGCGGATCTTCCCGGCCGCGCGGCCGTACCTCATGTACGGGCTCACCGAGGCCTTCCGCTCCACCTACCTGGACCCGGCCGAGGTGGACCGGCGGCCGGACTCGATCGGCAAGGCCATCCCCAACGCCGAGGTGCTGGTGGTGCGTCCGGACGGGACGCCCTGCGCCCCCGGCGAGCACGGAGAGCTGGTGCACCGCGGCGCGCTGGTCGGGCTCGGGTACTGGAACGACCCGGTCCGCACCGCGGAGCGCTTCCGGCCGCTGCCGCGCCCGGACTCCGGCACCGGGCCGGAGACCGCGGTGTGGTCCGGGGACACGGTCTACCGCGACGCGGACGGGTTCCTCTACTTCGTCGGCCGCGTCGACGAGATGATCAAGACCTCCGGCTACCGGGTCAGTCCCACCGAGATCGAGGAGGCCGCGTACGCGACCGGCCTCGCCTCGGAGGCGGTGGCGCTCGGGGTCGAGGACGCACGGCTGGGGCAGCGCGTGGTCCTGTACGTGGCCATGCGCGAAGTCGGGACCGCGCCGGACGCGCTCACCCGCGCCCTCGCCGGAACGCTGCCCTCTTACATGCTGCCGCAGCGCGTCCACGTGCTGGACGCCCTGCCCAGATCGGTGAACGGCAAGTTCGACCGGGTGCAGTTGCGCGCGGCCGTCAGCAACGACGACCCATCCCCCACGTCCGTCGGACGGGCCTGGGCCCTGCGGGAGGAGTGACCGTGCTGGAAGCGATCGATTTGAGGAAGCGGTACGACGAGATCAAGGCGCTCGACGGGTTCAGCCTCCGGGTGGAGCCGGGCGAGATCGTCGGGCTCGTGGGCCACAACGGAGCGGGCAAGACCACCTTCGTGGAGATGGTCTCCGGCCTGATCCAGCCGGACAGCGGCACCGTCCTGGTGGACGGCCAGCCCCCGGCCAAGGCCCGCGACCTGGTCGGCATGTCCCCGCAGCACATCGCGCTGTACAAGCCGCTGACGGTGCGCGAGCACCTGAGCCTGTTCGGCAGCCTGGCCGGCCTGCGCGGAGCCGCGCTGGCCAACGCCATCGACGAGCTGGTCACGCTGATGCAGCTCACCTCCTTCCTGGACCGCCAGGCCGGCTACCTCTCCGGCGGCCAGCAGCGGCGGACCCAGGCGGCCACCGCGCTGATCCACGGCCCCCGGCTGCTGCTGCTCGACGAGCCCACCGCCGGGGCCGACCCGGAGACCCGGCAGGCGCTGCTCGACGTGGTCAAGCAGCGGGCGGCCGAAGGCGCGGCCATCGTCTACACCACCCACTACCTCACCGAGCTGACCGAGCTTCAGGCCACCATCGCGGTGGCCTCGAAGGGGCGGATCATCGCCCGCGGCAGCAGCGCCGAACTGCTCGGCTCCCTGCCCGGACAGGTCCGGGTCAGGTGCGCGACCGAGGAGTTCCACGTCTCCACCACGGACCCCACCACGACCCTGCTCGAGCTGCTGGAGAAGGCTCCGCGGCCGGTGGAGTCGGTGGAACTGAACAACCCGACCCTCGACGACCTCTATCGATCCCTGGTGGCCAGCGATGTCGACTGAAGCCCTGTACCGTACCCGCGCCCTGATCCGCTACAACGCCGTCCTGCGGCTGCGCGACCCCTCCCAGCTCATCAGCTACCTGGTGACGCCCATGATCTTCATGGTGCTCTTCCAGCCCCTGTACCAGAAGGCGCTGGGCGCGGGCGCGGTCGAGGCGGTCACCGGCCAGCTCGTGATGTTCTCCTTCTTCGCCACCGCCATCGTCGGCCACTCCATCTTCATCGAGCGCGAGTGGCAGACCTGGGACCGGCTGCGGGCCAGCCGGGCGGCCCGGGTCGAGCTGCTGATCGGCAAGGCCGTGCCGGTGTTCGTGGTGCTGGTCTTCCAGCAGGCGGTGCTGATCGTCTACGGGTGCCTGGTGGTGGGGATGGAGTTCCCGCACTCCCTGCCCCTGCTGCTGATGGCCATGGCCGTGTGGGGCTTCACCCTGCTCGCCCTGGGCTCGGCCCTGGCGATCGTGGTGCGCAGCCGCGGGGACCTGATCGTGGCCAGCGACGTCGGCGCGATCGTGATCAGCTCGATCGGCGGCTCGATGCTGCCGACCAGCATGATGCCGGGCTGGGCCCAGGCGGTGGCGAAGTACTCGCCCGGCTACTGGGGCCTCGGCATGTTCCGCCACGCCATCGCCGGCGACGCCGGCCCCGCGCTCCGGGCGGCGCTGGTGTGCCTGGTGTTCGGCGTCGTGGCGGGCGCGGTGGCCACCTACCGTCTCTCGCACGGCTGGGGACGCAGCGCGCTGGTGTAGAGCGGGCATTCCGGGGGCCCTCCGCTCCGCGCGGCGCGGAGGGCCATGGCTCAACAGGCTGGGGATTTCGACATGACGGATACCGCGAACGAAGCGGAGTACGAATCGGCGGTCGCCATCGTCGGGATGTCGGGCCGGTTTCCCGGCGCGGCCGACGTCGGCGCGCTGCTGCGCAACCTGCGGGCCGGGATACCCGGCCTGCGGGAGCTGACCGACGAGGAACTGAGCGCGGCGGGGGTCGGCGCCGAGGAGCGCGCCGACCCCGGGTACGTGCGGGTGGGCGCGGCGGTGGCCGACCTCGAACTCTTCGACGCCGCCGCGTTCGGCTTCGGCGTCCGCGAGGCCGAAGCCACCGACCCGCACCACCGGCTGGTGCTGGAGTGCTCCTGGGAGGCGCTGGAGAGCGCCGGATACTGCCCCACCGATCCCGGAACGCTGGTGGGCGTGTTCGCCGGCTGCGCGTTTCCGGAGTACATGACGGCCCATCTGGACCGGCTGACCGCCGAACCCGGCGGCAAGCAGCTGGTGGCCGCGGGGATGGAGCGCGACTCGCTCGCCTCGCTGGTCTCCTACAAGCTCGGCCTGCGCGGTCCCAGTCTGACCGTGCAGACCTTCTGCTCCACCTCGCTCGTGGCGGTGCACCTGGCCTGTCAGAGCCTTGTCACGTTCGAGTGCGACACCGCGCTGGCCGGCGGGGCGTTCCTGCCGCTGCCCCCGCACGCGGGGTACCACTACGAGGCCGGCGGGATCCTCTCGCCGGACGGGCGGGTGCGCGCCCTGGACGCCGCGGCCGACGGCACCGTCATGGGGGCCGGCGCCGCCATGGTGGCGCTCAAGCGGCTGCCCGACGCCCTGGCCGACGGCGACACCGTGCACGCGGTGATCCTCGGCTCCGCGATGAACAACGACGGCCGCGACCGGGCCGGATACTCCGCGCCCGCGGTCGCCGGCCAGGCGGCGGTGATCGAGAGCGCGCTGGCCGTGGCCGGGGTCGAACCCGGCTCGATCGGCTACGTCGAGTGCCACGCCGTCGGCACCCCGCTCGGGGACTCGATCGAGCTCTCCGCCCTGAACCGGGTGCTCGGCCCGGCGCGGCAGAGCCCTTGCGTGCTGGGCTCGGTCAAGCCCAGCATCGGCCACCTGGACCGGGCCGCCGGCGTCACCGGGCTGCTGCGGGCGGCGCTCAGCCTGCGCGACGCCACCCTCCCGGCCACCGCCGGGTATCAGACCCCGAACCCGGCCCTGGCCGCGGCGGGCGAGCGGTTCACCGTACTGACCGAGGACCGGCCCTGGCCGGCCGGGGCGCACCCGCGCCGGGCCGGGGTCAACTCCTTCGGCGTCGGCGGCACGAACGCGCACGTGGTGCTCGAGGAGCCGCCGCCGCGCGCGCCGCGCCCCGAGCGGCCGGGTCCGCACCTGCTCACCTTCTCCGCCGCGGACGCCGAGGCGCTCGCGGCCCTGACCCGGCGCCTGCGCGAGCACATCGCCCGACATCCTGAGCAGGATCTGGCCGACGTGGCGTACACCCTCCAGGTCTCGCGCGGGCGGTTCGGCCTGCGCCGAGCCGTGGTCTGCCGCGATCGTGACGACGCCGTGGCGGCCTTGGCCGACCCGGCCCGCTGGATCGACGGCGAGACCCGGCGACGCGACCCGCTGGTGGGGCTGGTCGCCGGAACGGGCGTATCGCAGGCCTGGTGGGCCGAACTGGCCGCCGCGATCAGGCTGCTGGCCTCTGATCCGGGCCGAACTGCCACAGCTGAGCCCGAGGATGTGCTTGCCGCACTGCGATCGGCGCTCGGCGGCATCGGGGTCCTGATTCACGATCCGGAGCAGGGGTCTGCCACCGGTCCGCAGGAGATCGTCGTCGTTGCGCCGGACGGCGGGACGGCGGGGGAGTGGCTGCCGGCCCTGGTGGCCAGGCTGTGGCAGGCGGGCTCGACGATCGACTGGGCCGCGCTGCATCAGCGAGCCGGTCGGCGGATCGAGCTGCCCACCTACCCGTTCCAGCGCAAGAGGTACTGGCTCAGCAGTGACGAAAAGTCAGAGCACGTGGATAAGAACCCGGATCACGGCTCTCACCTCGAGTCCTGGCGCAGGCATCCCCTGCCGTCGGCCGGTCTGGATCGCAGGCTGCGCGCGGCAGGGCCCTGGCTGATCCTCGGCGGCGAGGGCCAGGCGCAGGCGCTGGCCGACCGGCTCGTGTACGCGGGGGCCGAAGTGGTCACCGTGCGCAGCGGGCAGGAATTCGTTGCCGACGATGGGGATTTCGCCCTTCGCCCGGCCGACACCGACGACCTGGGGCAGCTGGTGCGCTCGCTGGTGGTCGTGCCGCGGACCGTGGTCCACGGCTTCAGCCTCGGCTCCGGGCAGGGCGACGGCGTCGGACACTTCGAGGCCGAACAGGAGCGCGGGCACGACTCGGTGCTGGCGTTCGCCGCGGCGCTCGCCGACGCGGGTGACCTGCCGGTAGCCCAGTGCGTCCTGCTGACACCGGGTGTGGTGGGCGTGTTCGGCCCGGATCTGCGGCATCCCGAGCACGCGGGGATCGCCGCGTTGGCCCCGGCGCTCGCCGAACGCTTCCCCCAGGTGGGATTCCGGCACGTCGACGTCGCGGCCGACGCAGACCTCGACCAGGTACTGTCGGCGATCCTGTGCCTCGAGCACGCGAGCCTCGCGGTGCGCGGCGACGAGGTCTGGCGACCGCAGGCCGAGCCGTGCCCGCTGCCCGAGCCGGACGCCGATCGGCCGCCGCTCAATGCCAACGACACGGTGCTCATCACCGGCGGGCTCGGCGGTGGCGGCCTGGTGATGGCCCGTCACCTGGCCGAGCACTACCAGTGCGGGCTGGTACTCATCACCGGCAGCACCCTGATCGGCGAAAGCTCGGCGGCGTTGGCGCAGCTCGAGCGGGCGGGCTCGCGCGTCTTGGCGCTGCCGCTCGGCTCCGGGGACGAGGTCGGGCTGAAGGACGCGATCCGCAGGGCGGCCGACGTGTTCGGCGCGGTGGACCTCGTGATCCACGCCGTCGGCGGGCACGAAGACGGCCCGGCCGCGATCCGCGACCTCCACGCTCTCGCGGGTGCGCTCGGCGGGCAGGCGGCGGAGCGTCGCCTGGTGCTGTGTCCGTCGGCCGGCTCGGGCGGGATGCGGACGCTGGAGGCGTATGCGCGTACGGAGCGGCTGCACGGCCGCGGACGCTGGACGTTCGCCGTCTGGGACACCGCCGATCTCGACAATGCCGCCGCGCACGCCGCCACAGTCGAGGGCCTGCTTACTGTGGCGGGGCAGCTCTCCGGCCTGACGGTGCGCGGCGCGACGCCGCGTGCGGCCGGGGACGCGGCCGCACCGGTCCACGCCGTGACGCCGCTCGTCGGGGCCACGCGGCCTCGCCCGGCGACGTTGAGCACCGGGTACATCGAGCCGGAGCCCGGTCTGGAGACGGAGGTGGCCGGCGTGTGGGCGGCCGGGCTCGGCCTGGAGCGGATCGGGGCCGACGACAACTTCTTCGAGCTCGGCGGCCGTTCCGCGACGGCGGTGCAGATCGCCGACCGGCTCGCCGACGCCTTCGCCGTGCAGCTCCCGCTGGTCGCCGTCATGGAGTACCCGACCGTGCGGCTGATCGGCCAGCGGATCAGGGAGCTGAGTCTCTCGTGAACCGCGGGTCGATGCCGGTCAGACCGGTGCGCCGATGCAGAATGGGTGACCGGCCGGATCGAACATCACCCGGCCGTTGTCGTGGGGCTGGAACTCGGCGAGCGTCGCACCGAGCGCGACCAGCCGCGCCGCGGCCTCGTCCAGATCGCCGTCGACATTGAACTCGAAGTGCATCTGCATGGGCGAGCCGGATCCCGGCCAGATCGGCGGCCGGTAGTCCGGCAGCGCCCGGAAGATGAGCAGGAGCCCGCCCAGCGTCACCCCGCAGGACTCCTCGTCGCTGAAGGTGACCTCGCCCCCGCCGGCCGCCCGGTAGAACACGCCCATGGCGGCCGCGTCAGCGCAGTCGATGGTCAGGGCCGCGGTCTCGACGATGGCAGGGTTCATGGTCGTCCACCCTACAAGCGTGCGCGGTTCGAGCACGATCCGCCGTCGCAGTGGTCTGCCACCTGCGCTGAAGCTGTCAGGTGAAGCGGGACGGCGCGCGGTCAGCGGGTTCGTGGAAGCGGTCGTGCTGTGGCCGGACAGTCGGCATCAGTCGGCATCAGCCGGCCAGAGCCAGCAGCGCACGTGCCCGTCGCGCGGCCGCCGCGAGTCGCCGAGGGCGCTCGGGGGGTCGAGATCAGCGATGCGAGCACGCGATGTGAGAGACAGGCACGGAACGTGTGCTCGTCGCTAGCGGCGATCGCGGCTTCGACGATGAGGTCGGTGGTGCCCCGGTCCTCGGGTCCGGCTCCAGAGTCGAGCAGCGACACGAGATCGATGGTGCGGGTGCCGCGTCCGAAGCCCTCGATGTCGATGACGGCGCTGAGCCGTCGATCATCGGTGAGCAGGTTGCGGGTGCTGAAGTCGCCGTGCACGAAGTCGCCGCTCGGGAGCGCCGGCACCGGATGCGATACGAGGTCCAGTGCCTGCCGGGCCAAGCCGGCCAGCGGCGCGGGGAACCGGTGTTCGGCGATCCCTCCATTGAGGAACAGGGTGATCATCGCGGACCAGTCGCGGATCTGGGGCGGGTGCACCGCGGCGTGCAGGTCGACGGCGGCCAGGACCGCGCGCGCCATGACCGGGTCCAGCCCGGCCGGCTGGGATCCCGCGGCGAACCCGGTGGCCAGGTAGAACCGGTCCTCGCCCAGCGGCCCGCAGCCGAGCACGGGCGGCGTCGGGTAGCCCGCGGCCCGCAGCGCGTCGGCCGTCACCGCCGTCCGTTCCAGTTGGCCGCCCCACCACTGGCCGTTCTTGATCTTCACCACCGCGCGGGCGTCACCGGATCCCAGCAGTTGCACGCTGTCGGCCATCCCGCCGGCCAGCCGTCCCAGGACGCACCATCCGCGGCCGGTATCCCGGTCGACGGCCTCCAGGTCCGCAGGTGTGAGCCCGGCCGGCGACTGATGCCTCGGGAGCGGGGCCGACGTGGAGCAGCCGGAAGCCCTGTTTCGAGGCGGCGCGTCGAGCCGGACCGTGCGCTCCCGCGCCGGCCCGTCGGGGTCCTGCTGCCCATACGCACCGGTCATACGAGCCATGCTCGCACCGTCTCCGCCCGCATCGCAGCATATTTACGACGTGCGATATTCCGGTCGGACGGGCGGCCCGGTCAGCCGCGCGGGCCGCTGTGGCTCTCGGCGCTGGCGCGACCGCCACGTCAGGTCGCACCGGCCCTGGCTCCGGCTCCGGTCGTGGTCAACCCGGCAATCCGGCAATCCGGGTGTCCCACGTCAACCGACAGGAAGGGCGCGACGACCGTCCCGGATCGGACCGGCTCCGCCTCCTCGGCCGGGTCCGATCCGGGACGCTCCGCGCTCACGGGCGCAGGGCCCTGTGAATGATCTGGAGCGTCGCCTCCGCCTGCTCGAACACGGCGAAGTGGCCGCCGGGCAGCGTGTGGGTCGCGCAGCGGCCCACCGTCAGCTCGCGCCACGCGCCGACGGACGCGGCGTCGGCCTGCGGGTCGTCGGTCGAGGCCAGGGCCGTGATCGGCACCTCCAACGGCGGCGCGGGGTCGTAGCGATAAGAGTTCTTCACCACCAGGTCGGCCCGGATCGGGGCCAGGATCATGGCGAGGGCGCGCGGATCGGACAGGAACGCCTCGGGGGTGCCGCCGAGACCGCGCAGCCAGGCCACGATCCGGTCCTGCGACATGTCGCGCTCCAGGCGCACCCCCGTTCCGGACGCGGGCAGGTGCGGAGCCCGGCAGCCCGAGATCAGCAGGTGGGCCGGCCCGGGCCCGCCGATCCGATCGATGGTGCGCAGCACCTCGAAGGCCACCAGCGCGCCGAGGCTGTGTCCGTACACCGCGTACGGCCGGTCCTCGGCGTCGGCGAGGATCACCTCGGCGAGTTCCGCGGTCAGCGCAGCCATGTCCGTGTGCGGGGCGTCGCCGAGCCGGGTGTCCCGGCCGGGCGGCTGCACCGGGCGCACGGCCACCCCGGGCAGGTGCCCGATCCACGGCCGGAACGCGGAGGCCGAGCCCCCGGCGTGCGGCAGGCAGTACAGCCGCACGCCGGCGTCCGTGTCGGGGTAGGGCAGCCAGGAGTCGGCCTGCCTGCGTCGCCCGAGCGTGGTGGTGCTCACGCGCCCACCTCGAGCCGGACGTAGGACGGCGGCTCCTGCAGCGTGCCGAGGTCGGCGGCCAGCACCACCCGCTCGCCCTCGCGCCGCACCTCGCGGAATCCGCTGAAGGCGTAGGTGATCTGCATCATCCGGTTGCGGCCGGTCTCCACGAAGTCGGCCACCAGCCCGGCTCCGGCCTCCTTCGCCAGGCCCATGATGTGGGCCAGCAGGATCGTGCCCACCCCGCGCGACATCACCCGGCAGGACATCAGCATCATGTTCAGCCGCCAGTCCGGCGTGCCGCGTTCCACCAGGGCGAGCCCGATCTTGCCGTAGGAGCCGAACCGGTCGGTCAGCGAGGCCACCAGCAGCAGGTGGTCCGGCGACTCGCGCAGGGCGTCGAGCTCCTCGTAGGAGTAGGTGCGGCCGGTGGAGTTGAGCTGGTTCGTGCGCACCGTCAGCTCCTCGGCCCGCTGCAGGTCCTCCTGCCGGGCGGGGGCGATGGTGAAGGTCATCTCCAGCCCGGCCAGGAACTCCTCCCCGGTGCCGACGAACTCCGCCTCCAGCACCTCGCGGGTGAGCTGGCCGCGGTACATCTCGCGGCGCTGGGCCGACTCGTCGGTGACGAAGCGCGGGTTGAACTCCGGCCGGGCGAGCGCCTCTTCGAGCTCGTCGATGTGCACCCGGGTGACGCCCGGCAGCGCGGCGCCGACCTCGGCGAGCTCGAAGTCCTGGTCGTCGACGAAGGCGAAGGCGTCGAGGCCGAGGTTCAGGTGGCCGGCGATCCGCCGGATGGACTCGGACTTGGCGTTCCAGCCGATCTCCGGGCACAGGAACAGCTCCTGCAGTCCCAGTTCCCTGAGCTTGCCCAGTGCCGTCTCGGCGTCGTTGCGGCTGGCGATCGAGTGCAGCACGCCCACCCGGTCCAGCCGCCGGATGTGCTCGACCACGGCCGGGCGCACCGCCACCGCGGCGTCCTCCAGCAGCACCCCGTCCCACAGGGTGTTGTCGAGGTCCCAGACCACGCACTTGATGCTGCCCCGCTTCGGCTTGCGCGGGAAGGCGCCCGGCGCGTCGCCGGCTGCGGTCTCGGTCCCCGCCACGGTCCCGGTGTCGGGCACCGGGACCGTCAAGGTGTCGCTCATACTCCCCACGTCCTGTCGGCTTCGGCGGCGATGGTGATCCGCTGGATCTCCGTGCTGCCCTCGATGATCTCCATGACCTTCGCGTCCCGGTAGAAGCGCGCCACCGGGTATTCGGGACTGCATCCGTTCGCGCCGTGGATCTGCACCGCCTCGGAGGCGTGCTTGGCCGCGGCGCAGGAGGCGAAGTACTTCGCCACCCAGGTCGCCATGATCGTCGCCGGGTCGCCCAGGTCCTTGAGCCGCCCGGCCTCCGCGCACAGCAGCCGCGCCGCGCGCACGTCGGTGACCATGTCGGAGAGCTTCGCCTGGATCAGCGGCAGCTCCCGCAGCGCGGAGCCGCGCACCTGACGCCGGCTCGCGTAGTCCGAGCAGGCGTCCAGGCAGGCCTGGATGATGCCGACCGAGCCCACCGCGACGCTGTAGCGGCCCAGGTCGAGGGTGCCGGTGAGCACCATGCCGGAGGCCAGCCCGGTCGGCCCGAGCAGCGCGTCGGCGTCCAGCGCCACGTCGCGGAAGGCCACCTCGGCGAGCATCGACGCCCGGGTGCCGAGCATGCCCTCGATCGGCAGCACCGTGACCCCGGGCGACCAGCGCGGCACGAGCAGGGCCACGGTGCCGTGCGGGCCGCGGGCGAAGACCAGGAACAGGTCCGCGCGCTGGCCGTTGGTGATCCACTTCTTGGTGCCGTTGAGCAGCCAGCCCTCGTCGGTGCGCTGCGCGGTCGTGGTCAGGGAGTCGGTGTCGGTGCCGGCGCCCGGCTCGGACAGGCAGAACGCCCCGAGCAGGTCTCCGGCGGCCAGCGCGGCCCCCCAGCGGCGCAGCTGGGTCTCTGTGCCCCAGCGCCGCAGCGCCCAGGACACCATGGTGTGCACCGTCAGCAGGCTGCGCACCGAGGAGCAGCCGCGGCCCACCTCCTCGTGGATCTCGCCGAGCACGGCCATGCTCACCCCGTGCCCGCCCACCTCGGCCGGCAGGAACGGGGCCCACAGGCCCGCCTCGCCGATCCGGGTGAGCAGCTCCTGCGGGATCTTGCCGAGGGTGTCCCAGCGGTCGGCGTGCGGGACGACGTATTCGTCCACGAACTCGCGCGCGGCGGCGCGGTCGGGGGCGGGACGGGTCGGGACGGTGCGGTCGGGGGCCACGCGCTCGGGGGCCACGTGGTCAAGGACGGTGCGGCGCAGGACGGCGTTCACGCGCTCGCCCGTCGCGGTCGCGAGCTGATCGATCGTCATCGTCACACCGCCGCCGGCTCGGGGCGCAGCCGGCCCACCAGCTCCGCCATGCGGGTGACGGTGCGGAAGTTGTCGATGACGAGCTCGTTGTTGGGCAGGGTGATCCCGAACTCCTTCTCCAGGAACATCACCAGCTCCATCGCGAACAGCGAGTTGATGAAGCCCAGGGAGAAGATGTCGTCGGCGTCGGTGATCGTGGCCTTGGGGAAGCGGTGGGCGATGAAGGCGGAGATCTTACCCGCGGTGGTGTCCAACATGATGGTCTCCTCGAGTTCTCAGTTGTAGGTGTAGAAGCCGCGGCCGCTCTTGCGGCCGTGCAGTCCGGCGTCGGTCATCTGCTTGAGCAGCGGGCACGGCCGGTACTTGCTGTCCGCGAAGTGCTCGTAGAGCACCTCGACGCTGTAGAGGATCGTGTCGACGCCGATCAGGTCGGCGGTCTCCAGCGGGCCCATCGGGTGGCCGAAGCAGCCCCGGAACACCTCGTCCACCGCCTCCGCGGTGGCCACCCCCTCGTAGACCAGGAAGGCGGCCTCGTTCACCGTGAGCATCAGGACCCTGTTCGAGATGAAGCCGGAGGCGTCCTTGGCCTCGACCGCGCGCTTGCCCATCGCCTCGAGCAGCTCCCTGGTCCGGCGGACCGTGTCCGGCGCGGTGTGCACGCCGGGGATGAGCTCCACCACCGGCTTGGCCGGCACCGGGTTCATGAAGTGCACGCCCACCACCCGCTCCGGGTGCGCGCCCACCGAGGCGATCCGGGTGATCGGGATGGCGGAGGTGTTGGCGATGATCACCACCTCCGGCCCGCACACCTGGTCGAGCTCGGCGTGCAGCGCGCGCTTGGCCTCCCAGTTCTCGGTGATGTTCTCGATCACGATCTCCGACTTGGCCACCGCGTCGGCGCCCTGGGCGGTGGTGATCCGGGCCAGGACCGCGTCCGCGTCCAAGGCCGGGCCGCCCATCAGGGCACTCATCCGGCAGTTGCGGGCGATCGCGGCCCGCGCGTTCGCCAGGACCTCCTCGTCCCGGTCGACCAGGACGACGTCGAATCCGCACTGCGCCAGGTTCTGGGCGACTCCGACGCCCATCACTCCCGCGCCGATCACGCCGATCTCGGGCATGGCTCCTCGTTTCCGTTTCCGTGTGCACTGACGGGTGGGTGGTAAGTGGTTGTTGTTGTCTCCGCGGGTCAGGCCCGGCGCCGCCGGGCGGCCGAGCGCAGGCCGGAGCGGCGCAGTTCGCCCTGGGCGGCCGCGTCGTGCGCCGCCGCCTCCTGCTCGGCCCGCGCCGCGATGCCCTGCGCGATCCGGGCCAGGGCGGCCACGGTCGGGGCCTCGTGGATGATGTGGGAGGGCAGTTCCGCGTCGGGGAAGGCCCGGCGCAGCACGCCCAGCAGCGAGATGCTCAGCAGCGAGGTGCCGCCCAGCTCGAAGAAGTTGTCGGCGGCGCCGACCCGCTCGAGCTGCAGCGCCTGGCACCAGGCCTCTGCGATCGTCTTCTCCGCGGCCCCGTCCGGCTCCTGGAACACCGTCACCAGATCGGGCCTGGGGTGGCGGCCGGTGACGCCCTGCGGCACGGCCGCCGCGGCCGCGACCGCGTCCACGGTGAAGCCGCCGGCGACCTCCAGGATGGCCGTCAGGTCCTGGGTGGAGATCACCACGTGCGGCTCGCCGGTCGCGAGGGAGCGCAGCAGCGTCCGCCAGCCCTGGTCGAAGCCGATGCCGAAGCGGGCCCGGTGCTCGCGGAAGAAGGTCTGCACGCCCTCGTCGTAGCCGGAAAGGCCGCCGTCCCAGGCGTTCCAGGTCCACTCGCCCCAGCCCACCGAGAGCACCCGCTCGCCCAGCGCCGAGCGCTCGGCGGCGTACGCGTCCAGGAAGGCGTTCGCGGCGCAGTAGTCGACCTGCCCGGGTCCGCCGCCGGCCACGGCCGTGATGGAGGAGAACAGCACCAGGAAGTCGAGCGCGCTCGCGCCCTCGGCCAGGCCCAGCGCGTCGGCCAAAGCCAGGGTGCCCGCCACCTTCGGGGCCAGCACCTGCTCGGAGCCGCCGGGCTGCTGGAACTGCATGAGCCCGGTGCCCGGCACGCCCGCGGCGTGCAGCACGCCGTGCAGTGCGCCGAACCGCTCGCGCGCCCGGTCCACCGCCCGCCGCACGTCGGCCGCGTTCGTGACGTCGCCGGCCACGATCTCGACCTCGCCGCCCTGCTCGAGGACCTCCAGGACGCGTGCCACCCGGGCCCGCACCGTCTCGGACACCTCGTCCTCGCCGGCCGCGATGGCCGCCCAGCGCGCGGGATCCGGCAGCCCCTGCCGGCCGAAGAGCACCAGCCGGGCCCGGCAGTCGCGGGCCAGCCGCTCGGCCATCGCCAGCCCGATCCCGCCGAGGCCGCCGGTGATCAGGTACACGCCGCGCTCGCGCAGCACGTTCCCGAGTTCGGCGTCCGGCGCGGGCTCGACCGCTTCGAAACCGCGCAGCCAGCGGCGGTTTCCGCGCAGCGCCACCGTTCCCGTCGCGGTCGGCCGGAGCAGTTCCGCGACCAGGCTGGCTCCCGCCGCGCCGCGATCCACGTCGATGATCCGGGTGGTGACCGAGGTGTATTCGCACGGGATGGCCAGGGCGGGACCGGTCACCAGCGCGGCGTACGGCCGGGCCTCGGCGTCGTCGAGCACGCGCTGGGAGCCGCTGGTCACGATGTCCAGAGACCAGCTCTCGAGGCCGATCTCCCCGGCCGCCCGGGCGAGCGCGACAAGCGTCTGCAGGCCCAGCACAGGGGTCTGCGAGTCCTCCGCGGCGCCGCCGTCCTCGACCGTCCACAGGTGCACGACGCGGTCCAGCCCGGGGCCCGAACGCAGGTACCGAATCAGGGCCGTGGTGTCTTCGATGCTCCCGGGCCGGATGACGCAGCCCTCTGACGCCGCCTCGAAAGCCGCGCCGGGCCGCACCATGGTGACCGTCGCGCCGGTGGGACGCACCGCCTCGCGCAGCCGGTCGAGCACCGCGTCCGCGACGCCGTCCCGGGCGAACACCAGCCACGAGCTCGGCGCGGGTCCGCTCGGCGCGGCGGTCTTCTGCCGCCACACCGGCACGTGCACCCACTGCTCCTCGGGCAGCAGCGGGATCGCGTCGATCGCCTGGAGCGAGCCGGCCTGCGCCACGTGCTCCGGGGCCGTCGAAGCCGCGCTCGCGCTACCCGCCGCGCCGCCGATCGGCAGCGCCTGCGGCTTCCGGTCGATCCAGAACCGCTGACGCTGGAACGGATACGTCGGCAGCGGTATCCGGCCGGGCGCCGCGTCCGCTTGCGCCGCAGACGTACCGGGCCCGGGCCGCCTGCCGTGATAGGTCGCCCAGTCCACCTCCACGCCGGCCAGCCACAGCCGGGCCAGGCAGTCGGGCAGCACGGCGTCGTCGGCGCGCGGGTCGGCCTCGGCCGGAAGCGTGGCGGTGATCAACGGCCACCGGTGCGTCGGGCAGCCGGCCGTGCGCAGCAGCGCGCCGAGGGACTGGCCGGGGCCGATCTCGACCACCGCGCACTCCTCGTCGTACGCCAGCAGCGTCGCCGCGCCGTCCGCGAACCGCACGGTCTCGCACATGTGCCGGGCCCAGTAGGCCGGGTCGCAGACCAGTTCGGCGGTGGCCGTGCGACCGGTCACGTTGGACACGTACGGCACGGTCGGCGGATTGAGCTTGACGTTGCGCACGATCCACCCGGTCAGCTCGTCGGCCAGCGGCGCCAGCATCCGGGAGTGGAAGGCGTGCGTGGTCCGCAGCTCCCTGGCCGGAATCCCGGCCTCGCGCAGGTGCTCGACGAGGGCGTCCACGGCCTTGCGCTCGCCCGCCACGACCACGGCCTGCGGCCCGTTGACCGCGGCGATGTCCAGGCCCAGGCGCTCGAGCCCGTAGCGCTCGCGCAGTTCCTCGGCCGAGAGCGGCACCGCCGCCATCACACCCGGCTCGGCCCGGCCGATGAGCTGGGCGCGGCGGCTGACCAGGGCAAGCGCGTCGTCCAGGGACAGCACGCCGGACAGGCAGGCGGCGACGTACTCGCCGAGGCTGTAGCCCAGCATGACGGTCGGCTCGATGCCCCACTCCATCAGGGTGCCGGCCAGCGCGTAGTCGACCGCGAACATGAGCGGCTGAGCGACCTCAGTGCGCTGCAACGCCGCCGTGCGCCCGTCCGCCGCGACCTCTCGGCCAAGCAGCGCGGCCAGCCCGGAGCCGTTCGTGCGCGCACCCGTGAGCAGGTCCGCCGCGTCGGTACCGGCCAGGACGTCGGCGAGCCGGCTCAGGCACGCGTCCAGCTTCGCCCGGAACACCGGCTCGCGCCGGTAGAGCTCGCCGACCATGCCCGGGTACTGCTCGCCGACACCGGTGAACAGGAACGCCACCGGCCGGCCTTCGGTCGCCTCGACCCGGGCGCAGAGCCCTGCGTCGTCCCCGGAGAGCACCGCCACCGCTGAACCGATCCCGTCGGCCACGGCGACCCGGCGGTGCTCGAAGGTCTTGCGGCCCACCTGGAGGGTGAAGGCGACGTCGGCCAGTCGCAGCTGCTCCGACCGGGCCTCGAGGTGCTCGGCCAGCCGCCGCACCGCCTCGTCCGCGGCCTCGGCGCGACGCGCGGAGACCGGCAGCACCTGGTAGCGGCGCCGGGTACCGGCATCCGCGGCCGCAGGGGCCGGGCGGACCGGCGGCTGCTCGACCACCACGTGCACGTTGGTGCCGCCCATGCCGAGCGAGTTGAGCCCGGCGATCCGCCGGACGCCGCGCTCGCCGCCCCACGAGGCCAGCCGGTCGTTGACGTAGAAGGGGCTGTGCTCGAAGTCGATCTCCGGGTTCGGACTGGTGTAGTGCAGCGTCGCAGGGATCAGGCCTTCCTTGACCACCAGCGAGGTCTTGATCAGCCCGGCCGTCCCGGCGGCCCGGTCGAGGTGGCCGATGTTGGTCTTCACCGAGCCGATCGGGCAGTACTGGCGCCTCTCGGTCGGACCGAAGGCCCGGGTGAGCGCCGCGACCTCGATCGGGTCGCCCAGAACGGTGCCGGTGCCGTGCGCCTCGACGTAGCCGATCTCCTCGGCCGTGACCCGGGCGTCCACCAGGGCGTCGGCGACGACCCGGGACTGGCCCGCGACGCTCGGCGCGGTGTAGCCGACCTTGAGCGCGCCGTCGTTGTTCATCGCGGTGCCGCGGATGACCGACCAGATGTGGTCCCCGTCGCGCAGGGCGGCGCCGAGCGGCTTGAGCACCACGGCGGTCGCGCCGTCGCCGAACAGGCTGCCCTGGGCCTGGGCGTCGAAGGTGCGCACGTGCCCGTCCGGCGAATCCTGGCCGCCGGCCTCGAACAGGTGGCCGACCCGGTCCGGGACGCGCACGGACACCCCGCCCGCGATCGCCATCTCGCAGTCGCCGGCGCGCAGGCTGCGCACCGCCGTGTGCACCGCGACCAGCGAGGTGGAGCAGAAGGTCTGCACCGCGACGCTCGGGCCGGTCAGGTCGAACAGGTACGACACCGTGGTGGTGAGCGCGTCCTTGTCGTTGCCCATGACCAGCTCGTAGAGGTTCGCGTCCGACTCGGAGCGCTCGGCCATGCCGAGCAGATACGTGCTCAGATTGCAGCCGCCGAACACCCCGACCCGGCCCCGGTGCTCCGGCCGGCAGTACCCCGACTGCTCCAGCGCCTCCCAGCAGACCTCGAGGAACAGCCGCTGCTGCGGGTCGGTGATCGCGGCCATGCGGGGGCTGATACCGAAGAACCCGGCGTCGAACCCGGCGATGTCCTCGAGCACCGGGCGGGCCGGCACGTAGGCCGGGTCCGCCGCGGTGGCCGGATCCACGCCGGCCGCGGCCAGCTCCTCGGGCGAGAAGAAGGTGATGGACTCCACGCCCTCGCACAGGTTGCGCCAGAACGTGGCCACGTCCCCGGCGCCGGGGAAGCGCCCGGCCATGCCGACGACCGCGATGTGCCGTTCGAAGTCGGGGTCGAGGTCGGTGCTCTCCGGTTCGAGGTGCGCGACCGGGGTGACCGGCGCGGCCGGGGTGACCGGAGGGATCACTTCGACCGGTGCGACAGGGGCCTGAGTCGGCAGCGGCACCGGCACCGGTGTCGGCGCGGGGGTCTGCTCGTCGAGGGCGGTGGCCAGGGCGCGCACAGTGGGGCGCTCGAACAGGCTCACCGTCGGGACGGCGATGCCGAACCGCTTCTTCACCAGGGCGAGCATCTGCAGCCCGAGCAGCGAGTTTCCGCTCAGGTCGAAGAAGTTGTCGTGCTTGCCCACCGGCTCCACGCCCAGCACCGTGGACCACAGTTCGGCCAGGGCGCGCTCGGTGGCGGTCAGCGGCGGGGAGTAGGGCTGCGGCAGGTCGGGGCGCGGGAAGCGG
This sequence comes from Actinospica durhamensis, assembly GCF_018139695.1. Classification (GTDB taxonomy): domain Bacteria; phylum Actinomycetota; class Actinomycetes; order Streptomycetales; family Catenulisporaceae; genus Actinospica; species Actinospica durhamensis. Next base: position 23,933 of record NZ_JAGSOG010000032.1, on the reverse strand, counting down.
GTCTCGGTCCGGGTTGCCGGCGCGGGCTGCGCCGACGGCGGCGCCAGCCGGTCCTCGAGCGGTCCGACCGCGACGATCACGGCGGCTCCGGGCTGCGCGAGCACGCCGTCGAAGGCGGAAAGGGCCTGCTCCCGGGTCATCGCGCGGGCGGCCATGGTGGCGCCCATCGGGCCGTCGAGGCGGTCGACGGTGCCGGGCCAGGTGTCCCAGGCCGCTGCGATCCACCGGGTGCCCTCGGGCTGCCGGCCGTGCACCCGGGCACCGAGCGCCGCGTTGGCGGCGGCGTAGCTGCCGAGCGTGACGCCGCCGAAGAACGCCGAGGTCGAGGAGAACAGCACGCACCACTCCGGGCGTGACCCGACCGGCAGCGCCTCGACCACGTCGGCCAGGACTCCGGCACCGTCGTGCTTGGCGCCGAAGTGCCGGGCCACGTTCGCCTCGTCGAGCTCGCCCAGGGGAGCGAAGGTGTCGAGCGTGGCGTCCGCGGCCAGGTGCACCACGCCGTCGATGCGGTGGCGGGCGAACAGTTCCCGCATGGCGGCCGCGTCGGTCACGTCGATGCGCGGGGTGTGCACCTCGGCACCGAGGGCGCGCAGCCGGGCCACGGCGGCGGCCCGAGGGCTCGCCGGGTCCTCATTCGACAGACCGGTCCGGCTGGTCAGGACGAGGCGGCCCGCCCCGCCCGAGGCCAGGTGCTCCGTGACGAGGAGCCCGACGTCGCCGAGCCCGCCGGTGACCAGATATCCGCCACCGCGGCGGACCGGGGAAGCCGCGCCGCGCTGCTCGACCGGCGTGTACCGCGGAGCCAGCCGGGCGCCGTCGCGGTGGGCCACCAGGGCCGGCGGCGACGCGTCGCCGAGCTCGGCGACCAGCGCCAGCGCGGCCCGCGCGGCGTCGTACCGGGCGTCCAGGTCGACGCAGCGGGCTGAGACGTTCAGGTGCTCCTGGCCGGCGACGACCGGCAGGGTGGCGACGGCGGCCTGGGCCGAGTGCGCGGCTTCGCCGTCGGCGACGGCCTGCCCGCCCCGGGTCACCACGACCACGTCGGCGTTCTTTGATCCATCGGCCGCGCAGGCGGCGAGGTTGCGCCCGGCGGTCCGCACCGCGGCGGCGGCATCGCTGCCGGGCTCCGAGCGGTCGAGCGGGGACAGGTCCACGACGGTGACGCGGGTGCCGGCCAGACCCGCCACGGTCGCGGCGAGGTGCTCGGCGTCGCTGGCGGTCAGGACGTCGCGGCCGTTCTCGCGCAGCCGCTGGGCCAGCACGTCGGCGACCCCTGCGATGTCCGGGACGAGTACGCAGGTGGCAGGGTCGACGACGGTGTCGCCGCTCGGGGCCACGTGCCAGGTCTGCTTCAGCAGCTGCACCTGGTTCACTGGGGCCTGCGTCGGCTTCGCGGTCTGCACTGATGCCTCAGGCTGCTGCGTCGGCGCCTCGATCCAGTACGAGCTGCGCTGGAACGGATACAGCGGCAGGTCCACGCGCCGCAGGGTTCTGTCGCCCTGGAAAGCGGCCCAGTCGAGAGCGACGCCCGCGAGCCACAGCTGTCCGGCCGCCTCGAGAATGCTTGTCCGTGTACTGATGGCGTCGCCGGAGCTCGGCAGCAGCGGAATCCGAAGAGATTCCTCCGACTCGTTGCCGTCGGCTAGCGCGGGGCCGAACTCCACATACACATACGGCTGCTCGGTCTGCGGGATGGTCAGCCGGGTCTCGGTCGTCTCCGGCGGCCGTCCCACCTGACCGATCGCCTCGTCAAGGGACTGCGACCCGGACAGCACCGCCGCGACGTATGCTCCCGTGCCTTCGCCGAGCACCGTCGCGGGCGTGACGCCCCAGGACTCCACGAGCCGACCCAGCGCGTAGCCGGCCGCGAACGCGGCCACCGCCCCCGTCAGCTCGCCAAGCGGGTTGCCGAGTGTGTCGGCGCGCTGCGCGGCCAAGGACTCGCGGCAGGCGTCGAACGCGGCGCGGAACGCCGGCTCGTCCGCGTACAGCTGCGCCGCCACGGCGGGATCGATCCGGTCGGTGCCCGTGAACAGGAAGCCGACCGGGCGCGAGGCGCCGTCGTCCGTGCCCTGATATGCATCGCCGGCCCGGAGCAGCGCGGCCGCGGCGTCCGGCGAGTCGGCGACGGCCATACGGCGGTGCTGGAACTGCGCGCGTCCGAGCCGCAGGGTGTGGGCGATATCGGCCAAGTCGTCCTCGGTCTGCTCCAGCCGCTCGGCCAGAGCCTCGGTGGCCTCGTCCGCGGCGGCGGCCGAGCGCGCGGACCAGACCAGCAGTTCCGGGCGCGCGGGCGCGGCGGGACGGTCCGTCCGCGGGCTCTCCTCGAGAACGACGTGCGCGTTGGTGCCGCCGATGCCGAAGGCGCTGACTCCCGCTCGGCGAGGCCGCTCCCCGCGCGGCCACGGCTGGCGCTCGGTGACGACCGACAGTTCGGCGCCGCCCGCGGTCAGCTGCGGGTTGGGGTCGGTGAAGTTGCGGGTGGGCGGGATCTCGCCGTGGTGCAGGGCGAGCGCGGCCTTGATCAGTCCGGTGACGCCCGCGGCCCGGTCCAGGTGGCCCACGTTCGACTTCACCGAGCCGATGCGCAGCCGGTGGCCGTCGAAGACCCGTTGCAGCGCCGCGAGTTCCACCGCGTCACCGAGCCTGGTGCCGGTGCCGTGCGCCTCGATGTAGTCGATGTCCGACGGCTCGAGCCCGGCCGCCGCGACGGCCTCGGCGATCACCGCGGCCTGCCCGTCCACGCCGGGGGCGGTGAAGCCCACCTTGTGGCCGGCGTCGTTGTTCACGGCCCAGCCGCGCAGCACCGCGTACACGCGGTCGCCGTCGGCGAGGGCGTCGGCCAGCCGGCGCAGCGCCACCACGCCCACGCCGCTGCCCATCGCCGCGCCGGATCCCGCGGCGTCGAAAGCCCGGCACTCGCCGTCGGGCGAGGTGATGCCGCCCTGCTGGTAGAGGTAGCCGACCCGGTGCGGGACGGTGACCACGACGCCGCCCGCGAGCGCCATGTCGCACTCGAAGTTCGCCAGGCTGCTGGCCGCGACGCACACCGCCACCAGCGAGGTCGAGCAGAAGCTCTGGATGCCGAAGGCGGGGCCGGACAGCCCGAGGGTGTGCGCGGCGCGCAGCGCCAGGGTGTCCTTGTCATTGCCCAGCGCCACCGCGATCTCGCCCATACTGCGCACGGTTCCGGCGGGTGCCAGGTTGTTGGCCAGGTAGGAGCTCCAGGCGGACCCGGCGAACACGCCGATGGAGCCGTCGAAGCGGGCCGGGTCGCAGCCGGCGTCCTCCAGGGCGTGCCAGGCGTGCTCCAGGAACAGCCGCTGCTGCGGATCGATGATCTGGGCTTCCTTGGGGCTGATGCCGAAGAACTCGGCGTCGAACCGGTCGATGCCCTCGAGTACGGCGCCTGACTTGACGTAGTCGGGGTCGGCGACCAGGTCCCGCGGCACGCCGGCGGCGAGCAGCTCCTCGTCGGTAAAGGCGGTCAGGCCGGAGCGGCCTGCGCGCACGGTCGTCCACAGTCCGGCCACGTCGGCCGCGCCCGGGAACCGGCCGGCCATGCCCACCAGGGCGATGTCGGAGCCGGATACCTCTGCGGGGATGTTCTCGGTCACGTGAGTCCTCACTTCCGTGTGCCGGCGGTCTGGGCGGCGCCGAGCCGACGGCGCGCGCCGCGGGCCGAGCCGGATGTGCTTGCGGACGGGCTAGCGGTCCCGGCGGCCGGGCCGCCGTCTCCGGACGGGTCGAGCGCCGCCGCGAAGGAGGCGACCGTGGGGTGCGCGAACAGCAGCGCGGGGGCGATACGCCGCTCGAGCTGGCGCTCGATCGCCGTCACCATCGCCACGCCGACCAGCGAGTTGCCGCCGAGGTCGAAGAAGGGGTCGTTGACGCCGACCGCGTCGATGCCGAGGAACTCGCCCCACACCTCGGCGATCGCCGTCTCCAGCGCGGAGCGCGGCGCGAGATAGCCGGTGCGCTGCGGCGGCCGGGGGAAGCGGGCATTCGTGTTCTTACGCAGTGCCGGGACCAGCACCGCGTCCAGGTCGCTCAGCCGCGCCCACTCCCGGTGGGCCTCCGGCAGCGGCTGACGCATCGCCAGCACACTGCCGCCGGCCGCGCCGACCAGCCGGTCCAGCTGCGCGCAGCCGCCCGCGTCGGTGAAGCCGTACCGCTCCCGGTAGGCCACCTGCTCGGCCAGTTCGTCGCCGGCCGTGGGGCGCTGCCAGGCGTCGTGCTGCCACTGGCCCCAGGCCACGGTGAGCACCTGGGTGTCGGGGGCCGCGGCCGCGAGGGCGGTGCCGTAGGCGTCGAGGACGCTGTTGGCGGCGCAGTAGTCGCTCTGGCCGAGGTCGCCCAGCGCGGTGATCACCGAGGAGTAGAGCACCAGCAGTTTCGGGCGCGCGTCGGGGGCGGTGTCCGGCCCGACGAGCTCGGCCAGCGGCCCCATCGCCAGCACCTTGGGCGCCAGCACCTCCAGGGCTCCGGCCGGGGTCTGCCGCTGCGCCCACCCGCCTCCGGGGACACCGGCGGCGTGTACGACCCCGTACAAAGTGCCGAAGTGCTCGCGGGCCTTGCGCAGCGCCGCCCGGAGTTCGCCCGGGACCCCGGCGTCCGCCGTGAGCAGCAGCACCTGCGCGCCGGCCGCCTCCAGCTCCGCGACGTCGCGCAGCATCCGGGCCTGCCTGCCGGTCGGGTCGGGGCCGTCGCGGTCGATCGGCGTGCGGGCCACCAGGGCCAGCCGCCGCACGCCGCGTCGGACGAGGTCCTTGGCCAGGGCCATGCCCAGCCCGCAGGTGCCGCCGGTGATCAGGTAGGCGCCGTCCAAGTCCCATGCGTCCGCGCAGGATTCGTCCACCGGCAGTTCCGTCCAGCTCTCGAGCCAGCGGCGGCCCTCGCGCCAGCCGACCAGGGCCGGCTCGGCCGCCGGGTCGGCGTACTTCCACGGGTCGCGCCGCAGCTCCTGCACCAGCTCGCCCGCGGCCTGCCGCGGGTCCGCGTCCGGGTGCAGGTCCACGCCGCGCCAGGCCAGGTCGCGGTGCTCCTTGCGCACCGACCGGCCGAAGCCGTGGGCCAGGGCCTGCACCGGGGACGTGCAGTCCCCGCCGGTGATCTCGGTCGATCCGGCCGTGACGGTGAGCAGTCGCAGTTCCCTGATGACACCCGAGTCGGACAGGGCCTGCACGGTCGTCAGCAGGCTGTCGAAGCCGTACCGGACGGCCGCGCGCAGCTCCTCGTCGCCCGCGAACGCTCCTGCCGGAGTGGCGGCGTCGAGGCTCCACAGGTGCGCGACGTACAGGGGCCCTTCGCCGGCGGGCTCGGCCGCGAGGGCCGCGCCGGCGAGTTCCTTGTAGTGCGCCACCGACGCCGGGTCGATGACGATGCGTCGCCCCTCGCGCCGAAAGCCGTTGCCGGGCACCACTTCGAGCACGGTGAGGCCCGCGGCTTCGGCCAGGTTCGCTAGCTCCGGGCCGATGCCGGTCTCGTGGCCGAACACCACGAGGGTGCCGGTGAGCGGCGCGGCAGCGGCAGGGCGCTTGTGGTCGGGGCGCCAGACCGGCGCGTAGGCAGTCCCGGTCGCCGGGAGGTCGACGCCGCGCGAGGTGCCGGAGGTGCCGGAGGCGCCAGAAGTCTCGGACGTCTCGGACTCGGGCCAGTACCTGGTGCGCTGGAAGGGATATCCGGGCAGTCCGACCAAGGTGCCGCCCTGCGGCGCGAGCGCGGACCAGTCCAGCGGCGTGCCGAGTTCCCACAGGCGGCCGCAGGTCTCCAACAGCGCAGCCGCCTCCTCCCGGTCCCCGTGCGCCGCCCACGGCGCGGGCAGCGTGCCCAGCACGTCCACCTGCGTGTCGGCGTGGGCGAGGTTCTGCCGCACCAGAGAGCCGAGCACCTGGCCGGGGCCGAGCTCGACGTAGGCGTCCACGCCTCGGTCGGCGCAGGTCAATACGCTCTGCGCGAAGCGGACCGGTCGGCACAGATGCTGCGCCCAGTACTGCGGGTCGGTCGCCTGCTCGTCCGTCAGCTGACGGCCCGTGGCGTTCGAGACGATCGGGATGGCCGGCGCCCGGCGGGGCACGGCGGCGATGAGCGCGGCGAGCCGGTCCTGCGCCGGGCTCAGCAGCGTGGAGTGGAACGGGTGCGCGGAACGCAGGACCCTGCCGGGGATGCCGGCCGCCGTCAGGTGGCCCACCGCCGCGTCGATGTCGTCCGGCGCGCCGCTGAGCACGGTCATCCCGGGCCCGTTGACCGCGGCGACGTCCACCTGCGCGGCGCAGTCGGCCAGCGCGGTCCGCACGGCCTGCTCGGCCGCCGCGACCGCGAGCATCCGGCCCTCGGGCGCGGACTCGATCAGCCGGGCCCGCTCGGTGACCACCCGCAGCGCGTCGGCCAAGGTGAACACCCCGGCCAGACAGGCCGCGACGTACTCGCCGAGGCTGTAGCCGACCAGCACGTCCGGCGTGACGCCGCGGTGCCCGAGCAGCTTCGCCAGCGCGTACTCGACGCTGAACAGGAACGGGTGCGCGGTCTGTGCGCGCGAGAGCGGGTCCTCGTCCACCGCGGGAGCGGACTGGCCACGGCCGGGGAACACCAGCGACTCGGCCTGCCCGCTGGGCGGATCGGCCAGCAGCAGAGGCAGGATGTCGACGCCGCATTCGTCGGCCAGGACGGCGGCGCAGGTGTCGATCGCCGCCGCGAACACGGGCTCGGTGCGGTAGAGCGAACGGGCCAGGCCGCGGTACTGGTCGCCGACCCCGGGCAGCAGGAACGCCACCCGCGGACGTCCCGCGACACTGCGGCTCCCGGTGCTCGCCGCCTCGTTGAGCCGGGCCGCCGCACCGGCGGCGTCCGAGGCCACCACCGCGCGGCGGTGCCGGTGTTGCGCGCGGCCGGACTGCAGGGTGTGGGCGACGTCGCGCAGCGGCGCGGTGCCGATGCCGTCCGCCAGCCGGGTCAGCGACTGGCGCAGCGCGGCGTCATCGGCCGCTGATATCGGCAGGAGCAGCGGGAGGTCGGCGGGCAGAGCGTCCTCGACGGCCGACTCGGGCTCGGGGGCGGTGGCCGGCGCGGTCTCGAGGACGACGTGGGCGTTGGTCCCGGACCAGCCGAAGGAACTGACCCCGGCGATCGCCGGGCGTCCGTCGGCGGGCAACGGCGTCGTGCCGCCGGCCGGACGCAGCGCCGGGCAGTGCGCGAGCACCTCCACCGGCTCGGTCATGTTCTGGTTCGCCGGGACGACGCCGTGTTCGAGCACGAGCACGGACTTGATCAGCCCCGCGATACCCGCCGCCGTGTGCGTGTGGCCGAGGTTGGTCTTGACCGCGCCGACGTGCAGCGGGCGGTCCGCGGCGCGGGCGCCGAACACGTCCTGGAGCGCGGTCAGCTCGATGTCGTCGCCCAGCGCGGTGCCCGAGCCGTGCGCCTCCACGTAGTCGACCTCGTCCGGCGTCGCCCCGGCCGCGTGCAGCGCCTGCCGGATCACCTCGACCTGGGCGGCGCGGTTGGGCGCCGTCAGGCCGTTGCTCCGGCCGTCCTGGTTGACCGCAGAGCCGCGGATCACGGCCCTGATCCGGCGGCCGTCGCGCAGCGCGTCGGAGAGCCGGGCCAGCATCACCATGCCACCGCCCTCGCCCATCAGGTATCCGTCGGCGGCGGAGTCGAAGGTCTTGCAGCCGTCCGTGGGCGAGAGCATCGAGGTCGCGCAGCTGTGGATGTAGAGGAACTGGTGCAGCGCCAGGTACGCGCCGCCGACCAGCGCCTGGTCGCACTCCCGGTTGCGCAGCGCCTGCACCGCCAGGTGCACCGCGACGAGCGAGGAGGAGCACGCGGTGTCCAGCGAGAACGTCGGCCCGCGCAGGTCGAAGTGGTAGGCCAGCCGTCCGGCGACCACGCTGGCCAGGCTGCCCTGGCCCATGTACGGGTCGGCGTAGACGCGCTGACCGTGGCGCTCGGTCTCCAACTGCCCGTACTGGAAGGCGTCGGAGAAGCCGAGCAGCACGCCGGTGCGGCTGCCGGACAGGCTCGCCGGGGGAGTGCCGGCGTCCTCCATGGCCTCCCAGGCCAGTTCCATCAGCAGCCGCTGCTGCGGGTCCATCCGCAGCGCCTCGCGCGCCGAGAACCCGAAGAATCCGGCGTCCCAGCCCGCGACGTCGGGCAGGAACGCGCCGCGGCGGGGGGTGTAGAGGTCGTTGTCCGCGGACCGCGGATCGTGGTTGAAGCGCTCCGGCGGCACGTCGCCGATGGCGGCGCGGCGCCCGTCGTGCAGCAGCTCCCAGTAGGCCTCCGGGTCCGGTGCGTCCGGGAACCGGCAGGCCATGCCGACCACGGCGATCGGCTCGTGCTGCCGCGCGTCCTGCTCCGCCAGGCGCCTGCGCGCGTCCGCGAGGTCGAGCGCGGCCCGTCTCAGATAGTCGCGAAGCTCGTCTTCGCCGGCCATGGGAACCCCAATCCGAAAGTGTCCGTGGAACTCAAGGTCTTGAATCTCAGCAGGTCGTGAATCTCAGCAGGTCATGAATCTCAGGATCGTGCGTCGATGAAGGCGAACAGCTCCTCGTCCGAGTCCAGCCCGAGCCCGGCGGCCGGGACCTCGGCGACGGTCGGCAGGCCGAGCCGGTCGAGGGCGTCGCGCAGCACGGCCGCGAGCTGGTCGCGCTCGGCCGGCTGGATGCGGGAGAACCACGGGGTGACGCGGTCGAAGGTCTCCCGCAGCAGCCGTTCGGCCGCGACCGCCTCGCTCGGCACCAGTTCGTCGAGCAGGTGCCCGGCCAGCAGCGTCACTGTGGGGTGGTTGAACACCAGGGCCGCGGGCAGCCGCAGTCCGGTCTCGGCGCTGAGCCGGTTGCGCAGCTCCACCGAGGTCAGCGAGTCGATGCCGAGTTCGCTCAGGGGCGTGTCGGCGTCGATAGCGTCGGGCGAGCGGTGGCCGAGGCTGACGGCCACCTGCCGCCGGACGAAGTCGTGCACCACCGGTTCGGCGTCGGCGCGGCTGAGCCCGTCGAGCTGCTCCGCCAGCCCGCGCGAGGGCCCCTGCTTCGCCGCTGCCGGGGCTCGCCCGGCGGCAGACGTCGAGGTGCCAGACGTCGAGGTCGTCGCGGTACGCGGCGGACCGGCCAGATCCAGCAGCACCTCGGGCACGCTCTCGCCCACGGCCACCCTGGCCCGCAGCGCCGGCAGGTCCCACCGGGAGGCCACCAGACGCGCGTCGTCGCCACCCTGCGCGGCCAACGCGGCGTCCAGCAGGTCGAGCCCCTGACGCTCGGTCAGCGGAGAGATTCCGATCGCGGCGAGTCTGGCCAGATCGGTCTCGGTCAGCTGTCCGGTCATGCCGGTCGGCATCGACCACAGGCCCCAGGCGAGCGACGTGGCGGGCAGCCCGCTCTCGCGGCGGTGCTCGGCGAGCGCGTCCAGGACGGCGTTGGCGGCGGCGTAGTTCCCTTGCCCGGCCGTACCCAGCACTCCGGCGGCCGAGGAGAACAGGACGAAGGCGCGCAGCTGCTGTCCTTCGGTGAGCTCGTGCAGCAGCCAGGCCGCGTCGGCCTTCGGCCGCAGCACGGCGTCCACCTGATCGGCGGTGAGCCGTGCGACGACCGCGTCGTCGAGCACTCCGGCCGCGTGGACGACGCCGACGAGAGGCCGCTGCGCCGGGACGGAGTCGAGCAACGCGGCGAGCGCGGCCCGGTCGGACACGTCGCAGGCCTCGATTCGGACGCTCGCGCCCAAGCGCTTCAGCTCGGCGGCGAGTTCCGCCGCGCCGGGTGCCACAGGGCCCTGACGCGAGGTAAGCAGCAGATCCCTGACACCGTGGCGCTCGACGAGGTGAGCCGCGGTCAGCGCGCCCAACCCGCTCGTGCCGCCGGTGATGAGCACCGTCCCGCCGCTCAGGTCAACGGCAGAGGGATGGCTCGTGGTGTGCCGATGCACCCTGGGCACTGATACGCCGTCCGCGCTGATCGCCAGCTGCGGCGTGTACGCCTCGAGCGCTCCGGCGAGCAGCCCGCCCGCGCCCGGTCCGCCCGCCGAGAGGTCGGCGAGGACGAACCGACCCGGGTTCTCGGCCTGCGCCGAGCGAATCAGGCCCCATACCGCCGCCCCGGTCGGCGATTGCCGGTCGGTGAGGATCACCAGGCGCGAGTCGGCGAACCTGTCCTGCGCCAGCCACTGCTGGACCAGCTTCAGGACTTCGCCGAGCGCCGTGCGTACCGCGTCGACCGGATGCGGTCCGGCAGGCCACCCGAGGGGCACGGCCACCACCGAGGGCACCGGATCCACGAGCGAGCCGAGGTCGGGGTATGCGACCACGTCGATGCCGTCCGTCTCGAACAGGGCGCGCACGTCCCGGGCCTGCGGACCGGTGCCGACGAGCGCCCACCGCTGCTCGCCGGGCTCGATCCGCCGCGGCGCACTCGGCACGCCGACCCACTCGAGTCGGTAGAGCTCTGCGTTCCGCGCGGACGTCGCACGCAGCGAGAGTTCCACGATGTGGGCGACGGCGTTGCCGGCGGAGTCGGTGAGGGTGACGGCGTAGGCGTCCTCGCCGGTCGCGCGGAAGTGGGCGCGCAGCGTGGTGGCGCCGGTCGCGGCCAGCCGGATCCCCGACCAGGAGAAGGGCAGGCGGGGCCGCTCGGCCGGTTGCAGGGCAATGACATGCAGGGCGGCGTCGAGCAGGGCCGGGTGCACGGTGTGGTCGTCTACACCGGCCGTGCCCTCCGGCAGCGAGACTTCGGCGAACAGGTCCTGCCCGCGCCGCCAGGCTGCGGTCAGACCCTGGAATACCGGACCGTATTCGTAGCCCGCGTCCGCGAGCCGCGCGTACGCGCCGTCCAGGTTTAGCGGTTCGGCGTCTGCGGGCGGCCACGCGGTGAGCTCGGCGGGGTCCTCGGGTGCGGTCGTCGGCGGCTGGTCGGTCAGGGCGCCGCCGGCGTGGCGGGTCCACGGGGTCTCGCCGCCGTCTTCGGGCCGGGCGTAGATGTCCAGGGCGCGGCGGCCGTCGGAGTCCGCGGCGGCGACGATGACCTGGATCTGGGTGGGGCTGCCGGGAGTCAGGGCGAGCGGGGCCTGGATGGTGAGGTCCTCGACGTAGGGGTGCTCGGTGTGCCGGGTCGCGGCGTGCAGCGCGAGGTCGAGGTACGCGGTGCCGGGCAGCAGGGTCGTGCCGGCGAAGGCGTGGTCGTTGAGCCAGGGCTGCGCGCTGAGCGAGAGCCGCCCGGTGAGCACGACGCCGTGTTCGTCCCCGAGCACGGTGGCCGCGGTGAGCAGCGCGTGGTCGGTGGCGTCGAGGCCGTGCTCATCGGCCTTCCCGCTGTGAGCCGTGGCGAGCAGCCAGTAGTGCTCGTGCTGGAAGGGATAGGTCGGCGGGACCGTCGCCGGGGTAGCTGCGGTGGCCGGAGTAGCCGGGGACGCCGGGCCCGCGAACGTGGTCGTCAGGCCGTGGGCGTAGGCGTGGGCGAGAGCGGTCTGGGCCTGGCGCGGACCGTCCTGGCCGCGCTGCAGCGTGTGGTGCACCGCGGTGGGTGCGGCGTGGGATTCGAGGATCTCCTGCAACGGTGAGACCAGGCCGGGATGCGGGCTGGGCTCGACGAAGTGCGTGTAGCCGTCGGCGAGCAGGCGCTGGACCGTCTCGTGCAGCCGGACCGGCCGGCGCAGGTTCTCGTACCAGTACTCCGCGGTGAGAGTGGTCGTGTCGATCGACTCGGTGGCGACGGTGCTGTAGAAGGGCACTGACGCCGGCGACGCCTCGACAGACCCGAGGACCTCGAGCAGGTGCTCGCGCAGCGGCTCGACGTGGGCACTGTGGGACGCGTACGTGACCGGGATCCGACGATGCCGCACGCCGCGCTCGGCGAGTACGAGCTCGATGGCGTCCAAGCGGGACGCGTCGCCGGAGAGCACCGTGGACGCCAGGGAGTTCACCGCGGCCACCGACACCAGCCCCTCGCCGTGCTCCTCGAGCAGCGCCTGTGCCTCGGCGACCGGCAGCGCGGCGGTCAGCATGCCGCCCGTGCTGGTCAGGGTATTGATGGCCTGCGAGCGCAGGGCCACGATCCGCGCGGAGTCCTGCAGCGTCAGCGCTCCGGCGATGTGCGCGGCGGCGATCTCGCCCTGGGAGTGGCCGATCACCGCGTCCGGGGTGATCCCGTGGCTCTCCCACCACCGCGTCAGCGAGATCATCATCGCCCACAGCGCCGGCTGCACCACCTCCACCCGCTCCAGGCCGGGGGCACCGGGCGTCTGGCGCAGCACGTCCTCCACGTCCCAGCCGGTGTACGGGGCCAGCGCGTCGGCGCACTCGCGCAGCGCGGCGGCGAACACCGGCGAGGAGTCGAGCAGCCCGGCACCCATGCCGGCCCACTGCGAACCCTGACCCGGGTACACGAACACCCGCCGCCCGGCCACCGTGCGGCCGACCACCACCGCGGCCGACGGCGTACCGGCCGCCAGATCCCGCAGCGCCGCGGCCAGTTCCGCCCGGCCCTCGGCCACGACACCGGCCCGGTACTCGAAGTCAGCACGCTGAGCCAGGACTCCGGCGAGCCGCGCGGGCTCCGACTCCGGCTCGGCTGCGACGTGATCGGCCAGTCGAGCCCCGTAGGCCGCGAGCGCCTGCGCCGACTTCGCCGACAGCGTGATCGGCACGACCGGGGCCGTCCCCGCCTCGACCGGCTGGGCCACGTCGGCGAGCTCGGGCTCGGGCGCCTGCTCCAGGATCACGTGCGCGTTGGTCCCGCCGATGCCGAAGGAGGACACCGCGGCGCGGCGCGCCCGGCGTACTTCCGGCCAGGCGGTGGCCTCGGTCAGCAGCCGCACTGTCCCGGTCGACCAGTCCACGTGCGGCGTCGGCTCGTCCACGTGCAGCGTCTTCGGCAGCACGCCGTGCCGCATCGCCTCGACCATCTTGATCACGCCCGCGACGCCGGCCGCGGCCTGCGTGTGGCCGATGTTCGACTTGAGCGAGCCGAGCCACAGCGGCTGTCCGGTCGGGCGGTCCTTGCCGTACGTGGCGATCAGCGCCTGCGCCTCGATGGGGTCGCCGAGCTTGGTGCCCGTCCCGTGCGCCTCCACCACGTCCACGTCGCCGGTCGTCAGCCCGGCGTTGGCCAACGCCTGCCGGATGACGCGCTGCTGCGACGGTCCGTTCGGCGCGGTCAGGCCGTTGCTCGCGCCGTCCTGGTTGACCGCGCTGCCCCGGATCACCGCGAGCACCTCGTGGCCCCGGGCCCGGGCGTCGGAGAGCTTCTCCAGCACGATCAGGCCCACGCCTTCACCCCACGCGACCCCGTCGGCCGCCGCGGCGAAGGCCTTCGAGCGCCCGTCGGGGGCGAGGCCGCGCTGCCGGCTGAACTCCACGAAACTGCCCGGCGCGGACATCACGGTGGCGCCGCCGGCCAGGGCGAGATCGCATTCGCCGCCCCGCAGCGCCTGCACCGCGAGGTGGATGGCCACCAGCGAGGAGGAGCAGGCGGTGTCGACGGTGACGCAGGGTCCTTCGAATCCGAACGTGTAGGAGATGCGGCCGCTGGCGACGCTGCCGGTCGTGCCGGTGATGACGTATCCCTCGACGTCCTGCGGCACCTGGGCGGGCTGCGGGGCGTAGTCGTGGTACATCAGGCCCGCGTAGACGCCGGTCCGGCTGCCGCGCAGGGTACCCGGGTCGATACCGGCGCGCTCCACGGCCTCCCAGGAGGTCTCCAGCAGCAGGCGCTGCTGCGGGTCCATCGCCAGCGCCTCGCGGGGGCTGATGCCGAAGAACTCGGCATCGAACTGCCCGGCGTGGTGCAGGAATCCGCCGTGCCGCGCGTAGGAGGTGCCGGGGTGGTCGGGATCCGGGTGGTAGAGGTGGTCCAGGTCCCAGCCGCGGTCGGTGGGGAACTCGGTGACGGCGTCGACGCCCTCGACCGTGATCCGCCACAGGTCCTCGGGGGTGGCGACCTCGCCGGGATAGCGGCAGGCCATCCCCACCAGGGCGATCGGTTCGTCGGCGATGGTGGGCGTGTTGCTCGCGGTGGCTGCGGCGTCGGCCGTCGCGGTCCCGACGAGCTCGGCCTCCAGGTACGCGGCGACCGCGGCCGGGGTCGGGTAGTCGAAGACGAGCGTGGCGGGCAGGTACAGGCCGGTGGTGGCGCGCAGGCCGTTGCAGAGCTCGACTGCCGTCAGCGAGTCGATGCCGAGGTCGCCGAAGGCGTGGTCGGCGCGGATGGCCTCGGCACTCGCGTGACCGAGGACGACGGCCGTCTGCGTCCGCACCAAGTCCAGCAGCAGGGCACTGCGTTCTGCGGCGGCCAGCCCGGCCAGCCGCGCCGCCAGGGCGTCCACACCACTTCGGCCACCGGCGGCCGCCTGCCGGCGGGTGACGGTGCGTATCAGCCCTCGGAAGAGCCCGGGCAGTCGGCCGGCTGCCGCCTGGGCGCGCAGCGTGGCCAGGTCCAGCTTGGCCGGGATCAGCACGGGCGACGCGTCGGCAACCGCCCGGTCGAACAGCGGGATCCCGGTCTCCTCGGTCAGCCCGGACAGTCCGCTGCGGGCCCAGCGCGCCAGGTCGGCCTGGGACAGGTTGCTGGCCATGGCGCCGTCCTGCTGCCACAGACCCCACGCAAGCGAGGTGGCCGGCAGGCCCAGGTCCTTGCGGTGGCGGGCCAGGGCGTCCAGGAAGGCGTTCGCCGCCGCGTAGTTGGCCTGCCCGACCGTGCCGAGTACGCCCGCGATGGACGAGAACAGGACGAAGGCTGACAAGCTCGCGCCCTGGGTGAGCTCGTGCAGGTTCCACGCCGCGTCCACCTTCGGCCGCAGCACGGTGTCGATGCGCTCTGGCGAAAGGGCACTGACGATTCCGTCGTCGAGCACGCCGGCGGTGTGGATCACGGCGGTCAGCGGGTGCTCGGCGGGCACGGAGGCCAGCAGCGCGGTGAGCGCGTCCCGGTCGGCCACGTCGCACGCTGCGACCGTCGCCTCCGCGCCCAGCTCGCCGAGCTGCGCGACCAGTTCGGCCGCCCCCGGGGCAGCCAAGCCCCGTCGACTGGTCAGCAGCAGGTGCCGCACCCCGTAGCGGGAGACCAGATGGCGGGCGAAGAGCGCGGCCAGCACGCCCGTGCCACCCGTCACCAGCACGGTCCCCGCCGGATCGAACTCCAGTGCCTCGGACTGCCCAGCAGACGCGGGGACCCGGTCGAGCCGGGGGATCAGCGCGGTGCCGTCGCGCAGGGCGATCTGGTTCTCGCCGGTGGCCGCCGCCGCGGCGAGAGCGTCGCGGGAAGCGGCCGCGCCGTCGAGGTCGATCAGGGTGATGCGTCCGGGGTATTCGGTCTGCGCGGACCGCAGCAGCCCCCACACGGTGGCGTCCACGAACCCCGGCACCGACTCCCCGGGCCGCGCGGAAACAGTGCCCTGCGTGACCACGACCAGTCGTGAGCCCTCGAACTCCGGCAGGGAAACCCATCCCTGCACCAGCTCCAGCGCCTGCCGCGCCGCAGCGCGAGCAGCCTGCGGCACCGTGAGGCCCTTGTCGGAGGATCCTGCGAAGGGCGCGAGGACGAGTGCGGGTGCGGGACTGGCGACGGCCGCGAGGTCCGGGTGGACACTCGCTCCGGCCGCATCGCCCAGCACCTCGGCCACAGCCTCAGGCGTGCCGATGACGGACAGGGCGTCGGCGACAGGGCCGGTCTCAAGCGGGATCTGCGTCCAGGACTCGTACAGCAACGCGGCACCCGGCGCCGTCGCGCCGCTCAGCTGCTCGAGGGCGACGGGCCGCAGCGTGAGCGCGCCGATCTCGGCCAGCGGGGCGCCGGCCGCGTCGGTGACGAACACCGAGGTGGTGTCAGGGCCCGTCGGGTGCAGCCGGACGCGCGCCGTGGTGCCGCCGAGAGCGTGCAGTCGGGCGTCCGCCCAGGTGAAGGGCACTCGGGTGCTGCCGTCTGCGGCGAGCGCGGCCAGGACCAGCGGGTGGAGCGCGGCGTCCAGCAGGGCCGGGTGGATGCCGAAGCCGTCGGCACGGTAGGTCGGGTCAGTGATCTGCGGCAACTCGATCTCCGCGAGGACGTCCTCGCCGTGTCGCCACGCCGCGGCCAGGCCCTGGAAGGCGGGGCCGTAGGCATACCCGGCGTCGGCCAGCCGTTCGTAGGCGGCGCTGAGGTCCAGCGGCTCGGCACCCGGCGGCGGCCACGCGGCTGCCTCGGCGCCGGCGGACAGGCTCGGAGCGGGGGCGGTACCGGTCGGAGCAAGGTGGCCGCTCGCGTGCCGGGTCCACGGCGCCGGATCCGCGTCGGCCTGGGCCGAGTGGGGCCGGGACTGGACGGTCAAGGTGCGCAGGCCCTCGGTATCCGGTGCGCCCACGACGACCTGGAGCTGAACCCGGGCCCGACCCATCAGGGCCAAGGGCGCCTCGATCGTCAGCTCCCGGACGTCGTACGCGTCGAGCTCGTAGCCGTCGAGGGCCTGGGCGGCGTGCAGGGCCAGGTCGAGGAACGCCGTGCCTGGCAGTACCGTCGTCCCACCGATGGTGTGGTCGGCCAGCCACGGGTGAGTCGTCAGCGAGATCCGCCCGCTGAGTAGCACGCCCTGGTCGTCCGGCAGCGCAGCGGAAGCGGCCAGCAGCGCATGCCCCGTCGTGTCCAGCCCGAGGCCCTCCGCGCTCTGCGTGGCCGGGGCGCTCAGCCAGTAGTGGCTGCGCTGGAACGGATACGTGGGCAGGTCGAAGGGGGCTGCGACGGTCTGTGTGGACGTGGACTTGGGCAGGTGGCCGCCGGTCCAGGCCGTGGCCAGCGCGGCGGCGAAGCTGCGGGCCTCGGGCTGCCTGGGGTGCAGCACGGAGGCGGTGACCGGCGCGGTCAGCGTCTGGCGGGTGAGAATCGTCAGGGTGGAGTCGGGGCCGAGCTCGAGGTACGTGGTCACGCCCGCCTCGTGCAGCGTGCGCAGACCGTCGGCGAAGCGCACCGGCTGCCGCAGATGCCGCGCCCAGTACTCCGGGGACGCCAACTCCTCGGACGTAGCCGGCCGGCCGGTGACGTTGGAGACGATCGGGATCGTGGGCACCCCGTAGGTCAGCCGCGCGGCCTCGTCCTGGAACTCGGCCAGCGCGCTGTCCATGTGCGAGGAGTGGAAGGCGTGGCTCACCGCGAGCGGCCGGACCTTGCGTCCCCGCTGCTTCCATTGCGCGGCCAGGGTTCCGACCGCATCGCGGTCGCCGGAGACGACGGTCGTGGTGGGGGAGTTGAGCCCGGCGATCGCCACGCCCTCGGGCAGCGTGGCCAGGATCTCGGACTCGGTGGCCTGAATCGCGGCCATGGCTCCGTCGTCCCGGGCGGCCTGCATCAGCCGTCCGCGCACCGCCACCAGCCGAGCCGCGTCCTCCAGCGACAGCACTCCCGCCACGTGCGCGGCGGTCAGCTCGCCGATGGAGTGGCCGATCAGGAGGTCCGGGACCAGCCCGCGCCGGGTGACCAGCCGGTAGAGCGCGGTCTCGATCGCGAACAACGCAGCCTGCGTATACCGCGTCTGATCCAGCAGCGCCGCCTTGGCCGAACCCGCCTCGGCGAACACGACCGTCTCCAGCGGCACCGGCAGATACTCATCTAGGGCCTGGCACGCCGCTTCGAAGGCCTCTGCGAACACCGGCTCGTTCCGGCACAGCTCCCGGCCCATCCCGAGCCGCTGGCTGCCCTGGCCGGTGAACAGGAACGCCAGCTTGCCATCGCGGGTCGCGACCCCCGTCACCAGGCCGCCGTTCCTGCCGTCCCGTGCGAGGGCGGCCAGCGCCGCGGCCAGTTCGGCGCGGTCCGCGGCCACCACGGCCGCGCGGTACTCGAAGTCCGTGCGCCGGGCCAGTCCTGCCGCCAGGTGAGCTGGCTCCACCTGCGCGGAGCTCTCGACGTGGGACAGCAGCCGTCCTGCGTAGGCGGCCAGTGCCTGCGGCGACTTGGCCGAGACCGGCACGGTCACCAGGCTCTGCGGCCGAGCAGGGACCTGCGACTGGACCGGTTCCGGCTGCCGGGGCTCGGTTTCGGCCTCCACCTCGGGCGCCTGCTCGAGGATCAGGTGCGCGTTCGTCCCGCTGATACCGAACGAGGACACCGCCGCCCGCCGCACGCCGGTCTGCGGCCAGGCGACCGTCTCGGTCAGCAGCTGCACGGCCCCGGCGGACCAGTCCACGTGCGGCGTGGGCTCGTCGACGTGCAGGGTGCGCGGCAGCAGCCCGTGCCGGATGGCCTGCACCATCTTGATCACGCCCGCGACGCCGGCCGCGGCCTGGGTGTGCCCGATGTTCGACTTCAGCGATCCGAGCCGCACCGGCCGGTCGGCCGGACGCTCCTGCCCGTACGTGGCGATCAGCGCCTGCGCCTCGATCGGATCGCCGAGGCTGGTGCCGGTGCCGTGCGCCTCCACCACGTCCACGTCGGCCGTGGTCAGCCCGGCGTTGGCCAGCGCCTGCCGGATCACCCGTTGCTGCGAGGCACCGTTCGGCGCGGTCAGGCCGTTGCTCGCGCCGTCCTGGTTGACCGCGCTGCCGCGGATCACCGCGAGCACCTGGTGGCCCTGGGTGCGGGCGTCCGAAAGCTTCTCCAGCACGACCAGGCCCACGCCCTCCGCCCAGCCGGTGCCGTCCGCGCCGGCCGCGAAGGACTTGCAGCGCCCGTCCGGGGACAGCCCCTGCTGCCGGCTGAACTCCAGGAACATGCCCGGGGTCGCGAGCACCGCCACGCCACCGGCCAGCGCCAGCCGCGCGTCACCGGTCCGCAGCGCCTGGGCCGCCAGGTGCAGGGCGACCAGTGAGGAGGAGCACGCCGTGTCCACCGTGACCGCCGGACCCTCGAGGCCGAGGGTGTAGGCGACGCGACCGGAGATGACGCTGTTGGAACTGCCGGTGAGCAGGAAGCCGTCGTGGCCCGGGGCGCCCTCGGCCAGCCGGGGGCCGTACTCGTCGGCACTCGCCCCCGCATACAGGCCGACGGGTCGGCCGCGCAGGCTCGCTGGGTCGATCCCGGCCCGCTCCAACGCCTCCCACGCGGTCTCCAACAGCAGCCGCTGCTGCGGGTCCATCGCCGTGGCCTCACGCGGGCTGATGCCGAAGAAGGCCGGGTCGAAGTGGCCCGCGTCGGGCAGGAAGCCGCCGTGCCGGGTGTAGGCGGTGCCGGTGTGGCCGGGCTCGGGATGGTAGAGGCCTTCCACGTCCCAGCCGCGGTCCGCCGGGAACGGCCCGATCGCGTCGATCCCCTCGGCCGCGATCCGCCAGAGCCCCTCCGGTGTGTCCGCGCCGCCGGGGAACCGACAGGCCATCCCGATGATCGCGATCGGCTCGTCCACCTCAGCCGTCCCACCGGCACTCGGGGCCGCTGCGGCGCCAGACTCCGGCTCGCCGGACAGGCGCTGGTACAGCGCGTCGACCAGGTCCTCGGGAGTCGGGAAGTCGAATATCACGGTGGAGGGCAGCGCCAGCCCCGTCAGGACCTGGATACGATTGCGCAGCTCGACCACGGCGACCGACTCGAAGCCGAGATCCTTGAAGGTGCGGGACGTCTCGATCGCCGAGGAGTCGCCGTTGCCGAGGATGGAGGCCACCGCGTCGGTCACCAGCTCCCGCAGCTCGCGCCGCGACCGGGCCGGCGTCCCCGACTCCTTGGCATCAGGCACGAGCGAAACAGAGGCCGAGGACGCGGCGGGCGTGGCGAGCACACCGCTCAGCCAGTACCGCTCCCGCTGGAAGGCGTAGGTGGGCAGATCGGTCAGGCGCGCGCCAGGCAGGACGCAGTACACGTCCAGGTCCGTGCCGCCCGCCACGTGGTGCTCGGCGGCGGCGCGGCGTACCCGGTCGGGTCCGCCGTCGTCGCGGCGCAGCGTCCCGATGGTGGCCGCCGGCCGCTCCGCCTGCTCGGCGGTCTCGCCGATGGCGCCAAGCAGCACCGGGTGGGGGCTGCACTCCACGAACCGGGCCGCCCCGTGCTCAAGCGCGTACCGGGTGGCCTGCGCGAACAACACGGTCTGACGCAGGTTGCTGAACCAGTACTCGGCGTCCAGCTTCGCGGTGTCGATCGGCTCGCCGGTCACACTGGAGATGAACACCGCCGGAACCGACACCGGCCTGATCGGCGCGAGCTCTTCGAGCAGACGCTCGCGCACCCCGTCCACGGCCGCGGAGTGAGAGGCGTAGGCGACCGGGAGGATCTTGGTACGGTGGCCGGCCGCCACAAACTCGGCCTGCGCGTCGGCCAGGTCGTCCGACGGACCGGACAGCACCACGGCGCGGGGGCCGTTGACGGCCGCGACGGTGAGGGCCGGCCTGCTCGCCACGACGTCGAGCACTGTTTCGTACGGCGCCCCGACCGACATCATGCCGCCGCCGGAGAGCTCTCGGATGGCCCGGATGCGCAGCGCGACCACCCGTGCCGCGTCGGCCAGGCTCAGCGCCCTGACGACCGTCGCCGCGGCGATCTCGCCCTGCGAGTGCCCGAGCACGGTCGTCGGCTCGACCCCGTGCGCACGCCAGACCTCGGCCAACGACACCATCACGGCCCACAACGCAGGCTGCACGACGTCGTCGCGGTCCAGCCCCGGCGCGCCGGGTGCCTCCCGCAACACGTCGAGCAGCGAGAAGTCGATGTACGGCTCCAGCGCCTGCGCGCACTCGGCCAGCCGCCGCGTGAACGGGCCGGGACTCTCCAGCAGAGCGCGAGCCATGCCAGGCCACTGCGAACCCTGTCCGGGGAAGACCAGGACGTCGCCGCCCTCGATCCGCTTGCCCAGCACCACCGATTCGCCGGGCCGGCCGTCGGCGAGCGCGTCCAGACCGGCCAGCAGCTCGGTCCGGTCCTCGCCGAACACGACGGCCCGGTACTCGAACCGGGAGCGGGTGCGGGCCAGCGACGCGGCCACGTCGGCCGGCGCCGCCTCCGGGTGGGCGCCCAGGTGCCGGGACAGAGCTCTGGCCTGGGCAAACAGAGCGGGCCTCGAGCGGGCCGAGAGCAGCACCGGGACGTCGCGGACCTGCGCCGCGCCGGGCTCAGTGTTTTTCGGCACTGATACGGGCGCCTCGGCGAGCACGAGGTGGCAGTTGGTGCCGCCCATGCCGAAGGAACTGACCCCGGCGATCAGCCTGCTGTCGGGAGCTGGCCACGGCCGCGCCGAACGCACCACGTCGAGGCCGAGTTCGGGCAGCGGGATCTCGGGTGGCGGGGACTGGAAGTTCATGCTGGGCGCGAGCGCGCGGTGGCTGAGGCTCAGCACCGTCTTGAGTAGACCGGTGGCGCCGGCCGCGCCCTCGAGGTGGCCGACGTTGGTCTTGACCGAGCCGACCAGCAGCGGCCGCTCGGCCGGACGGTCGGTGCCGAGCACCGCGCCCAGCGCCGCGGCCTCGATCGGGTCGCCGACACGGGTGCCGGTGCCGTGCAGCTCGACGTACTGGACGTCGGACGGGCGCACCCGGGCCTGGCCGCAGGCCAGCCGGACGACGTCCTCCTGCGCGCCCTGGTCCGGAACCGTGAGACCCGCGCCGCCGCCGTCGTTGTTGACCGCGCCGCCGAGGATGACGCACAGCACGCGGTCGCCGGCGAGCAGGGCGGCCGAGAGCGGCTTGAGCACGACCACGACACCGCCCTCGCCGCGCACGTAGCCGTTGGCCCGGCTGTCGAAGGTGTAGCAGTGTCCGTCCGAGGAGAGCGCGCCGAACTCGCCGATGGTGGCGCTCGTCTCGGCCAGCAGGTTCAG
This sequence comes from Actinospica durhamensis, assembly GCF_018139695.1. GTDB lineage: Bacteria > Actinomycetota > Actinomycetes > Streptomycetales > Catenulisporaceae > Actinospica > Actinospica durhamensis. The sequence goes on along the minus strand of NZ_JAGSOG010000032.1, from coordinate 2,246 downwards.
GTTCACGCCGCCCGCCAGCGCCAGATCCGTCGTGCCCTGACGCAGGCTTTCGCAGGCCATGTGCACCGCCACCAGCGACGAGGACTGGCCGCAGTCCAGGGTCAGGCTGGGGCCGCGCAGGCCGAGCAGGTAGGAGACCCGGTTCGCGATCAGGCTGCGCTGGGCGCCGGTGAGGGTGTGCCGGGTGGCGGCCTGGCCGTCGAGCTTCTGCTGCAGCAGCGCGTAGTCGCCGTTGATCGCGCCCACGAACACGCCGGTCCGGCTGCCGCGGATGCCGGCGGGGGCCACCCGGGCGTGCTCCAGCGCCTCCCAGCACAGCTCCAGCATCAGCCGCTGCTGCGGGTCCATCGCCGCCGCCTCGTGGGCGGAGATCCCGAAGAACGCTGCGTCGAAGCGGCTCACGTCCCGCAGGAACCCGCCGCGCCGGTACCGGGTCAGGCCCTCGTCCGGCCAGCGCCCCTCGGGCACCTCGGCGACGGCCTGCCGGCCGCCCTCGAGCAGCTGCCAGAACTGCTCGGGATTCGCCGCTCCGGGAAGCCGGCAGGAGGCGCCGACGACCGCGATCGGTTCATCGGCAGTGGACGCGTTTCCGGTGGACATTCACTCACCCGCCATCACAGTAATCTCACGGCTGAAAGCCGGTCGAGATATCAAGTCGGATAACGACGTGGACCAGCGATTCCTGATTCTGCATTGGCCCAACGGTGCGGTCAACGTGCAAAAGCCCTGGTACCGGCGCCAGCAAAGCGACTGCAACTAGCTGTCGCCGGGGGGCCGTTGACATCGGGGGCCGATCGGCACAAGCCTGAAATCATGCAAGAGGACTGCGGGATGAAGTCGCACGCCGACACGTCCCGAGAATCCTTATAACGTCGGGACGAGGGACGCGATGACGAGTACGAGCACGAGTACGAGAGAAATCACCGACGTACCGTTCGCGCGCGAGAACGGGATGCTCACCGTGGGCGGCGTTCCGCTGGATCTACTCGCCGAGCGCGTGGGCGCCACCCCGTTCTTCGCCTACGACCGAGACCTCCTCACCCAGCGGGTCCGCGCAGTCCGTGGAGCGCTGCCGGCCGGGATCGAGCTCAGCTACGCCGTCAAGGCGAATCCGATGCCCGCGCTGCTGCACCACATGAGCACGCTGGTGGACGGCCTCGACGTGGCCTCCTGCGGCGAGCTGCGCAAGGCGCTGGACACCACGGTGCCGGCCCGGCGCATCAGCTTCGCTGGACCCGGCAAGACCACCCCGGAGTTGCGCCAGGCGGTCGCCGCCGGGGTCACCCTGGAACTCGAGTCGCAGGGGGAACTGCGCCGGATCCGCGCGGTGAGCCGGGATCTCGGCGTGCCGGCCAGGGTCGCCGTGCGGGTCAATCCCGACTTCGCCGTGCGCGGCTCAGGGATGCGCCTCGGCGGTGGCCCGCAGCAGTTCGGCGTAGACGCCGAGCAGGTCCCAGCACTGCTGGCCGAAATCGGCAGCGCCGGCGACGTCGAATTCCTGGGCTTCCACATCTTCGCCGGCTCGCAGAACCTCGAGGTGGAGAGCATCTGCGCCGCCCAGCGCGCCACCGTAGACCTAGTCGCGGCACTGGCCGACGCGGCCCCCGGCCCGGTCCGCTACCTGAATCTGGGCGGCGGCTTCGGCATTCCATACGCCGACCGCGACAAGCCGCTCGACCTCGGCGCGATCGGCGAGAACCTGGCCGACCTGATGCAGGACACCATCACGCGCCGACTGCCCGAGGCCCGCGTGGTGATCGAACTCGGCCGCTACCTAGTCGGCGAGGCAGGCGTCTACGTGACCCGCGTCGTGGACCGCAAGCAGTCCCGCGGCCGGACCTACCTCGTCGTCGACGGCGGCCTCCACCACCAACTCGCCGCCACCGGCAACCTCGGCCGCGCCATCCGCCGCAACTACCCGATCGCGGTCGCCAGTTCCGCCGGCCCCGAGACCGAGACGGTCAACGTGGTCGGCCGCCTCTGCACACCCCTAGACGTGCTCGCCGACAAGGCCGACCTGCCCCCAGCCGAGATCGGCGACCTGATCGTCCTGTTCCAGGCCGGCGCATACGGCCTGACCGCCAGCCCCACCGCATTCCTCGGCCACCCCGATCCGCCCGAGGTCCTGGTCTAACCAAACGACCATTCCGATCCCCCGTCAGCGCTCGCAGGCGATCGGTGACCCGGGATCGGCTGCCGGGTCATATCGCCGCGCCGGATCGGCGCGGCAAGCCCAGGAGTCTGTC
>NZ_JAGSOG010000329.1 GCF_018139695.1 Actinospica durhamensis | reverse complement strand
TCAACGAACCCGCGCCCCGATCGCCGGATGATCTACGGCCTTGACAGCCGCGCCCGACATGCACGAGCACGAACACGCTCGCTCACGCCACCCCACCTGAACAGCACCGAACCGTTGGCGGATGCTCATTGATTTTTCGCCGTATTGGCGTCCGGCGGCGTTCGGCGAAGCGGTCGTGGTGGGCGATGCGTTGATTTGGCACGGCGCCGATGGGGACCTGCTACGCCGGGTCGCAGCTGACAGCGGACCCGATTTCATCGAGTTCGTTGCCCGCGCCGTCATCTACCGCCTCGTCACCACAAGTGAGCGGTACCGCAGCCAGCAGGTCGAAAGCTCTCCCGACACCCTCGCCGAGCTCGGCAGGTATGAACGCGCGGTTTCCCTGATCGTCGATTTCGCCCGTTGAGCTGCCGGATATGGCCGTGGTGCTGGCAGCGCCGGTGTATCGTGCGTTCGCGCTGCGGGTGTCGGGATCGTTCGCCGCCGGCAGCGGCGTTTGGGCGGCTGTCGAACGACGCCGGAGTGTGACGTTCTCAGGTACGGCGCAGGGTGAGCAGGTCGCATTCGCCTCGCTGGCACACCCGCGCTTACTGCACCTGGCCCTACAGATCGGACTACGCGTATCCGAGATCATTGGGCTGAGTTGCACGGACGTCAGCCTCGGCACCGGCACGCACGTGCGCTGCCTTGGCAAGGGCCGCAAACACCCCGTGCCGCTGACCAACCCACCCGCGCCGTCTAAGGCCTGGATCGCGGGGTGAGGCGGCGAGGCAGCCCAGCCGCTGGGTCCCACCCGCGCCGGGCGCAGGCTCAGCACCGACGCCGTCGCACACCTCGTGCACAAACACGCGAGAACCGCCGGCTGCCCCTGCCCGAGCATCAAACCCGACCACCTCCACACCCACGTCCTTCGCCACACCTGCGCGATGCGGCTGCTGCACGCCGGCATGGACTCCGCCGTGATCGCGCTCTGGATCGGACACGCCGACCACCTACGCTCCACCGACGTCTACCTGCACTCCGACATGACGATCAAACAGAATGCCCTCGAACGCGCCGCCCCCACCACCACCCCGCGCGGACGGTACCGCTCCAGCGACCCGGGCATCGCCTTCCTCGAAAGCCTCTGGCCCTGACGCGCCCTGCATACAGATTCAGGCGACCCCAACCCCCGTGCACCGACGGTGTGTTGCTGATATTCATGGGGCGTGGATGCACCAGAAGCCCGTGCCACAGCCGAGGTCCTGCAACAGCTACGCGAGGCTTTCCCCGAGGAGTGGCGCGAGGATCCGCTCGGATGGGACGGTGTCCTGGCATGGGAGGCCGAGCAGCACGTCACCTTGCCCGAGCCCTATCGCTCGTTCATCGCCGAGGTCTCCAACGGCTCAGCCCTCGGCCCGCCCGAGGACGGCGGCCTGCTCCCTCTCGGCTGGATGCCCCAACGCTGGTCCGACCGCCACGGGCCCCGCGACCCGGCCGCCACCTTCCCGCTGGAGCGCTCCTGGTACTGGGACCAAGGAGCGGACGAACTCCGGCAGGACAACACCGCCCGATACGAGCACGTCCACCGACACGGCTCGATTCCCCTGGGCACCGAAGCCGCCGGCATGGAGTGGATCCTGGTCACCGCAGGCGTGCACCGCGGCTCCATCTGGGCTCTCACCGAAGTCGGCGCATGCCCCTACGACGGCATAACCGAGCAGCCATGGACAACGCAATACACCGGCATCGGCTTCCTCGACTGGGTCAGACAATGGCGCAATGGGGAAGGCCGATTCACCGCGTGAGACCGCGCACGCCCAAGCCCAGAGCCTGTCCGGTCGAGGCGGCCTCCACACTGCCCTAGAGTTCCGGATCCACCGAAGGGAATGTGAACAGACTCAAGACGATCAAACGGGCGATGCACGGCCGGGCATCGCTCCGCCTGCTCGGAGCACCGTGCAACGGCCTCGAGCCCGCGATACGGGCCACACGTGCACAGGTGCTCAGGCCCGCCGGCACCGAACGAACACGACCCCTGGTAAACACCCGCGAGCGGCGCGGGACCGGTTCGATGCCGCATTCCAGTTCCGCCCGAGCCTCATGAGCTTTGCGAAATCGACGAGCCCACGCCGTCGATCACCTACAACCTCACGTACGAGGGCGAAACTCCCGCCGAGCCAGCCTGGGCAACCGTGCCCTGCTCGCGCGCACTTCGCCGCCTCACCAGCGTCGACGACAACGTGACGAACGCCCTCGGAGCGCTCCCCCGCGCCGTCACCGACTCCCCCGAGAACACCCCGCGCCCACCACCGCCGGATGCCAGAATGCAAACGACCGCCGCAGCGCCAGGCCAAAGGCGGCAAACCTCGTAATGGCGCACCTGACCCCCAGATCAAGGGAGCAGCCGCTCCCGCACGTCAGGCGCAGCATGCGTGCCCTGATCGCCGTGTTGCAACTGTATCCGTGCAGGCTGTTCCTGATCGTGCGCGACGTCCGGTCCCCACATGGTCCCCGGTTGCCGAGTTGCGCTCCGTGCGTGTCTTCGTAGAGGGAGCGCCTCCATGACGACGGGTGGCTGGAGCCTCCTGTAGCCGGCTTGCCGCACCCGCCCCGGGGTGTTCAGCTCTGCCAGGGTGTGATGAGGTCGTCCGGCCCGAATACCGCGTCGGCGTGTTTGGTTGCGCTGCCGGCGCGGCTGATGGCGATCAGTGGCAGGGGCTGGTCGGTGACGCGGAGGCGGTGGCGTTGGAGGGCGAGCATGTCGTGATCGTCGAAGGGCGCGTTCTCCAGCCATTTGATCGACCCGAGGAAGAGCAGCCGTTTCGCGATCGGCTCGCGGTCTGCTCCGACGACGTCGATCTCGACGTCGTTGCTGCGCGTCCAGAACCCGCCGACGACCGGGACGGCGGGGATGGCGTGCGCGGGCAGCAGGCGCAGCAGCGACTCGCGGATGAGCGGCTCGATCGCGCGGCCGCGCCAGGAGGTCCAGCCCCGTTTGATCCGATCCAGGGTCAGGTCGGAACGTATGCGGTCGATCTCGGGCAGGTGCGGGCCGAGGAAGGCGAGCCAGAATCGGAGGTAGGTGTCGGTGATCCGGTACCTGCGTTCCTTCGAGGGCTGAAGGGAGACCGGGAGTTCCCCGGCGACGATCCGCTTGTCGATCAGCAGGTCGGTGGCGCGCGTGAGGGTCGAGTGCGCGATCCCGCCGGCGGCGCGCGCGATGTTCGTGAAGGTCCGCTCGCCGCTTCCGATCGCCTCAAGGACCGCCCTGGCCTGTGCCTGGTCTGGGAACTCGGCGGCAAGGGAGAGCTGCGCGGAGGCGACGATCGGGCTGAGCGGGTCCGCAAGCTCCCTGGCCAGGAACGACCAGAGGTCTTCCCCGGTCCGCCACCGCGCGCAGACGATCGGCAGTCCGCCGGTCACCAGTGCGGCATCGAAGGCGGATGCCGCGTCCAGCCCGGTCATCTGCGCCACCTCCGCCACGTTGAGCGGCCCCACCGGCATTTCACTGCCGCGCTGGTGGAAGGGTCGGCCATAGGAGGTGAGGGCCTCCATCATCGACAGGTCCGAGCCGATGAGCAGGAGCAGGACTGGCCGGTGTGAGAGCTCCCGATCCCACGCGCGCTGCAGAATGCTCTCGAAGGCCCCGGAGTCGTCCATCAGGTAAGGCACCTCGTCGAGCACCACCACGCTGGCCTGGTCCTGAGGGAGCACCCCGGCGAGTTGGCGCAGCGCCGCCGTCCAGTTCCCGGGCGCGGCCTCATCGAAGATCGCCGCCTCGGGGAGCGAGGAGGAAGCGACGTCGTGCGCGAACTCCTCGAGCGGCTCCGCCCCGAGGCCGAGCTGCGCGGTGTGGAAGACGTAGGGTACCCGGCTGCGACGGACGAACTCCTCGACGAGCGCGGACTTCCCGATGCGTCGGCGCCCGCGGATGATCACGCACCGGCCCGGGCGCTGCGCACCGATCGCCGAGCGCACCTCGTCCAAGGCTTGCCCCAGCGCTGCGAGTTCGCGGCGTCGCCCTACGAAGTCCGCCATCGGCACTTCCTCTTCTTGGATACTTGCCTGAAAGATAGTATCTAGAAAGAGAGTATTACACAGGTTACTTTGTGGCATTTGGGTGAACCCCGCGGGGATCGGTCGGTCAGTTCTGCTGCATGCGTTGGACCGCGCGGGCGCCCTCGGCCAGGCATGCACCGGCCACGCGGATCCCGGCTTGCGCGTCGATCGCCTCGCGCATCGCGCTCAGTTCGCCGGGTTCGCTGGCATCGGATACGTGCGGTGGTACGGAGCGGACGAGAAGGGCGAGCACGGCATCGAGCGCGGCGTCGACAGCAGCGGACGGCCCCCACCCAAAGTGCGGCGCCGGCTCCGGCTCCCGCTCCGGCGCGAGTTCGGCGAAGTCGAGGCGGGCCCGACGGATGCGGTCTTCGACGACGCGGGCGAGCAGTCGTGGTGTCATGAGGGCTCTAGGTTGACCCTCGATGCCGACGCCGAATGTGACGAGCAGGCGCGCGGCGTCGACGTACCCGGCGCGTACGCCCTCGTGGTCGAGCCGATCAAGGTCCACGAGCGCACCCGCCTCGAGGAGCAAAAGCAGATACCCGAACGCCTCGGGCCGCGTGAGCAGGTTGGTGCCGGTGCCACGCAGGCCCAGGATCTCTAAACAGGAGAGGATCTGCGCGCGAGTGATCATCGCCTCGCCTGCGTCGCGTGTCATGGCAGTACCCTGCACCCTCCCGTGGTCCACCGCGCGCAATCGCGGCCGAAACATCCCATCGTGTGAACGCGGTACGCCCCCGATCAGGCGCCCGCTGCCAGGCTCCCCGCGGCCCACACCATGGCCAAGCTGCGGCTGTGAGCGGCGCGGCCTGAACCGGCGCGCCGGCAGAATTCAGCAGCTTCCGGCACCGCACGCCGCCCCCGGCGCGGTGTGCGGCCAGCACCCGGGGGCCACTTCGTGCCGCTGCCGTGCCATATCTCCGGCATCCGTAATGCATGAACGACCGCCATCTCGGGACTCGTTCCCGGACTCGTTCACCAGCGTGACGCCTCGTGCACCTGCACCTGCGCCCGCACCTGCCGGGCCCGGCGACGCGCCTGACCGATCGCGAGGGTCACCGCCCGCCTCGACGGTCAGCAGGTCAGGCGGGTCAGGCGCGCATTCCTCTGCCGTGGCAAGCCGCGTCGCGACGAGACCGGTGCTGCGCGCAGGACGGGACGTCCGGTGCAGTCGGAAACGGAAGCCTCATGCGGCGGGCGCCCGGATCGCGTTGTCGATGAGAACGGCGGCGATGGCGGCGGCAGTGGGAAAGCACTCGCTGTTGAGCACACGGGTGCGGGCCGAGGCGCCGTCGAGGAGCAGGGCCAGTTGTTCGCCGAGCTCTTCGGGGTCGGTGGCGCCGGCCTCACGCGCGGCTTCGGTCAGGCGTGCGGCGAGGGCCAACTTGTAGTCGCGGGCGAACTGGGACGCCGGGTGCTCCGGATCGTGGATCTCGACGGCCGCCTCGATGTAGGGGCACAGCGGAGTGAGCCCCTGCGTGCCGCCGCCGGGCAGCTCGAACACGGCGAGGAGCCGCTCGCGGGGCGTCAGGTCGGTGCGATCGAACACTCCGGGCATGACATCGGGATCGAAGCGTCGCAGGTACTCGGCGACGAGTTCGTCCTTGCCGGCGAAATGCTGGTAGGCCGTGCGCTTCGACACCTGGGCCACCGCGCAGAGCTGGTCCATCCCGGTCCGGTTGATGCCCTGCTCGCGGAACAGCTGCTGGGACGCGCCGAGGATGCGTTCGCGCGCACCGCGGCCGCGGCGTCGGCCCTGCGGGCCCTTCTCCAACTCGGTCATGTCTCCCACTCCTCCAGGCCCAGCATAGCCCAGATGGGTAATGATCGGTGTACCTAGCTTGCGGGCCGGCCGGACCTGAGCTACGTTAAATATACAGATCGGTGTACATAGCACGCGGGCCGTTCCGGGGCCTGCCATCTCAATGGAGCGATCATGGGAAAGCTCGACGGCAAGGTAGCCGTGGTCACGGGCGGATCGACCGGCCTGGCGCTAGCCGGCGCCAAGCTGTTCGTGGAAGAAGGGGCCCACGTCTTCATCACAGGTCGGCGGCAGGAGGCGCTGGACGAAGCCGTCAAGGCGATCGGCCGGAACGTGACCGCGGTGCGGGGCGACGCGGCCGATCTCGGCGATCTGGACCGCCTGTACGAGACGGTCAAGCAGGAGAAGGGCGCGATCGATGTGCTCTGGGCCAGCGCCGGGATGGGCGTGGAGGGCAATCTCGGCGAGATCACCGAGGCACAGTTCGATGCCACCTTCGCCCTGAACGCGCGCGGCACGCTGTTCACCGTCCAGAAGGCGCTACCGCTGTTCAACGACGGCGGCTCGATCTTCATGACCGGGTCGAGCGCCTCGCTCAGGGGCTACCCCGGCTGGAGCGTCTACGCGGGGAGCAAGGCCGTTCAGCAGGCCTTCGCGCGCGCGTGGCTGGCCGAGTTGCGCGAGCGGCGGATCCGGGTCAACGTGCTGACTCCCGGCCAGGTGGCCACCGCGATGCAGGAGGAGGTGTTCGACGAGGCGACGAAGCGGCAGTTCGAATCCCTGATCCCGCGGGGACGGATGGGCCGCCCCGAGGAGATCGCCACGGTCGCACTGTTTCTCGCCTCGGACGACTCCAGCTATGTGAACGGGATGGAGCTGGCCGCAGACGGTGGCACCACGGCGATCTGAGCGGGATACGGACGAAAGCCCGGGTCGCTGAAGGCACTTGGGAAACCAGGAAGAGGAAACACTCATGAGCAGCATCAGCATCATCGGCACCGGCAACATGGCCCGCACCCTCGGCACTATGGCCCTGGCCGGGGGAAACACCGTCGAGATCCTGGGCCGCAGTCAGTCCAAGGCAGCCGACTTGGCCGAGTCCCTCGGCGACGGGGCCACGGCGGGAGAGTGGGGCGCCGTCCCAGCCGGGGACATCGTCATCGTGGCCCTACTGGCCGGCCATGTCGCCCCGGTAGTCGCCCAGTACGCGGACGCCCTCGCGGGCAAGGTCATCGTCGACATCAGCAACCCCTTCGACCCCGCGGCCGACGCACTGGCCTACGCCGGAGACACCTCGATCGCGCAGCAGGCTGCCGAGGCGGCCCCGGCCGACGCCGCCGTCGTGAAGGCGTTCAACACCGTCTTCGGCCACGTCCTGGAGAAGGGCAACAAGCCAGAGGTCTTCCTCGCTGGCGACGACGCGTCGGCGAAGGCAGCCGTGGCGGACTTCATCCAGAGCATCGGGCTGCGCCCGCTGGACGTCGGCGCCCTGAACATGGCCCACTGGCTGGAAGGAATGGGCCTGATCACGATGGGCATCGCCCGCAACGGAGTGGGGCACTGGGAGTTCGCCCTCGGCGTTACCGAATTCTGAGAGGCAGCCAGCGCACCGGCCACGCCCGGGTCGGCCCGAACATCCGGACCCATCCGCCGGCGCCGCAGGCATTCTCGCGGCGGCCGAAGCGCAGCGCCACGCCGCCGACGCCCGCTTCCTCGTCGCCCCGGCCGCCAAACCCGAGACCCTTCACAAGGCGGCGAAGACTGAGCTACCGGTCGTCTGCGGCACGTCATCCCGGACCGGCACTCCCGGCTCCGGCCGCGCACCGTCGAACAGCACAGCCCGCAGCCGGGGGCCTCGGCCTGCTCAGGGTTGCAGACCGCCGGTCACCCCGCCCACGCCATTCGTCGCCGTCGTCCAGCAGTCCGAAGTCCTCGGCGAAGGACACCAGGAACTCTTGCTCCTGACCCGGATCGGTCCAGCAGCGAGACCAGCGATGAGCTGAGCCGGCCAGCTGCCGCTGATCCGGCGGCAGTTGGCCGCAGACCTACGCGATCCACTCCAACGCCAGCGCCTTGGCCGCCCGGCGTTCATTTCGGCCAATGTCAGCTGGTACCGGATGGCCCTCTCCCATGTTGGTCGGGCATCACGCACTCAGCTGATCTCAGCGACGCATAGCGGGCGGATCGGGCATTCATGGAGGTTGCGGACGGCGGCAGCATAGAGCGCGGAGCGCCTGATAGAAGGATTCTGACTAAGAAGATCTTCTGGCAGGACGGCTCCGCGCGTGACCTATTCTTGCATGCTCGATGTCCCCCGCGAACTGGTCTGGTACCTCGCGCGGCTGCTCAAGGCCGAACGTCGCCGGCGCGGCACACGCCGGGGCACTCGTGCGCTCACCCCCTTCCACCAGGCACGCTTCGCCCTGGCGTGGTTCCGCGACCGGGTCGACGTCGAACGGCTCGGAGCCGGCTTCGGCCTGTCGCGTGCCACCGCGTACCGGTACCTCGAGGAAGCGATCGATGTGCTTTCGGATCAGGCCCCGAACCTGCAAGACGCGCTGGAGAAGGCGGCGGCCGAGGGTGTCGCGTACCTGATTCTCGACGGAAAGGTCATCGAGTGCGACCGGCTCTACGAGCCGACCGTCTCGAGGAAGGGCCGAGAAATCGACGCGTGGTACAGCGGGAAAACGCACGGCTTCGGCGGCAACATCCAAGCCCTGATCCTCGATCCACCGAGCCAGTTTTAAAAGTCTGATTCTGCGGCTGCGATCGGTCCTACCTGTTACGCGGGCAGGACCGATCGCCGGGTGGCCGTCCGGGCGGGGTCTTCCGGGGTTCTCGAGTCGTGG
>NZ_JAGSOG010000328.1 GCF_018139695.1 Actinospica durhamensis | reverse complement strand
CGCGTACGCCGGGGGTGTGGATGTAGATCCAGTTGTCGGGGAACCCGTGCTTTTCCGGCACGACCAGGGCCACGGTCAGAAAATCGCGGTAGCGCAGGTCCTTGGCCGCCGCGATCGCCTCCGCGGACGCCGGCGGGTCCATCGCGAGCACCAGCGCCGAGATCGGAGTCGAGGAGATCACCTCGTCGGCCGGGACGATGCGCTCGTGCGGGCGGCCGTCCTCGTCGCGGGTGACGACGGTGACCGAGTGCGCGCCCTGCTCCGGCGTCCAGGACACCGTCTTGACCCAGGCGTTCATCTCCACCGTGCCGCCCTGCTTGCGCACCTTCTCGGTCGCGGTCTCCCACATCATGCCCGGGCCGTACTTCGGGTAGTAGAACTCGTCGATCAGCGACGTGATCTTCTTCGAGCCCTTACCCGGACTCAGCGCGTTCACGATCGCACCGAACAGCGACAGGTTCTTGATCCGCTGCGCCGCCCAGTCCGCCGGCAGCTCGGACGTTTCCATGCCCCACACCTTCTCGGTGTAGGTCTTGAAGAAGATCCGGAACAGCCGCTTGCCGAACCGCGCCGTCACCCAGCCGTCGAAGTACTCCTGGTTCTTCGGCGGGTTGATCTTGGCCCAGGTGTACGACGCGACGCATTTGACCGCCTCGACCACGCCCAGATTGCCGAGCGCGTTGCCGGCCTTGAGCGGGTAGTCGAAGAGCTTGCCCTGGTAGTAGATCCGGGACATGCGCGGGCGCAGCAGGAAGTCCTCCTCTGGCAGGATCTCGTGCCACAGCTCGTCGACCTGCTTGACCTTCGTGAAGAACCGGTGCCCGCCGATGTCGAACCGCCACCCACCGCGCTCCGCGGTCTGCGAGATCCCACCCACCACGCCCTCCGACTCGAAGACGCTCGCCGGATAGCCGTGCCTGGTCAGATCGTAGGCGGCGGTCAGGCCCGCCGGGCCCGCACCGATGATCACGGTGGCGGCCTTGGCACTCGTGCCGGATTCAGGTGTGTCCACAATTCTGAAATTCTGCCAGCCGGTCACGGAGCGGCCCGCGACAGCTACGTAACGATCCCTGAAGATGCGTTTCATGTTTGTGACACACCGGGCGCAACCTTTTCGTGCAGCTCAGGGTTTGTCCGCCCCGGTAGACGAGGGAGGGCGGCCGGATCGACCCGGCCGCCCTCCTCATCTCGACTTCAGCCGCACTTCAGCAACCAGGGGTCTGTGAAGTGCTCACAACTGCTCAGTTCTTCAGCAAAGTCCGGGCCGCGGACGCGATGCCGGAGCCGTCGAGGCCGAGCCGGGCGAGGATCGCCGCACGCTCGTCGTGCGCCTGGAACTCGGCCGGCACCCCGAGCACCTTGGTCGGGCGGAACACTCCGGCGTCCTGCAGCGCCTGGCTGATCGCCGCGCCCACACCGCCGACCCGGCCGTTGTCCTCCACCGTGACCACCGCGCGGTGGCCCCGGGCGAGCTCCACCAGGGCCGGGTTGACCGGCTTGACCCAGCGCGGGTCCACCACGGTGGCCTCGATCGGCTCCTGCCCGTCCGCGCCCTCGGCCAGCTGTCCGGCGGCTTCCAGCGCCGCCGCGGCCAGCGGGCCCGCCGCCACGATCAGCAGGTCGCCCTCGCCGTGCGGCTTGGCCGCCCGGCGCAGCACGTCCACACCGTCCACCCGCTCGAGCGCCTCGATCTCCGGGCCCACCGAGCCCTTGGAGAAGCGCACCACCGTGGGCGCGTCGTCCACCTCGACCGCCTCCCGCACCAGCGAGCGCACCTGCGCCGCGTCGCGCGGGACCGCGATCCGCAGGCCGGGCACCACCTGCAGGATCGACAGGTCCCAGACACCGTGGTGGCTCGCCCCGTCAGGACCGGTGATCCCGGCCCGGTCGAGTACGAAGGTCACCCCCGCCTTGTGCAGGGCGGCGTCCATCAGCACCTGGTCGAAGCAGCGGTTGAGGAAGGTCGCGTAGACCGCGACCACCGGGTGCAGCCCGCCGTAGGCCAGGCCGGTGGCGCAGGTGGCGGCGTGCTGCTCGGCGATGCCGACGTCGTAGATGCGCTCCGGGTACTGCTGGGCGAACTTGTGCAGGCCGACCGGGATGAGCATGGCGGCGGTGATGCCGACCACGTCCGCACGGTCGTTGCCGATCTTGAGCATCTCCTCGGAGAACACGTCGGTCCAGGAGGTGCCGGTGATCTGGAACGGCAGCCCGGTCTCCGGGTTCGTCTTCGGGTTGACCTGGTGCAGCTGGTGCACCACGTCCGCGCGGGCCGGCTCGTAGCCCTCGCCCTTACGGGTGAGTACGTGCACGATCACCGGGCCGCCGAAGGCCTTGGCCCGGCGCAGCGCCGACTCCACCGCCTCCACGTCGTGCCCGTCGATCGGGCCGATGTACTTCATGCCCAGGTCCTCGAACATGCCCTGGGGGGCCACGATGTCCTTCAGGCCCTTCTTGACCCCGTGCAGCGTCTCGTAGATCGCGCCGCCGACGTACGGGGTGCGCGAGAGCGCGTTCTTGCCCCAGTCCAGGAAGCGCTCGTAGCCCTGGGTGGTGCGCAGGGTGCCGAGGTGGTTGGCCAGGCCGCCGATGGTCGGGGCGTAGGAGCGCTCGTTGTCGTTGACCACGATCACCACCGGCAGGTCGCCGCCGGCGATGTTGTTCAGCGCCTCCCAGGCCATGCCGCCGGTCAGCGCGCCGTCGCCGATCACGCCGACCACGCGGCGGTCGGTCAGCCCGCGCACCCGGTAGGCCTTGGCGATGCCGTCGGCGTAGCTCAGGGCGGTGGAGGCGTGCGAGTTCTCCACGATGTCGTGCTCGGACTCGGCCCTGGCCGGGTAGCCGGACATGCCGCCGCGGCCGCGCAGCTTCTCGAAGTCGTGCCGGCCGGTGAGCAGTTTGTGCACGTAGGCCTGGTGGCCCACGTCCCACACCAGGGCGTCGCGCGGCGAGTCGAAGACCCGGTGCAGCGCGATGGTCAACTCGACGACACCGAGGTTGGGCCCGAGGTGCCCACCGGTGCGCGAGACGTTCTCGATCAGGAATTCGCGGATCTCAGCGGCCAGCCGGTCGAGTTCGGCGCGGCTGAGCCGGTCCAGATCGCGCGGCTGCCGAACCGATTCCAACAAGCTGGTCACCGCGGTCTCCTTCAGCGTCAGCGTCTGCGTTCACAAAGGACCGGCGGATGCGGCCGCCGACCCTTACCTTCCGGGCGTAGTCCTGGCCCGGGCCGCGCGCAAGGCACAGGCCCCCACGCGATCGGCGAGCCCTCCGAGTCTATGCGGCGAGCGGTCGCCGCCCGGCCGCCGGGCGCACACCTCCACATCATCTTCACCGTCAGCGACACGGGCTCACATTTGTCCTGTTCTATCATGATGCATTCCGCCGTCCGCCGAGACGCGCACGCGCCGCCCGGCTGACACGGGGTCAGCACGGACGGCGCGGGACGGATCACCCGGGGCTGTCTCGGCGAGGCGGCGGCGAAGATCGGACTGCGGCGGACTCGGTCAGGCCAGCATCGCCAGAGTGCCCGGCGGATCGCTCAGCAGCGGCCCGAAGGCCCGCTCGGCCGCGCCCACCAGAGTCGAGTCCGCGCCGAGGCCGGGCGCGGTCAGGATGACCTGCTCCCGGGGCGCGGCCAGGCCCGTGGTGGCCAGGTGGCCGCGCAGCTGGTTGTCCACCGCGGGGAACAGGTCCCGCAGCAGGCCACCGAAGATCACGACCTCCGGGTTGAAGATGTTCACGACGTTCCCGACGCCGATGGCGAGCCACTCGCCCACGTGCCGCAGCGCGGCCACCGCGCGCGGATCGCCGCCGGCGGCCGCGGCCACCACCGCGGGCACGGTCGAACGCGGCCCGTCCGGGTGTCCGGCCGCGTCCAGGATCGCCTTCTCGCCGATCTCGGTCTCCCAGCAGCCGCGCGCCCCGCAGCGGCACAGCCGCCCGGCCGGATTGACCACCATGTGACCGATCTCACCGCCGTAGCCGCCGTGACCGCGCAGCGGTTCCCCGCTCACGATGATCCCGGCGCCCACGCCGACCTCGCCGGTCAGGTACACCGCGTCCGAGGATCCGGCCGCGGCCCCGCGCACGTGCTCGGCCAGCGCGCCGAGGTCCGCGTCGTTGGCCACCTCCACCCGTGCCCGCACCCCGTGCCGGGCCAGGCCCTCGGCCAGCACCGTGCCGAGCGGCTCGTCCACCCAGCCGAGGTTCGGCGCGAACCGGACCAGGCCGTCGGACTCGCGCACCACACCGGCGATGGCCGCGCCCACGCCCACGCACACCGCGCCGGGCTCGGCCCTGGCGGACATCTCCGCGGTGAACCGGCACAGGTGCGCCACCACGTCGTCCATGGCGTAGTCCCCGCGCGGCCGGTACAGCTCCCTGCGATCCAGGATCGAACCGCCGAGGCCCACCCGGGCCGCGATCAGGTAGTCCACGCCGATGTCGAACGCGAGCACGTAGACCTGCTCCGGCCGCGGCCAGACCACCAGCGAGGGACGCCCGGCCCCGGCCCCGGCGGTGCGCGCGGGAAGTTCCTCGCGCACCAGGCCGGCGCCGGCCAGGTCGGCCGTGAGCGTGCCGATGGTCGAGCGGTTGAGCTGCATGGCGTTGGTCAGCTCGGCCCGGGAGGTCGGGCCGTGCACGTGCACATAGCGCAGCAGGGTCGAGACGTTGTGCCTGCGCACCTCGTCTTGCGTCGAACCACCCGGTCCGGCAGCCATGGAAATCCTCACAATCCCGGTTCTGGGCACATACTATGCCGCAACGTCGCGGCGAGCCGGGTCAGGGTGATCAGACCGTTGCTATCTGCGTGCGGCTAGCGCTTCGCGCGCCGGGACATGGAGTCCACGGCCGCCGCGAGCAGCAGCACCGCGCCGTCGATGATCAGCTCGTACGCGGCCGCGTTGCCGCCCTGGATCAAGTCGGACACGCCGTTGGCGAGGATCGCCAGCACCGCGCCGCCGAGCACCGCGTCGACCACCCGGCCGCGCCCGCCCATGAGCGAGGTGCCGCCGATGACCGCCGCGGCCACCGCGTACAGCAGCGTGTTGCCGCCGCCGTCGCCGGTGTTGGAGCCGCCCAGCTGGCCGGCCAGCACCAGTCCGGAGACCGCCGCCATGGCCGAGCAGATCACGAACACCGAGATCCGAATGGCCAGAACCCTGATTCCGGCACGGCGGGCCGCCTCCTCGCTGCCGCCGACCGCGAACACGTGCCGACCGTAGCGGGTCTTGGTGAGGACGAAGCTGAGCACCACGACCAGAGCCAGGATGATGACGGCCGACCACGGCACGCCGCGCTGGTGGATGCCCTCGCGCTGCTGCCAGGCCACCGCCTGGTCGATGTTCATCAGGTGCACGAAGATGCCGCCGAACACCAGCATCGCCGCGACCCGCAGGCCGAGCACGGAGAACGGCTCGTTGGCCAGGTTCTTGCGCCGGCGGGCGTTCGCCTGCACGACCTTGACCAGGGCGTAGAGCACGACCGAGACGACCAGCACGACCCAGCCGGCGGCCGGGGTGAGCCGGCCGAAGTAGAGGTTGTGCAGGGTCTGGTCGGAGATCTGGATGCCGTTGGACTTCGAGTTGATGATCAGCACCTGCACGCCCTGGAAGGCGATGAAGGCGGAGAGGGTCACCACGAAGGACGGGATGTTGAGCTTGGCCCGCAGCCAGCCGAGCACCATGCCGGACACCGCGCCGAAGGCGGCGGCGCCGAGGATCGCGGCGTACCAGGGCATGCCGTGCTTGACCGAGAGCACCGCGGCCACGGCCGCGGCGGTGGAGCCGACCACACCCGCGGACAGGTCGATCTCGCCGAGCAGCAGCACGAACACCAGGCCCATGGCCAGGAGCGTGTTCGGCGCCGCCTGCTGCACGATCTGCACGAAGTTGCTCGTGGTCATGAAGCTGGACTGGGCGATGCCGAAGACCACCATGAGCAGCGCGGCGCCCGCGACGGCCGGCACCGAGCCGGTCTCGCCGCCGCGCACCCGGCGCACGTAGGAGCTCAGCGTGGCGCCGAGGGTCTGCGGAATCAGGGCCGTGACGTGGACGGCGGGGTTGGCGGCCTCGTGGTCCGCGACCACGTCGCGGGTGCCGGCGGCCGAGGTCTCGGTGCTCACAGTGCTGGGCGAATCGCTCGCAAGCTCGCTCATGCTGCGGCTCCCTTCGTGGTCTCGACCAGGCCGAGGTCGCCGGAACGGCCGGCGGTGATCAGCTCGACGATCTGGGTGTGGTTGAGCTGCGAGGTGCGCACCTGGGCCGCCATCCGGCCGAGGTAGAGGGCTGCGACGCTGTCGGAGACCTTGAGCACGTCGAGCATGTTGTGCGAGATCAGGATGACCGCGATGCCCTGGTCGGCCAGGCGCCGGACCAGCTCGAGCACCTGCGCGGTCTGCGCCACGCCGAGGGCGGCGGTGGGCTCGTCCAGGATGACGACCTTGGAGTTCCACAGCACGGTCTTGGCGATCGCGACGGTCTGGCGCTGGCCGCCGGACAGGCTGGCCACCTTCTGCCGCACCGACTTGACCGTGCGCACCGAGAGCGAGGCCAGGGCCTGGCCGGCCTGGTGCTCCATCTCGGCCTCGTCCAGGGTGCGGGTGCGCCCGTTGAGCGTCTCGCGGCCCAGGAACATGTTCTGGACGATGTCCAGGTTGTCGCACAGGGCGAGGTCCTGGTAGACGATCTCGATGCCGAGGTTGGCGGCGTCGCGGGGGTTGTTCACCGTCACCGGCTTGCCGTCGAACAGGTACTCCCCGCCGTCTACCTGGTACGTGCCGCCGATGCACTTGACCAGCGTGGACTTGCCGGCGCCGTTGTCACCGACGAGCGCGGTGACCTCTCCGGGCCTGGCCTCGAAGTCGACGCCCTTGAGGACCTCGACGGGTCCGAAAGACTTGGTGACCCCCCGCAGCCGGAGGATCGGCTCTGTGCTCTCACTCATGGTTCCTCGGCTCTCCTTCGTGCCTCGGGGTGGTCGAACCCGCCGACCGCGCCGTGGACGCTCCACGGCACGGCCGGCGGGTCGGGGTGCTACTGCAGGCCGGCTGCGGAGCAGGCTGCGGCGAAGGCCGAGGTGCACACGTCGGACAGCTTGTCGTCGCCGCCGGTGATCGGGGCGCCCACGTTGGCCTTGGTGATCACGACCGGGGTGCCCAGGATCGACTTGACCTGGGTGTTGTTGGTCGGGTCGGTGACCGAGGTGAAGGTGTCGGTCACGTTGCCGGCGATGATCTGCGAGGCCAGGTCGACGGCCGGGACGGCCTCGCCCTTGGCGGCCTTGTAGATCGAGAAGGACTGGTCACCGGTCAGGATGTTCTGCAGGCCGGCCGCCGAGGCGTCCTGGCCCGAGACGACGACCTTGCCCGCGATGCCCAGGTTCTTGAGGTCCTGGATGACCGCGTTGGCCATGCCGTCGTTGGCGACCATGACCACGTTGATGTTGTGGTCCTTGTTGTACATCGACATGAAGTCGGTGCCGGCGGTCGGGTTGTCCCAGTTGGTGACCCACTGCTCGCCGGACTCCTTCCAGGTGCCGGCCTTGATCAGCGGGCTCAGGACCGACATGTAGCCCTGGTTGAACAGCACCGCGTTGTGGTCGGTGGTGGCACCGTCGAGGATCGCCACGTCCGGGTTGGTGATGCCGTCGGCCTTGGCCGCCGCGACCAGGGCCTGGCCCTGGAGCTGGCCGACCTCGGTGTTGTTGTAGGAGACGTAGTAGTCCGGGCTGGCACCGGTGTCGAGGCGGTCGTAGTCGATCGTCTTGACGCCCGCCGCGTGCGCTTCCTTCTCGATCGACGCACCCACGGTGGTGTTCAGCGGGTCGAGGATCAGCACCTGCACGTGCTCGGTGTTGATCATCTTGTCGGCGAGCGACTGCTGCGTGGCCGGAACGCCCTGCGCGTTCTGGATGTCACAGTTCAGGCTCTTCGCCTTGCACTCGGCGGTCAGCGCCGGGGCGTCCGCGTTCACGTAACGGGCGGAGGAGACGGTGTCCGGCAGGATGATGCCGACCTGCACGGCGGAGGAGGTGGTGCTCGTGGACGAACCAGAGGCGCTCGACGAGTTCGAGCTCGAGGAGCAGCCGGCGACACCGAAAGCGAGGGCAGCAGCGCCGACGACGGTGGCACTCAGGACGGCCTTACGCATCATTGCGCGTGGTCCTTTCTCAGGGCGCCGCACCCGTCCATTGCGATCCGGGTCGGCGGTTCCAAGGAATGTTGTCTGAGGCAACGTAAATCCAAGCGGCCGCTCAGCGGAAGTCCTTGATCCAAAAGATTTGTTGCGGGCGATAACGATTTCGCCACGCAGGTAGAAGGCTTGCCGCAGCCCCGCGAGACCAGATGGCCTCGCAATTCGGACATGGTCTATACCAATTTCAGGCTCTTCCAAGGTCGCGAACAGCCCCGTTTCGACGGACATAGCGCGGACCGGACAACAAATCAGGCACAGGGCGGGTGGGGGTGTGTCGACACGACCCGCGTTACCGAAGTGCAACCTGAGGCGGGGCGTGCAGGGGATTTCGTAACCTTACAGAGATCTTGGCGACTCTATTCCGTTATCAGATGGCCGGGGTTGCGGGTGGCCTGAGGGGTGGTGAGTCGTGCCGCGTTATCAATACCGGAATGGAGAACGCGCATCACAGCCGGTCACCGACGTACCGGAACCGGGCACGCAACGTGGTCGGGTGAACTCGCTGATCAGTGGGCTTGCTGTCTCTTATACACCTCTCC
>NZ_JAGSOG010000327.1 GCF_018139695.1 Actinospica durhamensis | reverse complement strand
GGACGCGGGTGGACCGGGGTTCGCGGCCCGCGAGGTGCGCACGCCGGAGCAATGGGCTGATTTCGTCGACGTGCTGTGCTCCTGCTGGGATCCGCCGCGGCCGGTGATGCACGACTTCCTGCGCCGCGCGCGCTTCGCCGCTCTGGCGCCCGGAAGCTGCGGACGGTTCCTGGTCGGGTACGTCGAGGAGGTGCCCGTCTGCACGGCCGAGGCCCTGCTGTACGCGGACGTCGCGGTGCTCTACAACATCGTCACGCTGCCGGACCGGCAGTGCCGCGGCTACGGCACCGCGATCACGGTCGCGGCCCTCGAGCTCGCCCGGGAGGCCGGCTATCGCGTTGCCGCGCTGCAGGCCTCCGCGCAGGGCGAGCCGGTCTATCGACGGCTCGGGTTCGAGCAGGTCGGGCAGTACATGCTCTACGGGTTCGGCGGCTGAGGCCGCGCCGGATACTTCGGCCGTCACCGAACGAACCCGGGCTTAGTTTGGAGGCATGGCAGCCAAGGAGCACCGCTTCTCCCGCTACGCCGACGTCGTCGCGGCGCTGGCCGAGCCGGCCCTCGTCCCGATCCCGCCCCGCGCCCGCGCCGCCGCGACACCGCCCGGCGCAGCCGACACGCTCGAGCCCGCGGACAGGCCGGGGACCGCGGCCTGGCTGCGGGCCACCGTCGCCCGCTTCGCCTCCGGCCCGACCCACCAGCGGCGCCGCGGCCTGGTCGAGGCCGACCTCGACCGGCTGGACCCGGCCGGGCTGCGCCTGGCCGCGACCCGCGCCGCGGCCGCCGCGGCCCACACCGGCGGTGCGCCCGGCGACGCGCGGCTGCTCGCCGTGCGGGTGTTGGCCGACGCGCTCGGCCTGCCCGATCCGGACGCGGTCGCCGCGGACGTGCTGCTGGTCGCGGGGGTCTACTTCGGCGGGGACGAGGAGGCCGCGGACGCGGCGGTAGCCCGGCTGATGGCCGTGCTGCTCTCGGCCGACGAGCCGCTGCTGCCCGGCATCGAAGGGCACGAACACGACATGTGGCGGACCGGGCGCGCGGACGGACGCGCGGCCAGGGCGGTCGGCGAGGACGGGGACGAGCCGGGCGCCGACGCCGACGGGCGGGTGGCGGCGGCCCGGCTGGAGGCCGCGGCCAACCGGATCGGCCTGCTCGTCCAGGCCTGCGACGCGACCGGCACGCTGGTGGACCACGCCCGGCGGGCGATGCGTGCGCAAGCCGGGAACCCCGAGGTCGAGGCCGTGCTGGCGGAGACGCTGCGGCACGACCCGCCGGTGCGCACCATGCGGCGCGTCGCGCTGCGCCCGGTCCAGGTCGGCGGCGTGGCGCTGGCCGCGGGCGACGCGGTGACCCTGGACATCGCCGCCGCCAACCGTGACCCCGAGGTCTTCACCCGCCCCGACACCTTCGACCTGGAGCGCACCATGCCCGCACTCACCTTCGGCGCCGACCCGCGCCGCTGCCCCGGCCGCCGCCACGCCTTCGCCCTCGCCGCCGGAATCCTCGACCACGTCGGCAATCTGGAGGCGGCCCGCGGGCACGGACCGGCGGAACTGGACGAGGCCGCATGATGCGCGCCGCCGGCTCCAACCCCGATCAAGGCCCTGCCGCGGACTCCGAGCGGATCCGCGCCCGCCGCGCCGCGTTCGCCGCACTGCACCATCATGACGCCGAGCCGCTGCTGCTGCCGAACGCGTGGGACCATGCCAGTGCCGCCGCGCTCGCCCGCGCCGGGTTCCCGGCGGTGGCCACGACCAGCCTGGGCGTCGCCGCGTCCGCCGGATTCCGAGACGGGGCACGGCACACGCGCGCGGCCACGCTGGCGCTGGCCCGCGCTCTCGGCGACGGCCCGTACCTGCTCTCGATCGACGCCGAGGACGGTTACGCCGACGAGCCCGAGGATGTCGCCGAATTCGCGCGTGAGCTGGCCGACGCGGGCGTGGTCGGGCTCAATCTTGAAGACGGGCGCGCCGACGGCACGCTCACCGATCCGGTCCTGCACGCCGCCAGGATCGCCGCGGTGAAGGCGGCCGTGCCAGACCTCTTCGTCAATGCACGTACGGACACCTACTGGCTCGATGTGCGGACTGAAGAGACCATGGGCCGGCTGGTGCGTTACCGCGAGGCCGGGGCGGACGGCGTGTTCGTACCCGGAGTCGCCGATGCGGCGCGGATCACCGAGCTGGTGAAGGGAATCGGGGCCCCGCTCAACGTGCTCTACCGCCCCGGCGGCCCCAACGTGCGCGAACTCGGCGACCTCGGCGTACGACGGATCAGCCTCGGCTCGCTGCTCTACCGGATCGCCCTCGGCGCCGCACTCGACGCGGCCGAGTCGATTCGCCAGGACAGGTCAGTGGCCTTCGACGCCCCCGCGTACGCCGAGGTCCAGGCGCTCGCGGGCGAGGACGGCGTCAGCTGAGCGGCCCGGACTACGCGAGCGCCGCGCCCGTACCCGCGTCGGCGTCCGCCTGGGTGGCGGTGAGTCCGTCGCTGCCGCGGAGCCGGTCGAGCTTCGTGCGCACGATCGCAGTCCTCGGATGGCCCATCGCCTCCAGGATCTTCAGGCAGCCGGTCAGCAGCTCCTCGGCCTCCTCGTCGCGGCCCTGCGCGAGCAGGAACGCGCCGAAGAACTCACGTGTCTGCGCCTCGTTGCGCAGCTGCCCGAGGCCGCTGCTCAGCTTCAGCGCCTCGCGGAACCAGGACTCGGCCGGTTCGGCACGGCCGTCGATGCGCCAGCGTGCTTCGGCCTGGATCAGCAGGCCGTCGGCGACGATCAGGCCGTGGTCGATCTCCCGGCCGATCTCCACCGCCTCCGCGCCCGCGCGTTCGGCCTCGGCGTGCCGGCCCGCCCGCAGCATCGCGTGGCCCAGGTTGTTCAGCGCGCCGGCGAGCGGGCGCAGGCTGCCGGAGGCGCGGTTGCGGGCCACGGCCTGGTCGCCGTACGCGATCGCCTCGTCGTAGTGCCCTGCTTCCCAGTGCACGATGCACAGGCTGGTCAGCGTCGCAGCGGTCTGCGCCTCGAGGCCGAGTTCGGTGGCGACCTCGAGCGCGACCTTGTAGTCGAGCATCGCCTCGTCGAACCGGTGCAGCTCGGTCAGCGCCTGGGCGCGGCTGTTGCGCATCCGGCCCTCGACCGTCCGGTCCCCCAGGGCGTGGGCGCAGCGCAGTCCGGTCTCCGCGGCCGCGATCCAGTCCGCCCGGTTGCTGCGCATCAGGAAGAACGGCCACATGGTGTGCGGCAGCTGCCAGCCGAAGTCGTACAGGCCGCTCGCCTCGGCCAGCTCGGCCGCGGCCAGCAGGTTGGCGCGCTCGAGGTGGTACCAGGCCAGCGCCGCGTCCGCGTCCGCGAGCGGCTCCGGCTCGACGCCGAGGTCCGGCGCGGGCAGCCAGGGGCGGCCCGGGTGCACCAGGTGCCCGGCGGCGTCGGTGGTCAGGGTGTACCAGGTCAGCATCCGCTCCAGCGCGGCCCGGCGCAGCTCGGGCGGCTCCGACTGCTCGGCCCGCTCGGCCGCGTACAGCCGGATCAGGTCGTGGAAGCGGTAGCGCTCGGGGGCGGGCGACTCCAGCAGGTGCACGTCGACCAGGGATTCGAGGACGTACTCGGCCTGCTCCTCGTCCACGCCGAACAGCGCCGCCGCCGCACGCAGGCACAGGTCGGGGGTGGAGACCAGGCCCAGCAGCCGGAAGGCGCGGGCGCGGGAGATGCCAGGGCGGGCACCCGCGGCCCGCGAGGAGGCGTCCGGCCCCGCGTGCTGCTCCGCGTGCGGCCCGGCGTCCGGCTCGTCCTCGGCGAGCTGGGCGTAGCTCATGTCGAAGGTGGAGCGGGTCGCCAGGTCCCCGACGGCGAGTTCGTCGAGCCGCCGGCGGACGTCGGCCACCCGCTCGGCCAGCGTCTGCACGCTCCAAGCCGGCCGCGTCTCCAGCCTGGCCGCGCAGATCCGCAGCGCCAGCGGCAGGCCCGCGCACGCGTCGAGCACCGCGGCGGCCGCCTTCGGCTCGCGGGCCACGCGCCGGACCCCGGCCACGTTCTCCAGCAGGCTCAGCGCCTCCGGGTAGCTCATCGGCTCGAGCTGCACGTGTCGCGCGGCGGGCAGGTGGGCCAGCTGGACCCGGCTGGTGACCAGCACGCCGCAGCGTTCCGAGGCCGGAAGCAGGGGCCTGATCTGGGCGGCGTCCCCGGCGTTGTCCAGCAGCACCAGCAGCGCGCGGTCGCGCACCACGCTGCGGAACCGGGCGGAACGCGCCTCGAGCGACTCGGGGATCTGCTCCGGGCCGTCGCCGAGTTCGGCCAGCCAGCGCCCGAGCACCGCGGCCGGATCCTTCGGGCTCCGGCCGGCCCCGTCCAGGTTCGCGAACAGCGCGCCGTCGGGGTACTGCGCGGCCGCGAGGTGCGCGACGTGCACGGCCAGGCTGGTCTTGCCCATGCCCCCGCCGCCGCAGACCACGGCCACGCAGGGGCGGCCGAGCTGCCCGTCCGGCCGCGGCACCAGGGCCTCGAGCAGCGCGGCGATCTGGGTGTTGCGTCCGGTGAAGTCGCCGACGCCGGGCGGCAGCTGGGCCGGACGCCGCGGCGCGGGCGAGAGCGTGGCCGACGCGTCGTGCTGAGGCGGCACGACTGATGCCGCGTCGGGGCGGTGCTGAGCCCCGGTGCCGCTCGCGCGCTCGGCCGTCGCCCGCGCCAGCAGCGCGGCCAGGTGCGCGCCGTCGGTGCCGGTGAGCTCGGCGAATCCGGCCAGCGCGTCCGGCACGATCAACCGCTTGCCGTTGAGCCAGCGTTCCCACGAGGCCCGGCTGTAGTGCGTGTGCCGGCCGATCTGGGCGAGGGAGAGCCCCGCCGCGTCCTTCGCCGCGCGCAGCTCCCGGGCCAGCCGCCCGGCCGCGTCCTCGACCGCCATCGCCCCACCTCCTCGTCCGTCCGCACCGCCATCTTGCATCGTACGGAGCCGACTGTGCGCTGACGAGACGTCAGATGGGCCGGACGGCCGAGGAGGCGCGATCCGGACGGCGGGTCAGATCGGGAAGTGGGCCTGCCCGCTCACCTGGGCGGTCACCCAGCGGGTGTCGGTGAAGGACTCGGCCCCGGCCTGGCCGCCGAAGCGTCCGTAGCCGGAGTTCTTCACACCGCCGAACGGCGCCTGCGGCTCGTCCGCGATCGACTGGTCGTTGACGTGCACGATGCCGGTGCGCAGCCGGGCCGCCACCTCAAGGCCCCGGGCCAGGTTCTGCGTGATCACGCCCGCGGTCAGGCCGTGCGGAGTGTCGTTCGCCAGCGCGATCGCCTCCTCGACCCCGTCGACCGGGTGGATCACCGTGGCCGGGCCGAAGATCTCGTCGTAGTACACGCGCATGTCCTTGGTCACGCCGGCCAGCACGGTCGGGCGGATCAGCGTGCCGGGCGCCTCGATCTCGCCGGTGCCGGCGACCAGTTCGGCGCCCTTGTCCACCGCGTCGCGGATCAGCGCGGAGACCCGCTCGGCGGCGGAGGGGCTGATCACCGGGCCGATCACGGTGCCGGAGGCGCCGGGGTCGCCGACCGGCAGGGCGCGCACCCGCGCGGCGAAGCGCTCGGTGAAGGCGTCCGCGACCGAGCGGTCCACGATCACCCGGTCCACGCACATGCAGATCTGGCCGGCGTTCATGTACGCGCCGAACACCGCCGCGTCCACGGCGTAGTCCACGTCCGCGTCGTCCAGCACGACCAGGGCGTTCTTCCCGCCGAGCTCGAGCACCGCGGGCTTGAGGTGGGTCGCGGCCAGCACGCCGATGCGCCGCCCCACCTCGGTGGAGCCGGTGAAGTTGACCATGCGCACGCGCTCGTCGCCGATCAGCGCCTCGACCACGGCCCCGGCCTCGGCCCGGTCGTTGGTGACCACGTTGAGCACGCCCGCGGGCAGGCCGGCCTCGTGCAGCACGTCCGAGATGAGCAGGCCGCAGGCGATCGGGGCGTCCTCGCTCGGCTTGAGCACCACGGTGTTGCCCACGGCCAGCGGCATCGCCACGGCCCGCACGCCCAGGATCACCGGCGCGTTCCACGGGGAGATGGCCGCGACCACGCCCTTGGGCACGCGCACCTGGGTGGAGAGCACGCCGTCGGCGTTGGTCGCGAGCACCTGGCCGACCGGCTGGGAGACCGAAGCGGCGGCCTCGCGCAGCATGTCCGCGGCGAGCATCACGTTGAACCCGGCCCACGGGGCGACCGCGCCGACCTCGTCGGCCATCAGCGCGATGACGTCCTTGGCCCGGTCCGCGAGCAGGTCGGCGGCGCGCGAGAGGATGGCCCGGCGTTCGGCCGGCCTGGTCGCCGCCCAGGCCGGGAAGGCCTCGGCCGCGGCGTCCACCGCGGCCCGCACGTCCTCCACGCCGCCCGCCGCGACCTCGGCGTACACCTCGCCGGTCCACGGATTGCGGTCCGCGGCGACGGCGCCGGACCGGCTGGGGACCTCGCGGCCCGAAAGGATGAGACCTCGCTTGGTGATGGCGGCCACGGCACACACTCCGTCGTTTGTCGGATCCAGCCTCGTCGCTGGTGTCGCTGCTGGCCGGAACGCTAGGTCGGGGCCGTCGGCACGTCAATGGGCTGGAGTGTTCGCTTGCTGAACTTTTATTCACCATACTCCGTCGAACAGGCGGACTACCGCGTCGAGCCCCGGGGCGTACCCGTCCGTCGTGTCCACCTCCAGCTCGGGAACGCCCAGCGCGGGCCGCACGAACCCGTCGTGGCCCGGCGCGTGTCCGGCGGCGTCGGCGGCCGGGCGCTCGCCGTGCGCGCGGCGGGACGGATCGCCCGCCAGACGCCGCACCACCCGCGCGTGGGCTATCTCAGCCGAGACCCGGCAGTGCACGACACGGATGCGGGCGAGCCCGCGCAGCGGCTCGAGACGCGGGCGCCAGATGTGGTCCTGGAACGCCGCCTCGGCCACGGTCGTCACCCCGGCCCGCAGCAGCAGCTCGAGCACGCCGAAGAAGGCCGGCAGCGTACGCAGGTTCAGCTCGTGCGCGGCGGCGTCGGGAACGGCGGCGGCCTCGGCCGGGGCGAAGCCGGGTGTGGCGTGCACCATGCCCTCCTTGATCTCGTCCCGGCAGATCGCCGGACAGCCCACCTGACGTGCGATCAGATGCGCGAGCGTGGTCTTGCCCGAGCCGGGCGGGCCGCTGACGACGAGCAGCGCGGGGGAGGAGCCCATGGCCCCTTATACCCCCGTCGCGGCCGGTCAGGGATCCGGTGCGGGCGCCGGTTCATACCCCTGTTCGAGGGATGGGGCGCATGAATCGGCCGCCGTGGGGGAACCCGGTCCTGGTGACCACTCAGATCAACGCCGAGACCGTCGAGGCCGCCGAGACCCCCGCGCCGGCCGAAGCGGCGTGGGACACGGCGTCCTCGGACGCGCTTGCCGACGGGCCGTCAGACGCCTGGGACCGGCTGGCCGCACTGGCCTTCGACGGCGCGACCGCGCACGGCGGCTGCTCCGCCCAGGCACACGAGTGCACCTGCCGGGCCGAGCACGCCGGGCACGGCGCACACTCCGGCGACACCGCGGCGCCGTCGGGCGCTGTCGCGCCGGACGAATCAGCCGGCTGATCCCGAACTCTCCCTGCGGCGGATTCATCCGGTCCGCCGCCGGGCAGGAGATCAGCGGAAAAGCCCCTGCACGCTGCTCCTTCGCTCGAATTCGGGAGGCGGCCATGGCGACCGCGCGGTTCGCCCGCAACGGCCAGGTACGTCTGGCCTTCGAGGCCTTCGGGCCGCCCGGCGGGCACCCGCTCCTGCTCATCCAGGGCCTCGACTCGCCGATGCAGTGGTGGCCGGACGGCTTCTGCGCCGCCCTGGCCGCACGCGGCTTCGCCGTGGTCCGCTACGACCTGCGCGACTGCGGACGCTCCAGCCGGGCCAGGCCCTCGGCCCGCCCCGGCGTCCCCGCGTATACGGCCATGGACATGATCGACGACGCCGCGGCCGTGCTCGACGCGCTCGGCTGGAGCGCCGCGCACGTGGTGGGCATGTCGCTCGGCGCGAGCGTGGCGGTGGGCCTCGCGCTGCGGCGGCCGGAGCGGGTGCGCTCGGTGGTGTCCCTGATGGGCCTGCCGGCCGGGTTCCACACCCGCGACGTGCTGCCCCACCTCGACCTGCTCGGACTGGCCCGGCTGGGCCGGCTGAGCACCCGTCAGGCCGCCGACTACGCGCAGGACGTCGCGGTGCAGGTGTCGACGGCGCGGATGCTCGCGGCCCGGTCCCAGCCCTTCGACGAGGAGTGGGCCCGGCGCACCGCGGTGCGGGTGCGGGCCGCGGCCCCCGGCGATCCGGCCACCGCCCGCAGACAGCTGGCCGCGCTGCGCGCCGACGACGGACTGCTGCGCCACCCCGAGTCCGTCAGCGTGCCGCTGCTCGCCCTGGCCGGCGCCGAGGATCCGCTGATCCGGCCCCAGGCCGCCCGCGTCCTGGCCCGTTCGGTGCCGCAGGGTCGCGCGCTGGTGTTGGAAGGCGTCGGGCACGAGGTGCCGCGGCGTGCTTGGCCGCTGGTCACGCAGGAGATCGAAAGAAACGCGGGGCGTAACCTAGCGGGGCGTCACTCGTTGTGCGGTACATGGATACCGTAGGGATAGCCGACATCGGGCGCCTGGACGCGTCCGAACTTGACGAACTGCTCCAGCGCGCAATCGACCCGTACGTCCCGGTCGAACTCTTCTACGCCGTACTCGACCGCATCGGCCAGCCCCTGGCCGCCGCGCCCGAGCCCGTTGTGGAC
>NZ_JAGSOG010000326.1 GCF_018139695.1 Actinospica durhamensis | reverse complement strand
GTCAGACGCATCATCAGGTCGCGCGAGCCGGTGTGGCTCAGCAGGTTGAGCGAGCCGTGCCAGAGTACGTCGTCGTCGAGGATCAGTACCTTTTCATGCATCCGCTCGCGGAAGTCGACGTGGCAGCCGGCGGCACGCAGACGCTCGACGTGGGCGGTGTTCCGGTCGTCTTCGGGCGGGCGGGTGTAGACGGTGACCGCCACGCCGGCCTGGGCGCGTGAGCGCAGTCGGGGCAGCCAGCGGTCGAGGGCGGTCGCGGCCAGGAAGGGGCTGAAGACCTCGATGCTCCTGAGCGCGCGGTCGAGGTCCCAGGCGACGGCGCGGTCCACCTCGTCGGCCGGGAAGAAGGCGGGGCGGGCGAGTTCCTCGGTCGAGAGGGTGGCGAGTTCGGAGGCCTCGCGGACCGGGACGAGCTGGTCGACCGGCCAGGCGAACGCGTGCCGCTCGAGGTGCTGGACCATGGCGCGCGCGGCGCCGGTGCGGGGCAGCTTCTCCCGCAGGAAGTCCATGTCGGCGATGACGATGAGGTGGTCGCGGGCCCGAGACAGGCCGACGTTGAGCAGGCGGCAGGTGGTCGAGGACAGCTCGGTGCCGGCGTAGAAGTACCCCGCGTCTCTGCCGGCTCCGGCGACGGTGTCGAAGACGATGACCGGCCGTTCGCTGCCCTGGAAGCGGTGGACCGTGTCGGCAAGCCCCTGCACGTGCTCGCCGAAGCGGTGCTTGAGGCCGGCGGCGAGGTTGTTGGCCTGGGCGCGGTACGGGGCGATCACGCCGACCCGGTCGGTGGCGGCGGTGCCGGCGGGCGCGGGGGCGGCTTTGCGGGTCGGCACGACTCCGTCGTATTGCAGGGAACGGATGATCTCGTGGATGACGGCCTCGTGCACCTCGTTCGACTGGTGGGCGTTGCGCCGGTGCGGGTGCGCGATGCGCCGGGACGAGGTGTCGACGAGGATGAGCGGGGAGTCGAGCAGGCCGGACAGCTGCGCGTGCTCGGCCGACTCGTCACGGCCGGTGTGGAGCGGAGCATCCTGATACGCGACCGCGTTGACCACCGCGCAGATCGACGTGCGCATCCGGTACTGCACGCGGAGGGCGGCCAGCCGCGTGTCGGCGAGCTTGACCAGGCCGTGGTCGACCAGGCCGGCGGCGTGGAAGCAGTCCCGGGCCGACCAGAGCTGCGCGTGCCGCCGCTCGTCGGCGGTGGCCTTGCGGTCCTCGGCGGTCATGGTGACGGCGGGCAGCTGCCGGAAGTCGCCGGCGAGGACGAGCCTGCGGCCGGCGAGGCTCGCGGCGAACCAGGCCGAGGGCAGGTCGACCATGCCGGCTTCGTCGACCACGACGACGTCGACCCGGTCGAGCAGCTTGGCCGAGACGACCGCCCTGGCCACGGTCGCGCCCTTGACCCGGCAGCGGGCCCGGACGACGTCGACGACCTTGCGGGCCTGGGCCTCGAGCTCGGCGATCTGGTCCTTGAGCTCCTGGTCGCGCTGCCGGAGCGCGGCCGTGGGCGCGCAGTCGCTCACGTCGTTCTCAGGGCTCGACAACCGACCGCCGATCTGCCCGGCTGCCTGGTCCGCGCCGACAAAGCCCTGATATGTGGCGGCGGCCTGCGCGCGGTACTGCCCGAGTTGGTCCTGCGCCGCCGCGAACTGGGCCGAGAGCGCTTCGATGCGGTGCTGCTTGCGCAGGGCGAATCCGTTGTGGGCCTTGTGCAGGTCCTCCATCAGCCGGGCGCAGGCCTGCTCGGTCGCCCGCACCGCTCCGTCAGCGGCCTGCCATGCCTGGTACGCGTGGGCCTTCGTGTTCTGCGCTTCCGCGTGCCGACGGAGGAGCTCTTCGGCGCGAAGCCGACGCTCCAGTTGCCCGCGGACGACCGCGTGCTCGTCGGTGAGCTTGTCCAGCCGGTCCGCGAGCCCCGCCGTCAGCCGCTCGATGATCCGCTCTTCGGAGATCCTCTCCCCGAACGCCTGCGCGAGTGCGGGCAGGGCGATGTCGCCCGCGCGCTGGACCAGGCCCTCGTCGAACCCGTCCTCGGCCTCGAGCAGCCTGCACACCCGCAGCAGCGCCTGGTCGACCGCGACCTTGGTCGGGGCGAGCAGCAGGACATTGAGGCCCTGGCGGTAGCAGCCTTCGATGATGTGCGAGACGACGTCGGTCTTGCCGGTGCCGGGCGGGCCCCAGAGGAAGAGCACATCGCTCGCCAGCGCCCGGCTCACCGCCATGCGCTGCTCGGCGTTGAGCCGAAGCCGGTGCCAATCCCGCACGAACCGATCCGGCGTCGGCTCCACTTTCGCCGCGGGCTTGCCGCCGCCGAGGACCCAGCGCGCGGCCTCCGGCTCCTCGCCCCACGCCGTGACGACGCCGCGCAGCCGGGCGGCGAGCGCGACCCAGGTCGAGGTGTCGTCCTCGCGCACCTGGAGGTTCGGCGGGTTCCCGGGGAACGCGAGCGTCGTCAGGACCCGCCGACGCCCGTCCGGCGCCGCCGTCACCTCCGCGGGAGTCCACGGTCCGGTGCTGTCCACGGGCCGGACCATCAGTTCCAGGGCGTCGAACTCGGGCGGCCACGCCCTGCACGCATACCGGTACTCCCGCCGGTCGGCCGGGCCCGGCGCCGCGTACCCGCCGCCGGCCGCGCCCACCAGTGTCCCCGCGCTGAGGGTCGCCTTCCGCTTGTTCGCTCCGTCCGCCCGACGCGAGGCGACGATCTCCAGTTCGGCCGCGCGCAGGAGGTGGGCAACCGGCGAGTCTTCAGCCTCCGTCATCGATCCCCCCGCTTCCACGGCGTCCCAGTCGAAGGATCATCGTATGGGGCGCACGAGAGCATTCGCGGGCGCACGGCGCAGGCTTGAGAGTGCGCCGCCCGCAGCAACCCCGCAGCGCTCGTCGAAGCCGTACACACGGTCCCGAGGGCCTACCGCTAGGGTGAAGATCATGGCTGAAAACATCGAGGTCGAGCCGCTCGGCGAACACGACTACCTGGTCCGCGCCCGATACCCCGAGGGCGTCGCCGAGTCCCGATTCCGGGCCGGACCGAACCTGCTCGAGCAACTCGGCGCCTCGCCCGCCGACGAGCAACGCCTGGTCGAGCACAGTGCCTCCTACCTGCTCGCCCACCAGCCCGTCATCGACCTGCCGCCGATGGTCGACCTCGAGGACCTGGCCGCCGTGTACGACGGCTATCTCGCGGAGATGCGCAAGGCCATGACGGGACCGTGAACCGGACGGGCGGCCGGTACGTGTCCGCCGATGGAAGAGGTCTGTTTCACCCCGGCCTCTCCGCGCAGACGACGACGTCACCTGTCTGGAGATGATCATGCGCCCTGTTCCACTGCGTATACGTTCGCTGGGAAGGGTCGGCCGCGTCGCCCTGGTGGCTTCGGTGGGCCTGGTCGCATGGGCGGTGGCGTCCGCACCGGCGTGGGCGGCCTCGTGGTCCGCGCCGGTGGCGCTGCCGGGCTCGTGCGGCAGTTCGGTGGCGCTCAACCCGGCCGGGGCGACGGCGGCCGGCGGGACCTTCACCGCGGCCGACGGCTCCACTCACGTCGAGGTGTGTACCAGCTCGGACGGGAAGTCCTGGCAGGCCACTGACCTGGGCGCCGGCGGAAACGAGCCGAACAGCGGGCCACGTCCGGCCGTCGCAGTGGCCTCCAACGGGCAGGTCATCGCGGTCTGGGGCACCGGCAGCGGCTGCCCGGGCGCCTGCTCCTACACCGTGCAGGCCGCCGTCCGCTCACCTGGCGGCGTCTGGGGCGCCCCGGTGACCCTGACCACGGCCCTGACCATCGGCAACGGCGGGATCGTGCTGGGCACCGACGGCTCCGGCAGGGCGATCGCCGCCTGGATCGAGCTGAGCAACGTCCACGAAGCCGTGCTCTCGGCCGGCGGCACCTGGGGCCCGGACACGGCGATATCCGACAACCTCGACCAAGGGCCGGCCCACGACCTGAGCCTGGCCGTCGACCCGTCCGGCGCAGCGATCGTGGCCTTCAACGGAGGGCTCAACAATCTCTGGGCCGTCTCCGGCAGCATGGCCGGCGGTTTCTCCGCCCCGGTCGAGGTGGCCCTCGGCTACGGCAACAGCAACTACCACCTGACCGGCCTGTCGGCCCTGGCTCTGAACAACGCCGGACAGGCCTCGATCGCCTGGTCGGTCACCGGCCATACCGGAACGGCCACCCGCTCGCCCGCCGGGGCCTGGAGCGCCCCGACGATCCTGGCGACTCAGGCCTCCGCCTCGGTCAGCACCGCGATCGACGGCGGCGGCGACGCGATCACCGTGTACGGATCCTCCTACGCCTGGGACCCGGCCGGAGCCGGCTGGGGCACACCCGTACCGCTGGCGACCGGGTCGACCGGCGGCCTGGTCGTCGCCGACCAGGCCGGCACCTTCGTCTACGCCGACAGCACCGCCGACGCCTTCACCTTCGCCCCCGGCGCCGCGAACTTCGGCCCGGGAAGCGGAGCCCGCGGCAGCCTGGCCGACCTGACGATCGTCCCCGGCCAGGCCGTCGTACTGGCCGGCGACGCGGTATTCACCGAGCCCGTCAACTGACCTGCCCGGTCGCGAGCCATCCGCCCATCTGGAGCAGCGCGCAGTCGTGAGGCGAGCCTGCACGACCCCTCCGCGCTGCGCCGGCCAGGCTCACATTCAGTATCAGGCATCGAACACGCGGAAGGCGATCGGTCTGAGACCGTCCGGCCGCGCCGACCTCGTTTCCCATTCAGGCCCCCGGGCCGACCAAGGAGGATCACCGTGAGACGACCATCCAGAGCGGCGCTCGTGTGCGCGACCGCGGCAGGCGCGGCGGCGACGCTGCTGGGGGCGGGCGCGGGCCCGGCTTCGGCCACGACGTACCCGCCGCCGCGCATCACACTGCAGTGCCCGACCGCCGACGGCGAGGCACTGCACGGCACCGTATGCGGGCTGCCGTCCGGCATGACCACCGCGCCGAACAGCTACGCCGCGACCGTCGCGGTGGCCAAGGCCGGCGCCGCCGGAGCCACCGTCACGTTTGCTGTGACCGCGGGGAGCCTGCCGCCCGGCCTGACCCTCGGCGCTCAGACCACCGGCTCCGGGACCGCCGTGACCGGCAATCCCACCAAGGCCGGGACGTACGACTTCACCGTCAAGGCGACCGACGGCGGCCTGACCTCGACCTTGGCCTACCAGATCACCGTCACCGTCCAGGGTCCGCCCGACCAGCTGCAGTGCACCGCGGCCGCCGGCAGCTTCCTGATCGACGGGGCCTGCGTGCTGCCCGACGCCGTGCTCGGCCAGGCCTACCCGGGCCGTCTGCCCACCAGCCACCAGGCCGGCGGCACCCTCGCCGTGGTAGCCGGATCCCTGCCGCCGGGCCTGAGCCTGCCGGCCGCGTTCGGATCCGCCGGCGCCGTATTCGACGGCACCCCCACCGCGCAGGGGATCGAGCCGACCTACAGCTTCACCGTGCAGGGCACCGGAGACCAGGGCCAACCGCTCTACCAGGCCTACCAGATCACCGTCGATCAGAACCTGCCGCTCGCGATCGTCCTGCCCTCCAGCGGATCGACCCTGACCTCCGGCACCGTCGGGCAGACGTTCGGGCAGAACTTCTTCCTGTCGGGCGGCGCCGGACCGTACAGCTGGTCCGTCGTCGCCGGCGCCCTGCCGCCCGGCCTGACCCTGCGGACCTTCGCCGCCCCGACCGACGCCGACGACGAACTGGCCGGTACCCCGACCGCCGCCGGCACCTACACCTTCACCATGCAGCTGGCCGACTACGCCGGACGGCAGACCACCCAGCAGTTCACCCTCAGCATCGAGCCGTGAACCCCGAGCCGTGAATCCCGGGGCGGGACCGGCAGCAAGGGCCGGCCCCGCCTCGGCCGCGGCGCGCTGCGCGGACACCCAGCCTGTTCGCCCGGCCGGCCGCACACCCGAATTCGAGTGTCGAAGAATATTGCGATCATGCCTTTCCGCCCCGATATTGATACCGCCATCGCACCCACTCATGCTCATGCGAGAAAGGCGAGATGCATGATCCGCACCTTGCGCAGCGCCGCCCTGCTGCTGACCGTCCCCGCGGCCCTCGGCCTGAGCGTCGCGGCCGTCAGCCCGGCCGCCGCCGCGGTGCACCCCGCGGCCGGCTGCTCCACCGCGGCCGAACCGATCGCGATCGACGGCTTCGCCTTCACCCCGCCCCAGGTGTTCCCCGACAACTCCTCCACCGCCGACCTGATCACCACCAACTGCACGGGCGCCACCCTGATCTCCACCGAGACCTGGACCGGCCGCTGGCTGCCGCTGAGCACCAGCGGCGCCGCCCCGGCCGGCTGCCCGGCGATCGACCCCGTCACCCGTTCGGTCACCTACGCCGCGGGCCAGGAACTCGCCGAGAACGGCACCTACACCGTGCCGACGGGCTGCCAGGCCGCCGAACTCGCCGTCACCGTGGACATCGGCATCGACAACGCCGGCGACGTGGAGTCGGCCACCGCATACCTGGTGATCGAGCACATCTCACCAGGCGCCTGATTCGCCCGCGGCCATCATCGATCCCGCCGAGTTGCGTCAAGGGCCCCGCCACGCCGTCCCCCGGCATGGCGGGGCCCGACGCACAGGCGTGCACCCGCACCGCACCGCACCGCACCGCAGCGGGATCGCGCACCCGACGCCCCACCAGCCCGATCGCGACAGGCTCTTGTCAGAGTCCTGTTGCTCGCTTAGCTTCAGCTGAGCCCCACCGACTTCAGGAAGGGATCAGCTTTGCGCCACAAAGCTCTGCTGCCCGGGGTGATCGCGGTCGCCGCGCTTATCGCGGGCACCGCCTTCGCGGCCCCGGCCGACGCGGCCGCCGCGGCCCCGGCCACCCACAACAAGCTCCTCAACTACGTCCTCGCGTACGGCGACGACGACGAGCCCGCCGACACGGCGCTCTCGGCATTGTGCCAGTCCTATTCCGGAGACACCCACGTCTACGGCCCGATCGCGCCCAGCGTGGACGTGATCCACGGTGACACCGTGGTGGGCGTGGGCAGTCAGACCGGATGCTACGCCGCGCAGAACGAGACCACGGTCGCGGTCAATCCGGAGAACCCGGAGAACCTGGTGGCCGGCTCCAACGACTACCGGGTGTTCAGCAGCCGGGAGGATCGCAACGACTCCTCCGGCTGGGCCTACACCTCCTTCGACGGCGGCAGCACCTGGAAGAACGTCCAGCTGCCGGCCCTGACCTACCAGACCGGGGCGACCGGGGCGCTGTCCGACATGGACTCGGCCGGGGACCCGGTGCTCGCCTTCGGGCCGCACAACACCGTCTACTACACCAACATCGCCTTCTCGCGCAGCAACGCGGGCTCGGCCATCGTCGTCTCGGTCTCCCACGACGGCGGTCTGAGCTGGGGTCAGCCGAGCATCGTGCAGATCGACGGAGTGGCCGCGGACGGTACGCCGACCGCCTCGGACTACTTCAACGACAAGAACTGGATCGCGGTCGACCCCCGGACCGGCCAGGTGTACGTGACCTGGACTCGCTTCACCTACGACGACTCCGGCAACTACATCGAGTCGCCGATCTACCTCAAGACCTCCACCGACCAGGGCAAGAGCTGGTCGGCGGCGCGGCGGGTCTCCCCCACCACGACCGACTTCGCCGGCGGGCTGACCGCGTTCGCCCAGGGTTCGAACCCGCAGGTGGCCGAGGACGGCACGCTGTACGTGGCGTACGAGTCGTCCGTGTGCGCGACGCTGGCCTGTACCGGCGCCTCGGACCATGACGAGACGGTCGTGGCCACCTCGCGCGACCACGGAAAGACCTGGACGAACGCGCTGGTCGGGCAGAACTACGACTATCCGTACAACGCGGACGTGCAGAACGAGGCGCTGACCGGGGAGAACTTCCGGCTCAACTCCTACCCGCAGCTGGCCGTCGATCCGGTGACCCAGCACCTCTACGTGGTCTGGTCGGACGACCGCAACGGGCAGTACGACGCGTCCGGGGCTTCGGTGCAGACCGACGGCACGGCCTTCATCGCCAGTTCGCGCAACGGCACGGACTGGAGCGCGGTCACGGCGGCCGAACCCGGCGGGGACGTGTTCTTCCCGGCGGTGGCCGCTTTCGGCGGGAAGGTCGCGGTGACCTACTACACCCGCTCCTACGATCCGAGCGGTATCGACGTGGACTACGCCTACACCACGATCGGCCGCGACGGGCAGGCCTCGCCGCAGCACCGGATCACCACGGCGTCGGAGAACCCTGACGTGCAGTTCGTCGGGGTCGGCGCGGTGACCGGGCAGGTACTGCAGGGCGAGTTCATCGGCGACTACAGCGCGGCGGTGCTCGGCGCGGACGGGGTGTTGCACCCGGTCTGGACCGACTTCCGCGGCCGCCCGGGCGTGGACACCCCGCATCAGACGGTGGATACGCAGGCGATTCCGCTGCTGTAGCGGACGTCCCTGGCATGACCGCGTCCCTCCGGGGGCCTGCTTCGGAGGGACGCGGTCAGGACGTCGAGGACGGCCGACCGCATCCCGATCAGTTCCGCGACGACACGACGACGATGAGCACCACCGATATCACCGCGGATATCGCGAGATAAGGCGCACGGGAGCGGGCGTTGCGCCGCCTGGGGTCATCGGGGGACTTCGATGGGCGATATGCCTGGGCGATCCCGTGCAGGGAATTGGCCAGGTTGGCGGCTCCGAGAATGATCAGTACTACCTTCAAGCGCGACGCTCCCACTCGATCGATCGTGACAGTACGGCGTTACCC
>NZ_JAGSOG010000325.1 GCF_018139695.1 Actinospica durhamensis | reverse complement strand
CGCACGCCGTGCGCGACCCGCTGGACCCGAACCGCCCCCGCGCCCTCGCCCGCCCGGCCGAGAGCCGCGAGGCCAGGATCGGCGAAGGCTGCAAGTTCCGCGGCCGCTGCCCGCACGCGATGGACGTGTGCACGCAGCGCCCGCCCGAACTTCCGGTGGAGGGCAGTCCCGGGCACACGGCCCGGTGCTGGCTGCTGCAGTGAGAGCGCGCGAGTTCGGCTGAGATCGGCTGCTCCGCGCACCGCGCACCCGCACCGCGCACCCGCACTGCGCACCCGCACCGTGCGGAGCAGCCCCTCAGAACACGCGCCCATGTCAGGATGAAGCGCATGTCCTCTGATCTTGACGCGCCGACCACCGACTACGACGGCTTCGCCGAAGCGTACGCGGCCGAGACCGAGTCCAATCTGATCAACGGCCACTACACCCGGCCCGCGGTCCTGGACCTGGCCGGCGACGTGACCGGGCGCCGGATCCTCGACGTGGGCTGCGGTGCCGGACCGCTGCTCGAGTCCTTGCGCGACCGGGGCGCCGTGGTCACCGGCATCGAACCGAGCGCGGAGATGCTGGAGTTGGCCAAGCGCCGACTCGGCGAGGACGTGGATCTGCGGCTGGCGGACCTGCAGGATCCCCTGCCGTTCCCCGACAACGCATTCGACGACGCCATCGCCTGCCTGGTGCTGCACTACCTGGAGGACTGGACGGCCCCCCTGGCCGAACTGCGCCGCGTCCTGGTCCCCGGCGGCCGCGTCATCGTGGTCGTCAACCACCCCTATGTATACCGCCTGCTGCACCCCGAGGGCGACTACTTCGCCACCCACGAGTACGCCGAGGAATACACCTTCGGCGGCCAGAGCGTCGTCCTGACCCACTGGCACCGCCCGCTCCCCACGATCACCGCCGCCTTCATCGAGGCCGGATTCCGGATCGCCTCCATCACCGAGCCGCCCCCCGCCCCGGGTGCCCGCGAGCGCTTCCCCGACCTGGTGACGTCCCCCTCGGGATCCTTCCTCTGCTTCCTGTTCTTCGTGCTGGAAGCCGCGTAGCGTCGGGCGGGTGTCACGCCTGCATTCCCGGCAAATCGGGACTATATTCCGCTCCATGCCCGCTTCCGCCGCCACCGAACCGGGCTTGAACCCCGACCTCGCCCCGCTGCACGAGAGGGTGCGGTCCGTTCTCGGCGCGCAGGCGGCGATGGTGGTCACCCGGTTCGTCACCGAGACCATGAGCCGCGCGGCGCGGTTGCTGCCCGACGGGACGGTCTTCCTGGTCACCGGGGACATCCCGGCGATGTGGCTGCGTGACTCGGCGGCGCAGGTGCTGCCGTTGCTGCGGCTCGGCGAGTACGGGCCGGGCGCTGCGGACTTCGCCGCGGCGGTGCTGCGGCGCCAGTTGACCTGCGTCACGCTCGATCCGTATGCCAACGCGTTCAATGCCGGTCCGGACGGGCTCGGCCATCAGCGCGATCTGACGACCATGAGTCCTTATATCTGGGAACGCAAATACGAGGTCGATTCCCTCTGCTACCCGCTGCGCCTGGCCGAACGTCTGTGGCGGCACACCGGGCGCACCGATGTCTTCGACGCGCTCTACTGGCACGCGGTGGCTCGCATCGTCGAGGTCTGGGAGACCGAGCAGGACCACGAGAGCCGGTCCCCGTACCGGTTCCGACGCCGGTTCGGCGGGCCCACCGGCACCCTTGCCCGCCGCGGTCTCGGCGGGCCCGTCGGTGTCGGTGGGCTGACGTGGAGCGGCTTCCGTCCCAGCGACGACGCCTGCCGGTACGGCTACCACGTGCCCGGCAACATGTTCGCGTCCGTGGTGCTCGCGGACCTGCCCCGGATCGCCGAGGTCGCGCCGCCGCCCCTCGCCGTCGATCCGCGGCTGATCGAGCGGGCCGGCCGGCTGCGTGCCACGATCGACAAAGGACTGCGTGAGCACGCCGTGGTCGCGGATCCCGTCACCGGTCCGCGCTGGGCCTACGAGGTGGACGGTCTCGGCGGGGTCCTCGAGACGGACGACGCGAACGTACCCAGCCTGCTGTCCCTGCCGCGCCTCGGCTACTGCGACCGCGAGGACCCGCTGTACCTGGCCACCCGCGCGTTCGTGCTCAGCCCCCGCAACCCCACGTACTACCGCGGCGCGGCCGCCGCCGGGGTCGGCAGCCCGCACACCCCGCAGCGCCACGTCTGGCCGATCGCGCTCGCCGTCGCCGCGATGACGGAGCCGGACGACGAATCCGGCCGCCAGGCGCGGCTCGCTGCCGTCAGAACCCTGCTCGCCACCCGCGGCGGCACCTACCGCATCCACGAGTCCTTTCACGTCGACCACCCGCGCATCTGGACCCGGCGCTGGTTCTCCTGGGCCGAAGCGATGTTCTGCGAGCTCGCCCTCGACTGCTGCGGATTCCCTTTGCCCGACTGAGTTTCTCGCCGGGCGGACGGTGATCGACTACCCCCGCTG
Source organism: Actinospica durhamensis (assembly GCF_018139695.1). Classification (GTDB taxonomy): domain Bacteria; phylum Actinomycetota; class Actinomycetes; order Streptomycetales; family Catenulisporaceae; genus Actinospica; species Actinospica durhamensis. The sequence continues at coordinate 6,361 of NZ_JAGSOG010000325.1, read as the reverse complement.
CCGCGGCGCCGCCAGCGGAGCGCCGAGTGCGATCCCGGCCGCCGCCACCGCGATCAGGCGCTCCTCCCACGGCCGCACCTCGATCCGCGTCTCGCGCACGCACGGCAGCAGATGTGCCGCCAACGCCGCGTCGAACGCCGCGCGGACGTGGTCCCACAGCGGCGTGATCTCCCCGACCACGACCACCGTGCTCGTCCCCAGGATGTTCACGACGCCCGCCAACGCGCGCCCGAGCAGGGCCCCGGCGTCCGCGAACAGCTCCCTGGCCCGCTCGTCGCCAGCCACCGCCAGCGCGCCCAGCTCACCGACGCCCGCATCCGGCCCGATCAGGCCGGCCTCGCGGCCCTGCCGGGCCAACGCCTCCGTGCTCGCCTGCGTCTCCAGGCAGCCGCGGTTGCCGCACACGCACTCCGGCCCGTCCGCCAGGATCGGCAGGTGGCCGAACTCCCCGGCCGCGCCCGCCGCCCCCCGGTACGGCGCGCCGTCGAGCACCAGCCCCGCGCCGATGCCCTGGCCGATCGCGACCACCAGGAAGTCCGCGCACTCCGCGCTCGGCCCGTAGAGCCGCTCGGCCACCGTCACCGCGCTGATGTCGTTGTCCACGAACACCGGCACTCCGAGCGCGGCGCGCAGCCGAGCCGCCAGCGGCATGCCGTTCCAGCCCAGCCGCACCGACATCCGCAGCGTCCCGGTCTCCGGCTCCACCACCCCGGGCACCGCCACGCCCACGCCCAACAGCGGCCGCCGTTGCCGCGCCGCCTCGGCGATCCGGCCGCGGATCAGCTCGGTCAGCCGCTCCACCGCCTCCGGCGCGGCCGGATCGAACGGCCACGACGCACCGTCCACCACCACCCCGTCCAGCCGGGTCAGCACCGTCGCCACGTGGTCGAGCGCCACCTGCACGCCGATCGCGTGCGCCGACCGGGGAACCAGCCGCAGCGGAATCGACGGCCGCCCGGCCGCCGGCACCCGCGGCTCCTGCTCGGCCAGCATCCCCACCGCCAGCAGCCGCCGGGTACTCGAGGTCACCGTCGCCGGGCTGAGTCCGAGGATCTCGGCGATCTGCGCCCGGCTCAGCGGCCCGCGCCGCGCCAGCAGCGCGAGCACCGCGGTGCGCGTCCCGTCGCCGGAAACCGAACCCGCGCCCCAGCGCATCGCCCCTCCCTCGCCGTGTCCTCGGTCCATCCGCCGGTACCTGCGCGCGCCGCGCCGAACCGCCGGGCCCGCGTCCCTTGACAGTACCCTGTCCCCGCTCTACGTTCCGCGCGAGATATTTCATGCCCGAATTAATGGGGTGCTCACGATGAAAGCACGGACATACCCACGCAACAACCGGTCCACCACCCTGATCGGCGCGCTGCTGCTGGCCACCGCGACCAGCGGCCTGCTCGCCCTGGCCCCCGCACCCGCGCAGGCCGCCTCCACCACCGCGGTGGTCACGGCCCCGGCCCAGACCATCGCCGGCTTCGGCGCGTCCGGCGCCTGGTGGGTCAATGACCTGACGAACTTCAGCGCCACCGCGCAGGCGCAGGCCGCGAGCCTGCTGTTCACCACCAGCGGTATCGACCTGAGCCAGTACCGGTACAACATCGGCGGCGGCGGGGTCGGGGTGAGCACCGCGGCCCGGGCCCCGCAGAGCTTCCTGAGTACCAGCGGCACCTACAACTGGAGCGCCGACCCCGGCGGCCAGTACTTCCTCAAGGCCGCCTCCTCCGACGGCGTGCCCGACATCATCGGGTTCGTCAACAGCGCGCCGAGCCAGTACACGACCAATGGCGAGAACTGCGGCGGCGACATCAACACCGCCGACTACGCCGCGTACGGCACCTACCTGGCCACCGTGGTGAGCCACTTCTCCGCCGCGGGCATCAAGATCAGCCAGGTCAGCCCGATGAACGAGCCCGACGACAGCTTCAGCTCCTGCGGCCAGGAGGGCATGGAAGTGCCCGCCGCCGACCGGGCCGGCGTCATCGACGGGGTCGGGGCCGCCCTGAGCAGCGCGGGCCTGTCCACCAAGGTGATCGCGGACGAGTCCAGCCAGACCACCCAGCTGCTGTCCGAGGCCCCCACCTGGCTCGCCGACTCCAGCGCCCCGGGCTACACCGCGGCCATCGCGCACCACACCTACAACTACCCCTCCAACAGCGCCCTCGAGCAGGTCGGCGGCCTCGGCGACGTGAACAACAAGCCGGTGTGGGCCTCCGAGATCTGCTGCCAGGTGACCGGCGGCAGCTACGGCGCCCAGTACGACCCGACCATGGGCGGCGGCCTGACCCTGGCGAACTACGTCTACACCGACCTGTCCTACGCCGACGACAGCGCGTTCCAGTGGTGGACCGCGCTCTCCAGCGCCATGGGCTGCAACCCCTCGACCAGCAGCACCTGCGCCACCACGGTCAACAGCTCCGGCTGGAACGACGGCCTGGTCTACTACGACCCGAACTACGCCGGCGACGGCAACCAGACCCTGTACCCGACCAAGCGCTTCTACGTGCTCGGCCAGTACAGCCGCTACGTCCGCCCCGGCGCCGTGCGCTACGGCGTGAGCGGATCGCCGTCCGGCGTGCAGACGATGGCGTTCTGGGCCAACAACCAGTGGACCGTCGTGGCCACGAACACCAACACCTCCGCGACCACACTGTCGCTGAACCTCGGCTCCGGCACGGTGACCTCCGCCGGCGCCTACCAGACCGACGCCAGTGAGAACCTCGCCGGCGTCTCCGCGCCGAGCATCTCCGGCGGCACGATCAGCGCCAGCCTGCCCGCCCAGAGCGTGACCACCTACGTCCTCGGCAGTGCCGGCGCGCCCGGCAGCGCCGGTGTGAGCGCGCAGGAACTCGTCGGCAACCAGTCAGGCAAGTGCCTCGACGTCCCGAGCTCGAGCCAGACCAACGGCACCCAGCTGGACATCTACACCTGCAACGCCGGCAGCAACCAGGAGTTCACGCTGAACGTGAACGGCACCATCGAGGTCTACGGCTCGAAGTGCCTCGAGGCCTACGGGCAGGGTAAGACCGCGGGCACGATCGTGGACATCTACACCTGCAACGGCGGCAGCAACCAGCAGTGGCAGGCCCACCCCGACGGCAGCATCACCAACAGCGAATCGGGCCTGTGTCTGGACGTGAACGGCCAGAGCACGTCCAACGGCGGCAAGATCGACCTGTGGACCTGCAACGGCGGGACCAACCAACTCTGGACCCTCGGCTAATGTCCGAGGGTGCCCGGTGACTGCGGGCCCTGGCGCCACGTGCGTCAGGGCCCGCGATCAGGGCGCGCAGGTCACCAGTTCGCCTCGAAGCCGCCGTAGAAGATGCCGAGCCCGAGGATGACGCACAGGCCGCCGATGATCCAGAAGCGGATGGTGATGTTCACCTCGGGCCAGTCCATCAGCTCGAAGGTGTGGTGGATCGGCGCCATCTTGAACACCCGCTTGCCGTGGCGCAGCTTGTACGAGCCGACCTGGATGACCACCGACATCAGCTCCATCATGAACAGCCCGCCGATGACCACGGCGAGCGCCTCGGTGCGGGTGCAGATGGACAGCCCGGCGAAGGCACCGCCGAGGGCGAGCGAGCCGGTGTCGCCCATGTAGATCTTGGCCGGGGCCGCGTTCCACCACAGGAAGCCGAAGCAGGCGCCCATCACCGCGGCGGCCACGGTGGCCAGGTCCAGCGGATCGCGGACCTGGTAGCAGCCGGCGGTCGCGGTCGTGCCGCAGCTCTGGCCGTACTGCCAGACCCCGATCACCACGTATGCGGCGAAGGCCATCGCCGAGGCCCCGGTGGCGAGACCGTCCTGGCCGTCGGTGAGGTTGACCGCGTTGGACCAGCCCGCGATCAGCACGTAGCTCCACAGGACGAACACCACCGGGCCGAGGCTGAGCCAGGCCACGTCGTGCAGCACGGACACGTGGTCGCTGGCCGGGGTCAGGCCCATGGAGTTGCGCAAACGCAGCGCCAGCACGGCGAACGTGAGCGTCACCAGGCACTGGCCGACCAGCTTCGCCTTGGCGCGCAGGCCGAGCGAGCGGCGATTACGGATCTTGATGAAGTCGTCGACGAACCCGACCACGCCCATCCCGGCCATCAGCAACAGCACCAGCAGCGCCGAGCTGGTCGGCACCTTCGCGGTGATCGCCTTGGTCAGGAAGTAGGCGATCAGCGTGGACAGCACGATCACCATGCCGCCCATCGTCGGGGTGCCCCGCTTGACCAGGTGGGTCTGCGGACCGTCCTCCCGGATCTCCTGGCCGTACCCGCGACGGGTGAACATCCTGATCGCGATCGGAGTACCGACCAGGGAGAGGATCAGGGCGATCGCCGTAGCGTACAGAACCGCTCTCATGACGGGGGTCCTCCAGCAGGGAAAGCGGCACGATCGCGAGGTGTGCGACGAGGCCTGGGACGCGCGTCATCTTACGGATGTGCGGCAAGCTGTGCCCGGACGCGTTGCAGGGCCCCCGGAATCGAGGGCCCTGCGGCGTATCCGTGCTTGTGTCGTCATCCGACTCATCGCGGTTTGGGCTCGCGCTCGTAGAGGCGGCGGGACCAGGCATAGGACAGGGCCGCGACGCCGAGGCACCAGGCGAGGGTGATCACCAGGTTGTCGCCGATCCGGGTGCCGGTGAGCAGGCCGCGCAGGGTCTCGTTGACCGGGGTGAAGGGCTCGTACTCGGCGAACCAGCGCATGCCGGCCGGCAGGCTGGCGGTGGGGACGAAGCCGCTGCCGAGGAAGGGCAGCAGGATCAGGAACATCGGCGAGTTGCTCGCGGTCTCCACGCTCTTGGCGGACAGGCCGAGACCGACGCACAGCCAGGTCACGGCCAGGGTCAGCAGCAGCACGACGCCCAGGGCGGCGAGCCACTCGGCCGGATCGGCGTGCGGGCGGAAGCCCACCCCGATCGCGGCGGCGGTGACGACGGCGACGCCCACCAGGGTCTGGATGGTCGCGGCGACGACGTGGCCGGTGAGCACTGCCGAGCGGGCCACCGCCATGGTGCGGAAGCGGGCTATCACGCCCTCGGTCATGTCCTGCGCGACGGCGATGGCCGTGCCCTGGGCCGCGGCCGCCACCGACATCAGGATCAGGGCCGGGGCGACGTAGTCCGCGTACGCGGCGCGGCCGCCGTGCAGGCCGGCCGGCATGCCGCTGCCGAGCCCGGACCCGAGCGTCCCGCCGAAGACGTAGACGAACAGCAGCAGGAAGACCAGCGGCATCAGCATGACCATCAGGGTCAGCGAGGGATAGCGCTGCAGGTGCCGCAGGTTGCGGCGCAGCATGACCCGCGCGTGCACCAGGGCGTGGGAACGGTGCTCGGCGCCGCGTGCGCCGCGGCCGAGGCCGTCGCGGTCGCCGTCGAGTGTCAGGGTGCTCATCGTCAGGCTCCCTTCCTGCCGGTGAGGGCGAAGAAGACGTCGTCGAGGTCGGGGGTGTGCACGGTCAGCGCCTCGACCTGGACCGAGGCGTCGTCCAGCTGCCGCAGCAGCGTGCGCAGGGTGCTGACGCTGCCGTCGGCCGCCAGCTGCAGCGTGAGCGCGTCCTCGTCCCGGCCGGTGGGGGCGAGCGCACTCGCGGCGGCCTCGAGCGCGGCGCGGTCGGCGAAGGTGAGCTCGATGTGCCCGCCGGGGATACGGGCCTTGAGTTCGGCGGGCGTCCCCTCGGCCACGATCCGGCCGCCGTCGAGCACCGCGACGCGGTGCGCGAGCTGGTCGGCCTCCTCCAGGTACTGGGTGGTGAGCAGGATGGTCGTGCCCTGCGCCACCAGCTCGCGGATGATGTCCCACATGGTGCGCCGGCTGCGCGGGTCAAGGCCCGTGGTCGGCTCGTCGAGGAAGATCACCTTCGGCTCGCCGACCAGGGTCATCGCCAGGTCGAGCTTGCGCTTCATGCCGCCGGAGTAGGTCGAGGCGGCCTTGTCCGCGGCCTCGGCCAGCTCGAACCGCTCGAGCAGCTGCTCGGCCCGGCGCCGCCCGGCCGCCTTGGGCAGCAGGTGCAGGTCGGCCATCAGCATCAGGTTCTCCCGGCCGGTGAGGTAGCCGTCGAGCGCGGAGAACTGGCCGGTGACGCCGATCGCCCGGCGCACCGACTGCGGGTCGGCGGCCGCATCGACCCCGGCGATGCGGATCTCGCCGGAGTCCGGACGCAGGTAGGTGGTCAGCAGGTGCACGGCGGTGGTCTTGCCGGCCCCGTTCGGGCCGAGCAGGGCCAGGATCGTGCCCTGCGGGACCGTCAGGTCGATCCCGTCCAGCACGGTCTTGTCGCCGAAGCTCTTGCGCGGCGCCGGCGTGAGAGTGCACGTGGCCTGACTCGGCTCGTCTAACCGAGCGTCAGCAGCCTCCGCGTCCCGTTCCCGCCCAGC
>NZ_JAGSOG010000324.1 GCF_018139695.1 Actinospica durhamensis | reverse complement strand
GTCATGGGTTCTCCGTCCGCAGACGCCGGTCCTGCTGCAGGGTGGAGAGCAGGGCCAGGGTCGACTCGGCGCCCTGATTCGCGTTGCGGCCGACGGCGGTGAGGCCGTCGTAGCCGCCGCCGGTGACCGGGTCGTACATCACGGTGCCGGCGTCGTTGTCGCCGGCGAACCAGGCGGCGGCCAGTCGGACCCCGGCGGCCCACCGGGGCTCGGCGGTGATCGCGAAGGCAGTGGCGCAGGCGTCGGCGAGCGCGGCGAGCTCTATCGGCTGCTGGTCGAAGCCGGGCTGCCGCTCCGCCGTGCCGCGACCGCCGACCGGGGTGGGGGAGAAGTGTCCGTCGTTGCTCTCCACGTCCATGAGCCAACCGAGCATGGCCAGGCCGCGGGCCAGTGCCTCCTCGTCGCCCAGCAGATGACCGGCCATCAGGAGTACTTCCGGCAGCGTCGCGTTGCCGTAGGCCAACCGGGTCTGCGGCCATGGCCAGTCCTCGTCGCGTACGGGCTGGTCGGTCCTGGCAGTGCCGATGGCGAGCGCCGCATCGGCCAGGAGTGCGCGCGCAAGGCGATGCGTGGGCTCAAAGGTCAGCACCTGCGCCGCGCCGAGGGCCGCGAAGGCCATGGCGCGCAGGTGGATCGGCCGGTGGTGGGCGCCGCGCTCGAAGAAGCCGAGCGCCGCGTCCCGGATCCAGGGCGCCGAACTGCCCGCCGCGGCCGTACCCAGACCCCACAGCGCCCGACCCCACCAGTCGCCGGTGGCCGGCCGGTCGTGCCAAGACCGGTCGTAACCCAGGCGGTTGTGGAAGCTGCCGTCCGGTCCCTGGGCGTGCGCGAGGAACGTCAGGTAGCGGCCGGACAGTTCGATCGCGGCCTCCGACGGAAAGGGTTCGCGGCACAGCACCATCAGTCCGCGGGCGACATCGTCGACGCAATAGCCGTGTTCCCGGCGCGGGATCGCACCGTCGGCGTGCTCGAACAGCCCGACCTCGTCGGTCATCCGCAGCACGTGACGCAGATCCAGGCTCTGCCGACTCGGGCTCCGTGGATGCACGCTCCGCGGTTCCGGCGGGGTCCTGGCCGGATTGACGCCGGACGTGGCCGCCACGATCGCCGTGCTGTCGCCGAACGTCGTGGTCACGCCGCGAAGCCTGCCGCGACGTGGATTCGGGCGGCGTGCCCGGCCCGGGCCGCGAGAAGGCCGGCGGCCAGGTCGCGGTACTGCGCTGCGACCGCGGGCCAGGCCAGGTCGGGGGCCAGTCGGGCGGACGCGGCGGTCATCGTCGCGGCCAGGGCGGGCTCGGTCAGCACCCGGCGCAGGGCTGCGGCGATGCCGGCCGGATCGCGGTGCCCGACCAGCAGGCCGGAGCCGTTCGCGAGCAGTTCGCAGGCGTGGGGGAAGCGGGTGGCGACCACCGGGCGCTGCGCGGCGACCGCCTCGATCAGCACGCCAGAGGTGGCCTGCTCGCTGGAGTCGTAAGGCAGGAGCACGACGTCCGCGCTGCGCACCAGGCGCTGTAGCGACTGGGTGTCTCGGTATCCCGGGTCGAACCGCACCATCGAGTCGACGCCGAGGGCGACCGCGCGGTTCATCAGGCTCGTGCGATAGGCCTCGCCCTCGCGCTCGAGCACCTTGGGGTGCGTCTGCCCGGCGATCACATAGCGCGGTGCCGGTGTCAGGTCGCGCAGGTCGGCCAGTGCCTCGATCGCCCACTCCAGGCCCTTGCCCGGGCCGAGCAGGCCCCAGCTCAGGATGGTCGGACCGCTCGGCCGCGCGGTGAAGGCGGCGAACTCGTCGGAGTAGGCGGAGTGCGGGGTGACCGCGGACAGGGCCGAGGCCACGTCCGAGACCGCACCGGAGACCAGGTCCGGAAGCCGGGTCGGGGCTGCCCCCTGGAGGATCGGCGTCGGGGCGCCATGGGTGATCGCGGCCACCTTCGCAGCGTTGATCACATATTTTTCGAACAGCCTGGCGGCGGCGGTTTTCGACATCACCACGACCGCGTCGGCGGCCTCGACGATCTGTTCGAGCACAAGGCGCTGGTTCGGTGTCGGCGAGCCGAGCACGGTGTGCAAGACCACGATCACCGGGACCCGCAGCCGGTGCAGCACGTCGAGTACCTGGTCCCCGTCCCGGCCGGCGTAGATGCCGTATTCGTGCTGGACGATCACCACGTCGTAACGGTTGAGCACCGCGGCGGCGGCGAGCATGGACAGGCGTGAGTCGGCCATCAGATGCCCCACGGTTTCCGCGCCGACCGGGCCGGTCACCTCGTCGACGACGCTCACCACCCCGCCACGGTCCAGACCGTCGGTCAGATGCTGGAACAGTGCCTGGTTGAAGGTGGCCAAGCCGCATTGGGTAGGCGGATAAGTGCTGAGAAAACCGTATGAAACGGACATGGTTGTTACCTCTCGATCATGCAAGCCGAACGGTCTGAACCCCGGGGCGAAACGGGATAGAACCTCACGCGGAATGCCGTCTCCCCAGCCGATCACTTGTAGGTCGACTACACGGCTGGCTGCGTCAAGAGAGGCCTCGGTCAGCGCGGAGAGTACCGCGGCGGAGCTGACCGCATACCGACTCCACGCACGTGCAAACGTTGCAAGCACGCCTTTGAGGCGCATGCGCGGCAGTTATTGTCGGTTCTGACATCGTAACACTCCGATCACTGAAGAGTTCTCATTCCCGCAGATCGCCCACCACTGACGCCGCGCACGCGCAGGCGGTCGAGGCGCCGAGCATCGTGGGCGAAGACGCCGGCGAAAATCCCAAGCCTGGTCCGAGGGGGGACGTGAACCCCGTTCGGATGGACCGCCGGTGGTGCGGGCCGACCCCAGCGGTGTCCGTCGGTCCCGGCCCGTCTGCGGACGGCGGAGTCCTCATATCCGAGGCAGGGGGCGCCGAGCAGAATCGCAGCGGCCCGGCTAGTAAAGGTGCCTGGCACGGTGCGGAACAGTGCCGCGACCACCTCGCCATGGCCTTTGTGTACTTTCGCGAGGAGGTTTCTGGCGAAGTGGACGCGGCAGCGCTGGTAAACCCAATCGTCCCCACGCGCCGGTGGTCCCGTCTACACCACATCCGGCGGCGGTCGTGCCGTCAGACCGCGGTGCGCCCGCCGTCGGCGGCCACGGTGGCGCCGGTCAGGTAGGCGGCGCGGTCGCTCGCGAGGAAGACGATGACTTGCGCGATCTCCTTGGGGTCGGCGAGTCGGCCGAGCAGTGTGGTGGCGCCGACCTGTCCGGCGCCTTCTTCTCCCATCGTGGCCAGGACCATGTCGGTGCGGGTCGGGCCGGGGGCGACGGTGTTCACGCGCACGCCGGAGGGGCTCAGCTCGGCTGCCCAGGTGCGGGTGAGCGACTCGAGCGCGGCCTTGGTCGCGCTGTAGACCGGGAGACCCGCCATGCCGATGCGCGCGGCCATGGTGCTGACGTTGACGATCGCGCCGGATCCCCGGGCGACCATGCCCGGCGCGAACGCGGCGACGAGCTGGTAGGGGGCGCGCACGTTGGTGGCGAATACGGCGTCGAACGAGGCGGTGTCGAACCCGCCGCGTCCGTCCCCGGTGTCGGGGGCGATCGTCGGGCCCATCGGGAACAGCGCCGCGTTGTTGACCAGGATGTCCACCTCCCCGGCCGCCTCGACGAGGGCGCGCAGCGATGCCGGGTCGGCCAGGTCGGCCGCCTCGAACCGGGCCGCGCCGCCCTGTTCCGTGATCGCCTTGACCAGTGCCGCACCACGCGCGGAGTCGCGGCCGGTGACGACGACCTGCGCGCCCGCGGCGGCCAGCAGCTTCGCCGTCTCGCCGCCGATCCCGCCGGTCGCGCCCGTGACCAGTGCCGTCTTGCCGGTGAGTTCCATGATGAGCCGTGCCTTCCAGGTCGTGTCCGGTCGCGGAGTGCGCCCGAACTGGGTTACCTGACCCAGAATCCTCGGAGAAAAATGGGTTGTCTAATCCAGAATCGGCTATGCTGGACCCATGAGCTCCGAGACCCGGCAGCAGCCGGCCCGCCTCACCCGAAAGGGCCAGGCCACGCGCTCGCGGATCGTGGCCGCCGCCGCGCAGCTGATGTACGAGCGGGGCGTGACCGAGGCGACGCTCGAAGACGTGCGCGCCGCCGCCGGGGTCAGCGGCTCGCAGATCTACCACTACTTCGCGGACAAGCAGGCACTGCTGCTGGCCGTCATCGAGCACCAGACCGAGGCGGTCCTGGAGCTCCAGGCCCCGCTGTTCGACCGGCTCGACTCGGTCCGGGGACTGCGGGCCTGGCGCGACGCCATGGTCGAGTTCCAGCGCCGCCTGCAGTGCAGGGGCGGATGCCCGATCGGCTCGATCGGCAGCGAAGTGGCGGAGACCAACCCCGAGGCGCGTCTGGCGGTGGCCTCCGGCTTCCTGCGCTGGGAGGGCGCGATCCGTGCGGGCCTGGGCGCGATGCACGAGCGCGGTGAGCTCGAGGGCGACCCCGACGACCTCGCCCTCGCCGTCCTCGCCGCGCTGCAGGGCGGGCTGATGCTCACTCAGATCCAACGCGCCGTCAGGCCACTCGAGGTCGCCCTCGACGCAGCGCTCGACCATGTTGCGTCACTCGTGCGCGTCGACCCTGTGTGAGTGCCCGGGCGCGGCTCCGGGCGGCGTCCGCGGTCGCGCGTATCTTTGAAGGCATGGATGAGCGGTCTCCGGGGCCGTCGCCGCAGGACCGTTTCGCGGATCTGGTCGACGACCTCGTCGGTGGCGACATCCCTCCGCCCTCGGGCGGCAGCGGGTTCGGGCGCGGCGCGCTGCGATGCAACGGGAAGATCTTCGCGATGCTCGTGCGCGGACGCCTGGTGGTCAAGCTGCCCGCGGCTCGCGTCGACGAGCTTGGCGCTCGCCTTCGCCCGAGGCGAGGAGGCGCCCGACGGACCGAGCTCTCCGTCAAAGGGTCGGCGACGCCGGTGATGCCGCCCCCCTGCGCGCCACGGCCGAGTCCTGGGCGCCCCCAGGCGACGTACGCATCCTGTGACGCTCCGCCCGCGCGAGCGTCCACGCCCGAACCCGCACCCCAAGTCGTCTGATCGGAACACCCATGAGCATGGCCTATCTCGCGCAACCCGACCAGCAGCAGCAACTCGAATGGCTCGACGGCGGCACCCTCGCAATGCTGCTCGACGGCAAGGCCACCAACGGACAACTGATGATCGGGCGCTTCGACGTCGCCGAGGGCGAGGCCCCGCCCTATCACAAGCACACCCGCGAGGACGAGGTCTTCCTGCTGATCAAAGGCAGCGCTCTGGTGTGGTGCGACGACCAGGAGTACGAACTCGCCGAAGGCGGCATCGTCTACCTGCCCCGCAACATTCCGCACGGATACCGCATCACCTCGAAGAAGGCCGACTTACTGATGATCAATACGCCGGCCGGGATCGAAGAAATGTTCCGGGAGACCGGCCGCGACAAGGCCACGCCGCGCCCGGACGGCTACGAGGTCAAAGCCGATCCCAGCCTCGCCGACAAGTACGGCAACGTCATCGTCGGACCGCCGCGCTGAGCCCACGGGATATCACCTCGGTGCTGTGCTCCATTCTGTGGAGAGGCAGATGAGCCCGGCCCACTGATTGACGAAGGCGAGCTCGATACCCACGCTCTCGAGGTACGCGAGCTGCGCGGACCTGAGCGCGGTCGCGGCAGGGGCTGCGCTGTTGAGAGCGACTGCGACGTCCGCAGCGATGATGCTGGTGGCCGCGCGCTCGACCTCGATGACGCCGCTGACCATGGTGCGGCACCCACCCAGCATGCAGGCGATGGCGAGGCCGAACGGCTCGCGTCCCGATGGCTGTTCGACCTTCGCTACAAAGCAGGAGGCGAAGACGATCGATCGCGGCCAGCGGTGCGTCAGCGCGGTGGCCGCGGACAGCGTGCCGCCCTCGGTGAACTTGATGCCTTGCGCCAGGCCGTCGCCGTCGCCGTGCGCGACCAGGTAGAGCCCGTCCCAGGAGGAGCTACTGAGCTCCTCCTGGGACTCCGCGCGGGTTCGAGCCCGAGTGAGGAAACCCGCCGAATCCAGCCGCCGCCAGTACGCCACCTCCACGTCGCCCTTGTCGAGCTGCTCGGCCGCCTCGTCGTCGACGTACGCCAGCACCCTTCCGCCGACGATCGCGGGCGTGGCGGGCCTCAGCAGGTTGAGCGAGGGGACGTGTCCGATGGTGCGGATCTGGAGGCAGATCAGTGCCGCGATGCAGCAGAGCCCGAGCGCATGGACGCATAGGCAACCCCCACGTGCGGTCACGCTCTCTCTTGATTGATACACGGCAGGCGGTCTGCATAAACGTCGGAATCATCGGGGTCGGTGATCTCGTTGGCCGGCTGCCGGTCGCTCGGGTGCGACGCGCGTACTACAGTGTCGGCACGGCGCTGTGACTCCGGATGGGTGGAGAGGCGGGGCGCCGGGTGTGCCGGGAAGTCTGGTCGGCGGGTTCTTGTTCGCCGTGTCCGACTGTTTCCGAGAGGCCCGCTCCCGTGTTCCACCGTGTGCGCCGTGATACGCACTGGCTCGCCGAGGCGGCCCGTACCAATCTGTGGCTGATGCCGACGTCGATGACGCTGGCGGCGACGGGTCTGTTCGCGCTGACCCGCGCGGTGGATTCGGCCGCGTACTACCGGCATTGGCATCTGCCGCTCTGGGTGATCGCGGGGAGCGCGGACGGCGCCCGGCAGATCCTCACCACGCTCGCGGCCGCGCTGATCACGGTCGTGGGCGTGGTGTTCTCGATCATCCTGGTCGCCCTAACCCTGACCTCGACCCAGTTCGGTCCGAGGATGCTGCGCAACTTCATCCGCGACCGGGGGACGCAGTGCACGCTCGGCGCGTTCGTCGCCACCTTCGTCTACGCGATGCTGGACCTGGTGGCCATCGGTCCCGGACCCTACGGCGACTTCGTGCCGCACGTGTCGATCACGCTCGTGCTGGCGTTGACCCTCGCGGATGTCGGGGTACTGATCTACTTCATCCACCACGTGGCCGTGATGATCCAGCTCCCGCAGGTCATCGCGTCCATCGCGAAGGACCTGAACGACGCGGTGGTCGGCGATGCGCAGCCACGCCGCGCCGGAGCGGGCTCCGGGCTCGCGCGCCCGGAGTCGGAGGCGCGGTTTCTGGAGGACCTGATGGGCCGGGTGGGCCGGGTCGTGGCGACGCCGGAGAGCGGATATCTGCAGTACGTGCGGCGCTCGATGCTGGTCTCACTCGCGGTCCAGCACGAAGCGGTGATCAGGCTGCACCACCGGCCCGGCCACTTCGTGGTGCGCGGCCAGCCGTTCCTGACCGTCTGGCCCGCGACCGCCGCGCCCGAGGTGGAGCGCTGGCTGCGCCGTGCCCACGTGACCGGGCCGTACCGGACGCTGTCGCAAGACGTCGCGTTCGCCGTGGACCAGTTGGTCGAGATTGCGCTGCGCGCCCTGTCCCCGGCGGTCAACGACACCTTCACCGCGCTGACCTGTATCGACTGGCTCGGTGAGAGCCTGTGCCGGATCACCGCGGAGTGGGATCCGGACCCGCTGTGCCGGGACGAGCGGGGGCTGGTGCGGCTGATCACGGCGCCGGTGTCGTACGAGGGGTTGGTCGAGCGGGCGTTCGAGAAGGTGCGCCAGGCCGCGGCCGGCATGCCCGCGGTGCTGATCCGGCAGCTCGACGCGCTGGCGCTCATCGCCCGCGCCACGCGGCGTGGCGACCGGCTGCCGGTTCTGGTCGCGCAGGCCGCGATGATCAGCCGACTGGCCGACGCGAGCGTGGCCGAGCCGGCCGACCTCGCGGACATCGGGCGCGCTTATCGCGAGTTTCTCGACTCCTCGGGCGGCTGACGTCGGCTGACGTCGGCTGAGTCGGCCGGCTGAGCCCGGCTCAGCAGGTTCAGGCTGCGGCGGGAGAGGGCAGCCGGTCGAAGCCGACCATCTTCGCAGTGCTCTTCCACAGGCGGGCGATCGCCCGTTCGTCCTCTGCCAGGGAGGCCGCCGGGGTCTCGTCTGCCCCGTCGTAGTACGCGCCGTTGTGTACAGGCGCGGTTTCCGGCAGGCACAGCCGCGCCACCGCTTCGGCGCCCTGGTCGATCGGGGCGCCGGTGCGCGCGTAGAGGGGTAGTAGGCCGGAGGCGATGACGCCGGGGTGGACGCTGACCGCGAGCAGGTGATCGCCGGCGGTGGCCGCGGCGGCCCGGGTGAACATCGTCAGCTGCAGCTTGGACTGGGCGTAGGCGCCGGTGCGTGAGTAGTGCTTGACCCGGTCCAGATCGCCCCAGTTGAAGTTGCCGGTGCGGTGCAGAGATGAGGAGAGGTTGACCACGCGCCCGGGCCGGGTCATGCACAGCGGGACCCACAGCAGCCGGGTGAGCAGATAGGGGGCGAGGTAGTTGACCTGGTGGGTGAGCTCGTGCCCGTCGCCGGTCAGGGTGCGGGTGTCGCTGCCGGCCACCGCGGCGTTGTTGACGAGCACGTCCAGGCACGGGTGGCGTGACTCGACGCGAGCGGCGAGTTCGGCCACGGCGTGCAGGTCGCGGAAGTCGGCGACTTCGAGTTCGATCTTCTCGGCGGGCAGCCCGGCCAGTACCAGCCGGTCGCGCGCACCCTCGACGAGAGCGGCGGTCGGGCCGTGCAGGATGACGGTCATGCCCGCGGCCAGCAGGCGGCCGGCCACGCCGTGCCCGATCCCGGTGGCGGAGCCGGTCACCAGGGCGACGGCCGGTGTGGGTGAAACGTGGACTGCTGTAGGCATGATGGTCTGATCCAAACGATGAGATGACGGGGTGGTGGGGCGCGCCGGGTCGAATCGCTTGCCGGGGTGCGGCGAAGTGTCGATA
>NZ_JAGSOG010000323.1 GCF_018139695.1 Actinospica durhamensis | reverse complement strand
GGGCGGCGGATGCGGCCCGGTGCGCGGCGTATGCAACTTCCATGGCAAATCTGATGATCTGTCAGATGTCTGTGCTGTTGGGCGCCTCGGGTGCGGGGCGGGCCCGGCGTGGGCGCGGGGTGCGGCTTCCGGCCGGTCCGGTCCGGGTCTAGCGTCACCGGCGCGGCCGCACCCGCTCTCTTTCACAGGAGAAACCCACATGAACCGTCCGCCCGCCCCGTGCCGAACGGGGCCAGTGCACCGCGGCCGGATACGCCGCGTCCTGTGTTACGCCGCCGTACTGGCCTTCGGGTCGACCGGCGCCGGGGCCGTCGGCGCCGCGGCCGCGCACGCCGCGACCGCCCTGCCCGACACCCCCGGTTACAGCCTCCCGCTCGCGCTGCAGGAGTCGCTGTACTTCTACGACGCCCAGAAGTCCGGCCCGGCGCGCACCGACGGCGACCAGCCGCTGGACTGGCGCGGCGACTCCGAGCCGAGCGACTCCTGCGTGCCGCTGCAGCCCAAGTCCTCCACGGTACCCGACGGAGTGAACCTGACCGCGGCGTTCATCGCCGCGAACAAGTCCGTGCTCGACCCGAACAACACCGGCTGCCTCAACCTCTCCGGCGGCTTCCACGATGCCGGCGACCACGTGAAATTCGGCCTGCCGCAGACCTACGCCGCCTCCGTGCTCGGCTGGGGCATGTACGAGTTCCCCCAGGCCTACTCGGCCACCGGCACCTGGGCGCACGGCCTGGACGAGATGAAGTGGGACAGCGACTACTTCCTGCGCTCGACCTTCCTCAACTCCTCCGGCCAGGTCGTCGCGTTCGCCTACCAGGTCGGCGACGGCTCGATCGACCACGACTACTGGGGCCCGTCCGAGTTGCAGAGCGCGACGACGTACCCGCGCCCGGCCTACCTGGCCACCTCGCAGACCCCGGCCGCGGACCAGACCGCGAGCGCTGCGGCGGCGCTGGCCGTCGAGTCGCTGCTGACCGCATCCTCGAACTCCGCCTACTCGTCGGAGTGCCTCAAGTACGCCGAGGCGCTCTACGCCTTCTCCCTGGCCAATCCCGGCATCGGCTACTCAGGGGGCTTCTACAACTCGAGCGGCTACGTGGACAAGGAGGCGTGGGCGGCGGCGTGGCTCTACCTGGCCACCAACCAGGCGAGCTACCTCAACGCGATCGTCTCCACCGACGCGTCCGGCGACTACACCGGCTTCATCAGCAGCATCGTGTCGAACACGAACAACACGTGGCAGAACACGTGGGTGATGAACTGGGACACCCGCTGGGGCGGGGTGTTCAGCCTGATCGACCCGGTAGTCCAGGGCGATTCGGCGATCCCGGCGGTGGTGCAGCAACAGGTGCACTACTTCGACGTATGGCAGATCCAGTACTGGTCGCACGTCCCCCATACGGAGTCGTCCACCGACACGAACTTCATCGCCACCACTCCAGCCGGATTCTCCTATCTGACCTCGTGGGGGGCGGCGCGCTACAACACCGCCGCGCAGCTCGAGGCCTTGGTCTACCGGAAGAACTTCCCCAACGACGCGCAGAGCGTGCTGTTCACGAACTGGGCGATGGGCCAGATGAACTACCTCATGGGTGACAACCCGGCGGACTGGTCCTACATCGTCGGCTTCGGCAGCACCACTCCGGGCGTGGGCAGCGAGGTCGGGGGCACCGCCACGGCCGCCTCGCACCCGCACCACGGCGACGCGCAGGGATCCCTGACCAACAGCCAGAGCGATCCGCCCACCGACAAACACGTCCTGTGGGGAGCACTGGTCGGCGGCCCGAGCAGCACCGACGAGCCCGACGACGTCACCACCGACTTCGTGCTCAACGAAGTCGCCGTCGACTACAACGCGGCGTTCGTCGGCGCGCTGGCAGGCCTCTACCAGTACTACGGCCAGAGCCAGGCGATGACGAGCTTCACCCCGCCGGCCGAGGCGGCGCAGACCCCGTACTACGCCACTGCCGCCCTCAACCAGGACAGCAGCCAGGGCACGCAGCTCACGGTCACCGTCAACAACGTCGCGTCGCAGCCCCCGCACCTGCAGACCGGCATGAGCGCGCGCGTCTACTTCGACATCAGTTCGCTCTATGCCGCGGGCCAGAACATCAGCGCGATCTCCACACCGGTGTACTACGACGCGGCGGGCCAGATCGACGGGAACGCCACCTCGATCAGCGCGCCGGTGCAATGGGGTGATGCGAACAGTTGCGTGTACTACACCACCATCAGCTGGACCAACGACGGCCTCGGGCTTCCACCGTCACGCGCGTTCGAGTTCGGCATCAACGCCGCGATCAACTCGAGTTACGGCTACTCCTGGAGTTCGGCCAAGTCGCCCAGCTTCACCGGCCTGGCCGCGGGAACGTACACCTCGTCGCCGGACCCGTACATCCCGGTCTACGTCAACGGCACCCTGGCCTACGGCCAGACCCCGTCGCTGACCGCGGACGAGGGCTGCGCACCGAGCAGCGGCGGCGGCACGGGCACGCCGCCGGCCACCGCGTCACTCACCGCGCAGTACGAGACGAGTACGACCTCGGCGACGACGTCCACGATCGGCAACCAGATCCAGCTGGTCAACAACGGCACCGCCGCGATCCCGCTGTCCGCCGTGACCGTGCGCTACTGGTTCACCGAGGACGGCACCGGCACGCTGACCTACGCCTGTGACTACGCCCCGGTCGGCTGCGCGAACGTGACCGGCACGTTCACCGCACTCGGCACCCCGGTGACCGGAGCCGACCACTATCTGCAGCTCTCGTTCGGCTCGGGCGCCGGCTCGTTGGCCCCCGGGGCGAGCACCGGCGGAATCCAGAACCGGATCTACCAGTCGAACTACGCGACCATGACGCAGACGAACGACTACTCGTTCAACGCCTCTGACGCGTCCTTCACCGCCAACCCGGACATCACCGTGTACTACAACGGCCAGTTGGTGTACGGAACCGAACCCTGACGAAGGCGCCCGGGCGGCGGCCGGTCCACTCCCGCCGCCCGGGCCGCGAAGGTCGGGTAGGGCCGGTGCGGCCCGGCGGACGGCTCAGCCGACGCCGGGCCACGCCTCGGCGAGCAGCGCGCGGGTCTCGCCGAGCAGCACCGGCATCGAGCGGGTGCGGCCGACCACCGGCATGAAGTTGGCGTCGCCGCTCCACCTGGGCACGATGTGCTGGTGCAGGTGGGCGGCGATGCCGGCGCCCGCCACCTCGCCCTGGTTGATGCCGAGGTTGAACCCCTGCGGGTTCGAGGCCTTGCGCACCGCCCGCATCGCGTCCTGGGTGAACGCGGTGAACTCGGCCGCCTCGTCGTCCGTCAGCTCGGTGTAGTCGGCGATGTGCCGGTACGGACACACCAGCAGGTGCCCCGGGTTGTACGGGTACAGATTCAGCACCGCGTAGACCAGCGTGCCGCGCGCCACGATCAGCGCGGCCGCGTCGTCGCCGAGATCGGGGATGCGACAGAACGGGCAGCCGTCCTCGGCCTTGGGCCCGGTCGGCTTGTTCTCCCCCAGGATGTAGGCCATCCGATGCGGGTTCCACAGCCTTTGCAGCCCGTCGGGTTCGCCGACTCCGTCGACCGGCAGCGCGTCGATCTGCTCCGCTTCCATGCGCTTAAGCCTATCGAGCGACCCCGCGCGCGCCTACCTCGGCCACGCACGCTTCAGCGCTACGGAGTACCGCTCACCGCGCCGCGCCGCGCCGCGCGGTGAACCGCTCCACCTCGTCCCGGGTCGGCAGCGACGGCTGCGCCCCGGCCCGGGTCGTGCTCAGCGCCGCCGCCGCGGCCGCGAACCTGGCCGCCCGCTCCAGCGTCTCGCCGTCGGCCAGCGCGCAGGCCAGCGCGCCGCAGAAGCAGTCGCCCGCGGCCGTGGTGTCCACCGCGTCGACCGGAAACGGCGGAATCAGGGTACTGGCGTCGCCCTCGACCAGCAGCGCCCCGGCCGAGCCGAGCGTGACCAGCACCGCCCCGGCCGACCCGCGCAGCCGGCGCGCGGCCGCCACCACCTCGGCCTCGCCGCCCAGCGCGTCGGGGGCGAGTCCGAGCAGCGCGGCGAGCTCCGAGCGGTTCGGCACCAGCACGTCCGTGCGCGACGGCAGCGGGTTGCCGCCCTCGCGCACCGGCGCCGGGTTGACCAGGACGATCCCGCCGGCCAGCCGGGCCGCCGCGTCGTTCGCCTCGTGCGGAACCTCCTGCTGCAGCACCGTGACCCGGGCCGCCGCCAGCACCTCGGCCGCCGCCGCGCAGTCGGCCGCGGACAGCCGCGCGTTCGCGCCCGGGCTGACGATGATCGTGTTCTCGGCCGCCTCGTCCACCGCGATCAGGGCCCGGCCGCTGGGCACCTGCTCGCTGCGCCGCACGTACTCGGTCGCCACGCCCTCCGCCGCCAGCGCTCCCAACAGCACGTCGCCCGCGTCGTCCGCGCCGACCCGCCCCACCATCGAGACCGGCCGTCCCAGCCGGGCCGCCGCCACCGCCTGGTTGCCGCCCTTGCCGCCGCAGTGCTGGGCCAGGTCGCCGCCGAGCACGGTCTGCCCGGGCACCGGGTGCCGCGCCACCGGTACCACCAGGTCCAGGTTGAGGCTTCCGACGACGGCGATCACAGTCTCGATCCTTCCCTTGAGGCTTCCGGCGATCCTTCCCTGACCGGGACCGTGGATCCGCGGGCCACCAGCGCCGGGGTGAGCCGCACCGCGCGGGCCGAGGCCTGCGGGCTCTCGATCCGCGCCAGCAGCATCCGCGCGGCCTCCGCGGCCAGTTCCCGGTTGGGCTGGCGCACGGTGGTGAGCGCGGGCGAGGTGAGTGTGGCCAGCGCGATGTCGTCGAAGCCGGTCACCGCGATCTGCCCGGGCACCTCGACGCCGAGCTCCCGCAGCCGCCGCAGCGCCCCGGCCGCGATCAGGTCATTGGCACACACGAGGGCGTCCGGGCGCAGCGCGGCGGGAGCCGTGACGGCCTTGCCCGCGGCGTGTTCGCCGAAGTCGATGGAGAAGTCGCCCAACTCGACCCGCCACAGGTCGGCGTGCCGGGCGGCCCATTCCTGGAACGCGGCCCGGCGCTCCACGCCAGCCGAGACCTCGCCCGCGGGCCCGAGGAACCACAGCCGCCGCCGCCCCTGCGCCCGCAGGTGGTCGAGCAGCAGCCGGATACCCGCCGCGTTGTCCACGGTCACGGCGTCCGCCTGCACCGAGTCGACGCAGCGGTCGAGCAGCACCACCGGCACCCGCGCGGCCGCCTTGGCGAGGGTGGGCACCGAGCGCTCCTGATCCACCGGAGCCACGATCAGCCCGTCCACCTGACGCGCGATCAGCAGCTCGACCCGCTCGGCCTCGAGCTCCGGATCGTCCGCGCTGTCGGCGAGCAGCAACGCACGGCCCTGATCGTGCAGCGCGTGCTCGACGGCCCGCATGAGCTCGGGGAAGAAGGGGTTGGTGATCTGCGGCAGGACCAGGCCCACGGTGCGGGTGCTGCGGCTGCGCAGCGCGCGGGCGACCTGGTTGGGCAGATACCCGAGCTCCCGCGCCGCCTCCTGCACCCGGCGGGCCAGCTCGGCCCCCACCGGACGGTCCCCGGCCAGCACCCGGGAGACGGTGGCGACCGAACAGCCCACCGCCTCCGCCACCTCTCGAAGGGTGGCCGGCCTGGCGTCCCTGCCCATGCTCACGTGCGCGGTCCGTTCTACTCGGGGCCGCCTCGTGGCGCCCCGTCGTTCATCTTCGCATCAAACTCGGCAATCGTTCTCTGCCGAGCTCACCGTCCCGCAGAGTTTGTCGGACATTGTGACATGAGCTGTCTCACACGGTGTGCCGGTTGACGTTGTAGGGTTCGAACTGACACCGTCGGATAACGATTTCCATACAAAGGCCGCCCGCGGCGACGGGCGCCGGTGGGGGACCCTGGGGGCACCTCGCCGGAGGAACCGAGGAGGTGGGCCCCGTGACCGGCCCGTTCGTGCTGGACTGCGATCCCGGACTGGACGACGCGCTCGCCCTGCAGTACGCCCTGGGCACCGGCCGCTATGACATCAAAGCCGTTACAGCCGTCGGAGGCAACGCCCCCGTCGAGCATACGTACCGCAACGCCCGCGCGCTGGTGAAACTCTTCGGTGTGGCCGAGCACATCCCGGTCCACCGCGGCGTGGGCGGCAAACTCTCCCGCCGGATCGAGCAGTCCGCCTCCTTCGCCTTCCACGGCGAAAGCGGCCTCGGCGACGAGAAGGTGGACGACTCGGGCGTGCCAGTGCAGTCCGAAAGCGCCGTCGACGCGCTGCTCAGGCTCTCGCACGAGTACGAGCACGAACTGATCGTCGTGGCCACCGGCCCCCTCACCAACATCGCCGCCGCCCTGATCCAGGACCCCGGCTTCGCCCACCGGATCGGCAAGCTCGTCTTCATGGGCGGAACGGTGCTGGAAAAGGGCAACGTCACCCCCACCGCCGAGTTCAACATCTGGCACGACCCCGAAGCCGCCGACCTGGTCGCCTCGAGCGGCGCGAACATGACGATGATCGGCCTGGACGTGACCCACAAGGCCAGGTTCACCCGAGACCACCTGGCCCGACTCGAACGCGCCGGCGAGCCGCTCGAGTTCACGGTGCGCATGCTGAAGTTCTACTTCGGCTCCTACAACCACTTCCACCGCACCGACTCCGTCCCCCTCCACGACCCCCTGGCCATCGGCGTCGCCCTGGACCAGGCCTTCGTCCAGACGGAGAAGGGCACCCTGTTCGTGGAGACCGCGAGCCCCCTGACCACCGGCCAGACCGTATTCCTGCACGAACACGACGCCCCCGGCACCAGCCTCCCCCCGCACCTCACCGCCCGCACCGAAACCAGCAACGCCCACGCGGCGTTGGACCTTGGTCCGAAGGACTTCATCGAGGAGTTCACGTCCGTGCTGGAGCAGTGGGGGCAATAGAGCGGAGGCGGGGGGGTGCCCCTATCTCTTTCGTCAAGTGGCGGGAGGGATGAAGGGTAGGTAGAACGTCCCGTTTCGGAGCATGGCGAAGATGACGTCGGAGCGTCGTCGGGCGAGGCAGATCAGGGCTTGGTTGTGTCTTTTGCCTTCGGCGATTTTCCGGTCGTAGTAGGCGCGGGAGGCCGGGTCGGCCAGGGAGGCGAACGCGGCGAGGAAGAAGGCCCGTTTGAGCAGCCGGTTTCCGCGTCGGGGTGGTGTCTCGCCGCGGATGGAGCTGCCGGAGCGGCGTGTGACGGGCGCCAGGCCGGCGTAGGCGGCGAGGTGGGCTGCGGTCGGGAACGCGCTGGCGTCGCCGATCTCTGCCAGGATGCGTGCTCCGGTCCTGGCCCCGATTCCCGGCATGGAGGTCAGGACCTGGGAAAGAGGGTGCGTATCGAGCAGCTCCTCGATATTCGCGGCGAGCTTCCTGCGCTGGTCCAGGACGGTGCGCAGCGAGGCGGCGAGGCTCGGCAGGATGATCGCTGCGGAGTTGGTGCCGGGCACCACCACGGTCTGCTCGCAGAGGGCGGCCAGGATCTCGGCCGCCAGGCGCCCGGCCATCCTCGGCGCGCCGGGGCGCAGCACCTCGGTGATCTCCTCCAGCCCGGCCTGCGCGATTGCGCCTGGTGAACCGTAGTGTTCGAGCAGGTCCAGGAGCGCAGGGTGGCGTATCCGCGGTCCGATGACGCGTTCGAGGTGCGGGTGGATCGCGGTGAGCAGGCCTCTGATGCGGTTGGAAGTGCGGGTCGCCTCGGCGGCCAGGTCGTCGTCGAAGCCCAGGAGCATGTGCAGCGCGGCGATGGTCTCATCGTCCGGTTCCAGGTCGCGCAGGGTGTGTGGCATGGTGCGGGCGGCATCGGCGATGATGTGGGCGTCGCGGGCGTCGGTCTTGGCCTCGCCCGGGTAGAGGTCGGCGATCCGGCGCATGGTCAATCCGGGCAGGTAGGCGACCAGGCATCCGGCGTCGCGGGCCACGGTCACCGGCAAGGCGCCGATCGAGGCGGGCTGGTCGACCACGACCAGGACCCGGCCGTGCTTGGCCAGCTTCGCGAACAGCGCCCGCAGCTTCGGTTCGCTGTTGGGCAGTGCCCGGTCGTACAGTCGCTTTCCGCCCGGGCTCAGCGCGGTGGCGTGGTGCTCGCCCTTGCCGACATCCAGGCCCAGGTAGACCGCGACGTCCTCGATCTCGATCACATGCCCTCCCGGCATGAGTCATCCGTCCCGGCCCCCAATGGCACCAGCGTGCCGGCATCCACGTTACGAAGGCCTGCCGAACCTGCACGGGTCGGCGGTCCAGCCCCTATCAGCGGTCTTGCCGGTGCCTCCGGGACCGGTGACAACACCCCCCGGATCATGCGTGCGACAGGGGGCAGAGAGTCATGCCGGACCCGGAGGCCGGGAACCCCATTGCGGGGCCGCCTAAACGGTAACGGGTAGCACGCGGGCGGGCGGTCGAGCGGTCCTCTGCTCGTCGGTCGGTCGGCCGGCCGGCCGGTCCGCCAGTCGGTTGGTCGGTTCGTCGGTTCGTCGGTCCGCCAGTCGATTGGTCGGTCTGGCGGCCTGTCCGTCAGTCCCTCGGTCGGCCTGTCGGTCGGGCGGGCGGTTGGGCAGTCGGGCGGTCCATCAGCCGGTCAGTCCATCTGTCCGTCGGCCGATCGGCCCATCCGTCGGTCCGTCAGTCCCTAGGTCGATCAGGTCTGGCCCATCCGTGTGATCCACACGCTCCGGCCATATCATCACGCACAGGGTTTGACCAGGTGAAATAGCCTCTACGCACTGGCGCAGAACCATCGTCGCCAGCGACCGTAGAGCCATGGCGCAAACCAGTGAACTCCTCTCCCCCGATGTCCGGGCCCTGATCACCCGGCAACGCGGC
>NZ_JAGSOG010000322.1 GCF_018139695.1 Actinospica durhamensis | reverse complement strand
AGGCGGTGGAGATGCCGGGGCGGGGCGGCTGGTTCGTGGGGGTGCAGTGGCATCCGGAGGACACGTTCCAGACCGATCCGGCCCAGGCGGCGCTCTTCGCAGCGTTCGTGCAGGCGGCTCGGCGTGGTTCGGCCGACGGCGCGGTTCTGGGTTAGAACCGAAGTGGCGTCGCGGGATCCGACGGGCGATCAGACGGGCTCTCAGACGGGCTTTAGGGCTTGAGGCCGAGCTCGTACCAGATGCCCGGCTTACCGCCCACGTCGGCCGGGTCGGCCGGGCCGACCTGGACGAATCCGTTCCTGGACAGCACTTTCTGCGACGCGAGGTTTCCCAGGGTGGTGGCCGCCCGGAGCGTGTGCAGCCCGTGGTCGGCCGCCGCCAGCCGGCACAAGTCCCGGACTGTCGCCGTCGCCACACCCTTCCCGGCTACGTGCCGCGCGACTCGGTAACCGACGTTCGCGGTGCCTTCACCCACGAAGAACAGGTTGAACCGGCCCAGGATCGAGTCGTCTTCGGCCACCAGCACGTAGTAGGCGTCGGTACCGGCCTCCTGCGCGGCCAACATGGCTCCGTGCCGTTCCTCGAACCGCTCGAAGAAC
The DNA here is from genome assembly GCF_018139695.1 of Actinospica durhamensis. Classification (GTDB taxonomy): domain Bacteria; phylum Actinomycetota; class Actinomycetes; order Streptomycetales; family Catenulisporaceae; genus Actinospica; species Actinospica durhamensis. The sequence continues at coordinate 8,282 of NZ_JAGSOG010000322.1, read as the reverse complement.
TCATCGCCACGGTCGGAGATCGTGGCGGCGAAGTAGGCGCGGTTGGCACGCTCGAAGGCGAGAACCGCTGTGGCGTGGTCTGCTCGGAGGCGCTGCAACCGGGACTGTGAAGCGGATGGTGACTCGGACACCGTCCGACCTTATCCAGGCGACCCGCGTTTCAGAACACGTTTTCGGCGACCCCCCTGCGCTTACGCTTTCGCTTACGCGCCGCCGTCGGCCTCCATGTCCTCGACGGTGCGGACCATCGTGCGCAGGTGCTCGGTCAGCAGCGGCAGGCCGTCGGGGGCGATGCGGGCGACGACCTCGGCTTCGGCCGCGTTGAAGCGGGGGTAGAGCTCTTCCATCAGGGCGACGCCGGCGTCGGTCAGGCTCAGCAGCACCAGGCGGCGGTCGGCCGGGTCGGTCTCGCGGCGCAGCCAGCCGCGGGTCTCCAGGGTCTTGGCCACGCCGGTGAGCGTGCCCTTCGAGATCGCGGCGCTCTGCGCGGCGTGGCGGGTCTCGAGGCCGTCGAAGATCCACACGACCCAGAGTACGACGAAGCCGGTCCAGCTCAGGTCGTGTTCGCGCAGCACCGTGTTGGTCAGGTGGTTGCGCACCGCGTTGGCGGCCCGGTAGAGGCTGGAGACGGCGATGGCGGCCGGGAAGTCGAGCTTGAGCTTCCCTATGTGCGTGCTCATCGCCTGCTCGGTCGCGGCGAGGCCGAAGTCGTTCGACATGCTGCCATCGTACGGCGGTGAACAAGCGTCCCCGGACGCCGTGCCGCGGGTCAGCGCGTCGGCTCCGGACGCGTGCGCGCCTGCAGTGACCTGCCGCCGTTCCACTCCACTCCCACCTGTCGGTAGTAGGCCCCGATGATTTCGTGCACCTCGAGCCGCGCGAGTTCCTCGGTCGGGGACTCGTACAGCGCCAGGTGGTCGACGGTTCCCTGCCAGGCTTGCCCGGCCTCGACCTGCGCCGCGCCGGATTCGATCAGCTCGACGAACGCGTCGCCGCTCCTGCTGCCGCTTTCCGTGTCGCCGTTCTCCGCGCGCTCGATGCCCGGCAGGATCCGGTGGTGCGCCATCGGGTGGCCGTTGACGAAGCCGTTGTGCTCTGATTCGCCGGTCAGCGTCACGATCGTCTCGGCCAGCCGGCGGTCGGCGGCGGCGAGGGTGGCGCCGAAGCGTCCGCCGGGGGCGAGTTGCGGGGCGGCGTGGGCGAACGGGTGCGGGCGGGTCTGCCAGATCGAGCCGAGTTTCTTGGGGTAGCCCTGGTGGATGCCGCGGGCGACCGCGAAGTCCTTGTCCACCCAGATGTAGACGCAGCGCGAGTAGGTGCGGCCCTGGTAGCCGCAGCGTACGACGACGAAGGCCTCTTTGTATTGGGCGCGCACCGGGTCGAGCAGTTCCTCCCGCGACTGCGCGCAGGACTGCCAGTCCGCCCAGATCAGCGCGACCGCGCCGGGGTCCTCGGCGGCGAGGGTGAGCGGGTCGGGCAGCAGTTCGGCCACCCGGGCGGGGTCGGTCCGGTACTCGACGGTGAGCAGGTCGCCGGAGTAGAACCAGGGCGGGTGCGGGATGAGCGAGGCGCGTCCGGTGGCGGTGCGCGGGTAGAAGAAGCCTGGCATGGCGGTCGGGGCCTCCCGGGTATCGTTTGGGTCCGTACGATACCGGTCTCCGGCCGCCTCCGGAAGTCTTGTCAACGCGCGGGGCCGTGGATACCGTTTGGGTTCAAACAAAGGGCTCCGACACAGAGGGATGGGGTGGCCGTGGATCAGCAAGATCGCAGCGCTCATCGGCAGCAGCCGGGACTGGACGCCGCCGTCGCCGCGCTCGCCGAGCGCGGGGTGGACGTGGTGCGCCTGGGCTATCCGGATCTGATGGGCAGTGAGCGGGCCCGCGACCTCGTGGTCTCCCGCTTCGCCCGCACCGTCGGCGACGGCGTCGCGTTCTGCCGCACGATCTACGGCACCAGCCCGCAGGGCGACGTCATCGCGCTCGAGCACGGCGGCCTGGCCGACGGGCTGCCGGACGTGGTCGCCTTCCCGGATCTGGCCACGCTGGTGGACCTGCCGTGGGAGCCGGGCGTCGCGCACTGTATCGCCGACGTCTGCGATCCGGACGGCGCGCCCGCGCAGGAGAGCCCGCGCACCGTGCTGCGCACCGTCCTCGGCCGCTTCGCCGAGCTGGGCATGCGTCCGGTGGTCGGGCCCGAGCTCGAGTTCTACCTGCTGGAGCCGGACGCGGCGAGCCCGCAGGGCTGGCGGCGCTACGGCGAGGCGCCCGGCAACGTCTACGTGGCCGGGCGCAAGGGCGACCCGGAAGGCGTGCTGCTGCGCATGCTGCGCTCGCTGGCCGGCCTCGGCGTGGACGCGGTGGCGGCCAACCACGAGTTCTGCAGCGGGCAGTTCGAGATCAATCTGTGGCACTCCGAGGCCCTCGATGCCGCGGACCGCGCCTTCCGCTTCAAGTCCGCGGTCAAGGAGCTGGCCCGGCTGGAGGGCAAGCTGGCCACGTTCATGGCGAAGCCGTTCAACGACGAGGGCGGCTCCGGTTTCCACCTGCACTTCTCCACCCTCGACGACGAGGACCGGCCGCTGTTCGACGACCCGTCGGGGCCCGGCGGGCTGTCCAAGACGGCACTCTCGGCGATCGCCGGGATCCTGGCGCACGCGCCCGCGCTGTCCGCGCTGGCGAACCCGACCGTCAATTCGGCCAAGCGGTTCGGCCCGGACACGCTCGCGCCGTGGCTGATCGACTGGGGCCTGGACAACCGCAGCGCCATGGTCCGGATACCGCCGGAGCGCGGCCGGGCCGCCCGGCTCGAGCTGCGGCTCGGCGACGCGACGGCGAACCCCTATCTGCTCATCGCGGGCGTGCTCGCGGCCGCGTACCTCGGCATCCGGGACGGGCTGACCCCGCCGGATCCGCTGGAGGGCTACGGCTACGACGCGTCGAAGGCCCCGATGATCCCGCAGGACCTGCCCGCCGCGCTGGCCGCGTTCGAGGCCGACACCGAGTTCACCGCGTTGCTCGGGGAGCGCTTCGTCGCGGCGTTCCTGGCGTTCAAGCGGGACGAGCTCGGCCGGTTCGCCCGCTGGGTGACCGACTGGGAGTTCCGCGAGTACGCCTACCACCTGTGAGTGTGAGGACCGACATGACCGACACCGCCATCAGCCCGCCCGCCACGGCGATCGACCTCGCGGACCTCGACGTGTTCGAGCAGGGCACGGTCTGGCCGCTGTTCGACCGGCTGCGCCGCGAGGACCCGGTGCACTGGAACCCCGAGCCCGCGCCGAACGCCGGCTTTTGGGCCATCACCCGGCACGAGGACATCGTCGCCGTGGACCGCGACGCCGAGACCTTCACCTCGACCAACTTCGTCAACCTGGAAGAGGTCGACGACGACCTGATCGAGGTGCGCCGCTCCATCCTCGAATCCGACGGCACCCGGCACCGGGCGCTGCGCAAGCTGATGCAGCGCGACTTCGGCGGCCAGACGCTGCTGAAGTACGAGGATTTCCTGCGCGGCCTGACTCAGACGACCGTGGACGCCGCCCTGGCCAAGGGCGAGTTCGACTTCGTCAAGGAGGTCAGCGCCGACTTCCCGATCAGGGTGCTGGCGCGGATGCTGGACGTGCCGGACGAGGACACCGGGCGGCTGATCGACTGGGGCAACCGAATGATCGGCAACACCGACCCGGACTACGCGGACGTGCTGCTCGAGCACGCGGACAGCGAGCAGTACAAGCATCTGCCGTTCCGTTCCCCGGCCGCGCTGGAGGTGTTCGCGTACGGGCGCGAGCTGGCCCGGCAGCGGCGTGGCGGGGACGGCGAGGACCTGGTGAGCAAGCTGGTCAACCGGGTCCCGGTGGACGGCGAGCCGCTGACCGCCACCGAGTTCGACAACTACTTCCTGCTGCTGGTGGTGGCGGGCAACGAGACCACGCGCCACACCATCACGCACTCGATGCTGGCGCTGCTGCGCAATCCGGACCAGCTCGCGCTGCTGCAGCAGCGGCCTGAGCTGATCCCCACGGCGGTGGAGGAGATGCTGCGCTGGGCCAGCCCGGTCTACCACTTCCGGCGCACCGCGACCCGGGACGTGGAGCTGCGCGGCCGGCGGATCCGCGCGGGGGACAAGGTCGTGATGTGGTTCGCCTCGGGCAACCGGGACGAGGAGGTCTTCGCCGATCCGTACCGGTTCGACGTGACCCGCACGCCCAACGACCACGTCTCCTTCGGCAAGGGCAGCCCGCACTTCTGCCTCGGCAACAACCTGGCCAGGCTGGAGATCCGGCTCATGTTCGAGACGCTGCTGCCCCGGATAGGCCGGGCCGAGCTGGTCGGGGACGTGCGCCGGGTGCGCAGCAACTTCGTCAACGGAATCAAGACGCTGCCGGTGCGGGTCACCGAGCGGTGAGGATCTCGAGGAGGATCGCTTGCGCGCGCTCTGCATCCTGCACGACGCCTACTCCACCACCGGACTGATCGGCCAGGCGCTGCGGGCGCGCGGCTGGGACGTGGACGAGCTGCTCGTCGTGCCGGCCGAACGCTTCGAGGCGCCCGGCGTCGAGCTCGCCCTGCCCGACCATCGCGACTACGACCTGCTGGTGCCGATGGGCGCGCCCTGGTCGGCGTACGACGACGCGCTGATCGGCAGTTGGCTCGCGCCCGAGCTGGCCTGGATCGCGGACGCGGTGCATTCCGGCGGTGCCGTATTCGGGATCTGCTTCGGTGCGCAGGCGATGGCCCGCGCGCTGGGCGGGTCGGTGGCCCGCGGGCCGCGGCCGGAGATCGGCTGGACCGCGATCGAGTCCGAGGACGGGTCCTGGCTCGATCCCGGCCCGTGGTTCCAGTGGCACTTCGACGCGCTGACGCCTCCGCCCGGGGCGACGGTGCTGGCCCGCACCTCGGTCGCGGTGCAGGCGTATCAGCTCGGGCGCAGCTTCGGCGTGCAGTTCCATCCCGAGGTCGCCGAGGCCGATATCAGCATGTGGCTGGGCAACGGCGGCGAGTCCGTCGCGCGTGCCGAGGGCGTGGATCCGGCCGTGCTGCTGGCCGAGGCGGCGCGCGAGCGTGAGGCTTCGCGGGTGCGGGCCGGTGCGCTGCTGGACGCCTATCTGGGGAAGATCTTCCCAGCTTAGAGCCCTGACGCGGCCCTGACGCGGCCGTGACGCAGCTCTGCTGGAGCGTCGACGGCGCCCTGACGGGGGTTCGGGAAAAAGGCGGCTCGGAAACCATTGCCATCCAAACGTTTGGGCCCATACGATTCAGCCCACTCTCGAACACCGCGATTGCCGGGCCCCTAGGAGGCGCCATGGACACGCACCACCCCGAGCGCGGAGACGCACACACAAACCGCCTCGCCGGATCCCTGAAGCTGGTCGACGCCATCGCGCAGTCGGTCGGCGTCATGGGACCGGTGTTCTCCATCGCCTTCCTCGTGCCGCTGCTGGTCGGGCTCAACGCCTCGGGCAGCGGTGCGGGGACGGCGGCGCCACTGGCCGTGCTCATCGCCGCGATCGGCGTGCTGGGCCTCGGCTGGATCGTGGCCCAGTACGCCCGCCGCATCCACGCGGCCGGCTCCCTCTACGACTACGTCACCGACGGCCTCGGCCAACGCGTGGGCGCTGCGGCCGGACTGCTCTACTACGTCGGCATCCTGGTGCTCGGCGTGGGCATCCTGGTGATGATCGGCGGCACCATCCACGACACCCTGCAGGCGGAGTTCAACATCACCCCGCTGCCGGAGACCGTCTGGGACCTGATTCTGCTGGTGGGCCTGGCCGCAGTGCTCTACCTCGGGGTCGCGCTCTCCACCCGCGCCCAGCTCACCCTCGCGCTGATCTCGCTGACCGTGGTGCTGATCTTCGCGGTCTACGTCATCGTCAAGCTCGGCTCGGCCAACCACGTCGACGAGGCGTTCAAGCCCAGCAGTTCCCCGCAGGGCCTGCGCGGCGTGCTGTTCGGCGTGCTCTACGGCGTGCTGCTGTTCACCGGCTTCGAGACCGCGGCCAACCTCGGCGAGGAGACCGCCCACCCCAAGCGCGACATCCCGCGGGCCGTGCTCACCTCCGTGGTGGCCGTCGCGGGCTTCTACATCATCGCCTCCTACGCCCAGGTCGCCGGCTACCACTTCAGCCTGGACGCGCTCGGCAAGAACTCCGGCGCCCCGCTGTTCGGCCTGGCCGGCCCGGTCTCGGACGGCGGTTTCGGCTCGGTGGCGGTGCGGCGCCTGCTCGAGCTCGTGGTGGTCTTCGACATGATCGCGGTGCTGATCGGCTGCGCGACCGCCGCCAGCCGCGGCCTGTTCGCGATGGCCAGGGACAAGCGCCTGCCCGCGCCGCTCGCGCGCATCTCCGCCCGGCGCGGCACCCCGCTGACCGCGGCCGCCGTGGTGGTGCTGTGCCACCTCGTCGTGATCGTGCTGACCGAGTCCTGGAACGGGCTGTTCGCGCAGGCCGGGCTGCCGCACTACGTGGCGGTGTTCAGCTGGGGCTCCACCTTCGGCGGCTTCGCCCTCGCCATGATCTATCTGTTGATGTCGGTCGGGGCGCTGCGTGGGCTGCGCGACCACTCCCGGCTGTGGGCGGTCTACCTGGCCTGTGCGGTGGGCATCGTGGTGACCGGCGCCGCGATCTTCGGGTCCTTCTATCATGTGACCGCGCCGGTGATCTACGCGCCGTACGCCGCGCTCGTACTGCTCCTGCTGGGCCTGGTCCTGGCCTACGTCCGTGCGGGTGCCGCGACGAACTTCGCCGACACTCTGGACGCCGCGCCCGCGCCGTCCGCCGGTTCCGTCGCCGCGGCCGAGTGAACTGAGGGATACTCCGATGCCGACGCCCCGCATGCTGCTGATCCTCAGCGAGAACTGGACCCTGGCCTCGGGCCGCGACCTGCCCGCGCTGGTGCGCTGGGCCCGCGAAGCCGAGGACGCCGGGTTCGACGCGGTGATGATCAGCGAGCATGTGGTGCTCGGCCCGGACGCCGGAGCCCGCGGCGTGATGGGCAACCCGCGCGCCTACGCGCTGCCGGGGAACCAGGACCCGTACACGCCCTGGCCGAACTCACTGCTGTTGTTGTCCGCCATCGCCGCGGCGACCAGCCGGATCAGGCTCGTCGCCGGGGCGGTGCTGGCGCCGCTGCGCCACCCGCTGCTGCTCGCCCGCGAACTCGGCACGCTCGACCTGCTCAGCGAGGGCAGGCTGGTCGTGCAGCCCACGGTCAGCTGGAGCAGGGACGAGTACACGGCGCTGGGAGTGCCGTTCGAGCGCCGCGGCCGGATCCTGGACGAACAGCTCGAGATCCTGGACCTGCTCTGGCGCGCGTCTCCGGTGAGCTTCCACGGCGAGTTCTTCGACTTCGAAGACGTCTACCTCGAGCCCAAGGCGTACCGCCCGGACGGCCCGCGGCTGTGGTTCGGCGGCGAGCGGCTGCACGGGCGCCTGCTCGAACGCCTCGTGCGCTATGGCGGCGGCTTCCACCCGCTCGGCGAACCCTCGGCCGCTGATATGAGCACACTGCATGCCGGGCTCGAGGCGGCCGGCCGCAGCGTCGATGAGCTCGAACTCGTCGGCGGCACCCGCGCCGTCTTCCCGGACGAGCACTCCTGTGCCGACGTGGGTGCCGCGATGGCCGACATCCCCGCGCAGATCGAGCGCGGATTCACCACGTTCTGCGTCAAGCCCTCGCAGTTCACCGACGACCCCGACGGCGTCGGCGCGCTCTGCCGTGAGGTCATGCGCCGCGCCGCCGCCTTGACCCGTTGATCCGCCGACCTGCCCACACGCTTATTCGCCGCACCGCGCCGCGCCGGTGCGCGCCACGGATTCACCCTGAGGCTGCCGCATAATCGCAGAGGCGGAACACGGCGAGGAATGACGTGAGGCGATGGGGCACACGCAGGACCCTGACGACGGCGCGGTGCTGCGGATGGTCGCGTTGACGCTGGTGGCGGACCAGGACTACCTCGCGCTGGCCCGGACCTCGGCCATGCACGTCGCCGCGCTGCTCTTTTTGCCGCTGCCGCGGGTCAACGACCTGCGCCTGGCCGTGGACGAGGCCTGCACCTCGTTCCTGCACCCGGCCCCGCGCACCCCCGAGACGCTGGAGCTGAGCTACGACCGGCACCCGGCCAGCCTGCACGTGACCGTACGGGCCCGGGCCCCGCTCGGCTGGCCGCAACGCGACGAACTCGGCTGGGCCATGCTCGCCAGCCTGGTCGGCGAGGTGCGGGTGCGGGTGCACGACGGCATCGGAGCCCTGACCCTGATCGAGCCGCTCCCCACGCACTGAGCC
>NZ_JAGSOG010000321.1 GCF_018139695.1 Actinospica durhamensis | reverse complement strand
GCCCAGGGGAGCTCGGGCGCGGGCAGCAGGGGGACTTCAGGCATGCAACGTATCGTCGGCACGTCGTCTGACGACGACTCCGAGCAGTTGGCCACGGTGCGACGGGTGGCTCAGCCGCTCGTGCACCAGTTCACCGCGCCGCGGCGCAGGCCGTGGATTCCGCGCGCGGCCGGGTTGGCGTGCTATCTCATCGGGCTGCTCGACATCGTCTACGCGCTCTTCCCGTCCGTGCGCAACGCCACCCCCATAAAGCCTCTGCATCAGTACGGGCGGCTGGTCCCCGGGCTGGAGATCAACCCCTCGCTGGTGGCCGGAAGCATGATCACCGGCGTGCTCATGCTGCTGCTCGCGCACGGGCTGCGCCGCCGCAAGCACCGGGCCTGGATGGGCACGGTCGGGCTGCTGTGCCTGTCCATCGCCGGGCACTTCTACGCGCTGGCCGGGCACTACGTCCCGCGCGGCACCGGGAACGGCGAGGTGCTGCCGATCATCGTGCTGGTGCTGCTGATCGTCTACCGGCGCGAGTTCTACGCCCTGAGCGACCCGCGTTCGCGCTGGCGGGCCATCTGGACCTTCTGCTGCCTGATCATCATCGACCTCGGACTCGGCCTGCTGCTCGTCTCGGTGCGCCCGCGCGAGATCGTGGCCGGCGGCGGGGTGCTCGACCGGATCCAGCAGGTGCTGCTCGGGCTGATCGGCGTGAGCGGGCCGATGCACTTCCGGGTGGACCGCTACGGCGACTACGTCTACTTCTCCCTGGTGGGCCTGAGCCTGGTGACGCTGCTGGTCACCCTCTACCTCTTCCTGCGCCCCGCCCTGCCCGAGGCGCTGCTGACGCCGGCTCAGGAGACGCGCGTGCGCGAGCTGCTGGCCAAGCACGGGCGCCGCGACTCGCTGGGCTACTTCGCGCTGCGCCGGGACAAGGCGGTGCTCTTCTCCGCCAGCGGCAAGGCCTGCATCGCCTACCGCGTGGTCGCCGGGGTCATGCTGGCCAGCGGCGACCCGGTGGGCGACCCGGAGGCCTGGCCCGGCGCCATCAAGGAGTTCTGCGAACGCGCCGACAAGTACGCCTGGATCCCGGCGGTGATGGGCTGCAGCGAGTTGGGCGGCGAGATCTGGTGCCGCGAGGCCGGGATGGACGCGCTCGAACTCGGGGACGAGGCGGTGGTGGAGGTCGCCGACTTCACCCTCGAGGGCCGGGCCATGCGCAACGTGCGGCAGATGGTCAACAAGATCGAGCGCAAGGGCTACGTCTGCGAGACCCGGCGGCTGCGCGACATCCCCGAGTCCGAGGTGGTCGCGATCCGGCGGCTGGCCAACGACGGGCGCTCCACCGAGACCGAGCGCGGCTTCTCCATGGCCCTCGGGCGCTTCGGCGACGCGGCCGACGGGGACTGCGTGGTCGTCACCGCCCGGCACGAGGGCGAGATCAGGGCCGTGCTCAACTTCGTGCCCTGGGGTGCCGAAGGGCTCTCGCTCGACCTGATGCGCCGTGACCGCACCGCCGACCCGGGCCTGAACGAGCTGATGATCGTCGCGGCGCTGCGCGAGGCCGACCGGCTCGCGGTGACCCGGATCTCGCTGAACTTCGCCGTCTTCCGCTCCGCCCTCGAACGCGGCGAGCGGATCGGCGCCGGGCCGGTGCTGCGGCGCTGGCGTGCCCTGCTGGTGTTCCTGTCCCGGTGGTTCCAGATCGAGTCGCTCTACCGGTTCAACGTGAAGTTCCGGCCGATCTGGGAGCCGCGCTTCGTGGCCTTCCGCCAGACCAGGGACCTGCCCAGGATCGCCCTGGCCGCGCTCGAGGCCGAGGCCTTCCTGGTGCTGCCCTCGATGCTCCAGCGCGGGCACCGGCGCGCCGCCGCCGAAGAGATTCCCACGACGAGTCCGACGACGTAGACGAACGACGGGACCGCATGACGAACCCCCAGGTCTCAGGTCTGCCCGAGTACGGCCGCTGCGCCGTGTTCGGCATCCTGAACATCACACCGGACTCCTTCTCGGACGGCGGAGCGAACTTCGCCGCCGAGGACGCGATCGCCCGCGGGCTCGACGCGGTGGCCCGCGGCGTGGACGTGCTCGACGTGGGGGGTGAGTCGACACGGCCGGGGGCGGCGCGGGTGAGCGTGGCCGAGGAGCTGCGCCGGGTGCTGCCGGTGGTCGAGGCCCTGGCCGAGGCCGGGGCCGTGGTCTCTGTGGACACCATGCGGGCGCAGGTGGCCCGGCGCTGCGCCGAGGCCGGGGCCCGGATCGTCAACGACGTCAGTGGCGGCCTGGCCGACCCGGAGATGTTCCCTACGGTCGCGGATCTCGGATTGCCGTACATCCTCATGCACTGGCGTGGGCACAGTGTGGACATGAACGCGCGCGCCGTCTATGAAGACGTGATCGAACAGGTGCGGACGGAACTCGCCGAGCGGCTCGAGGCGGCCGTCGCGGCCGGGATCGCGCCGGAGCGGGTGGTACTCGACCCGGGGCTCGGCTTCGCCAAGAACGCCGAGCACGACTGGGCCCTGCTGCGCGGCCAGGAGTACCTGACCCGCGCGCTGGGTCGGCCGCTGCTGATCGGCCACTCCCGCAAGCGCTTCCTCGGCGCGCTGCTGCCCGGCCCGGACGGCACGCCCCGGCCACCGGGCGAACGCGACGCCGCCACGGTGGCGGTGGCCGCGGTCGCGGCCTCCCGCGGCGCCTGGGCGGTCCGGGTGCACGCGGGTCCCGCGGCGGCGGACGCGGTCCGGGCGGTGGCGGCGATGAGCCCGGTCGAGCCGACGGAGCCGACGGCGGCGGCCGCCGGGCCCGCGGGTCACGGTGACGGGGAGGACGCGCGGTGATCGAGCCGGACGAGCTGCCCCCGCCCACTCCCGCGGTGGCCGCCGTGCTCAAGGCCAACGAGCGCTTCTACCAGGCCATCGAGACCGCGGATCTGGACCTGATGCGGGAGGTCTGGGTCACCCCCGAGGTCGGCGAGGTGGCCGCGCACTGCGTGCACCCGGGCCAGGCCGCGGTGCACGGCGTCGGCAAGATCCTGCGCTCCTGGGCGCTGGTGCTCTCCCGGATGAGCTACCTGCAGTTCTTCCTCACCGACGTGCGCGTGGTGCTGATGGAGCCGGTGGCGGTGGTCACCTGCGTGGAGAACATCCTGTCCAACCTGCCCGGGGACGAGGCCGGGCAGGCGGGCTTCGCCGGCAGCCACTACGAGGCGGTCAACGTCTACCGCCGGGAGGACGCGGGCGGCTGGCGGCTGCTGGCGCACAGCTCCGCCCCGGTCTTCCCGTCCCCGACCGAGGGTGCGGACGAAGAGTGATCCGGCGGGCACTCGGACGGCGCGGTCCGCGCACCGGATGGGTGCCGGAGGTGATCAGCCGCGCGGGGATTGGGTAGGTTCATGGGGCGGGAGTGCAAGCCAGGCAAGCCGGGAGTCTCAACAGCCATGCAGGTGGGAATCGATCGCATCACGCTCAGCGGCCTGCGCGGCCGGGGCCTTCACGGCGTCTACCCGCGCGAACGCGTCGAGGGGCAGACCTTCGTGGTGGACGCGGCGCTCGAGCTCGACACCCGCGCGGCGGCGCGCGGCGACGACCTGGCCCGCACGGCCGACTACGGCGCGGTGGCGGAGAAGCTGGTGGCCGTGATCGAGGGCGAGCCGTGCAACCTGATCGAGACGCTCGCCGCCCGTCTCGCCGAGATCTGCCTGGCCGACCCGGCCGTGCAGGCCGTCGAGATCACCGTGCACAAGCCCGACGCGCCGATCACCGTCCCGTTCGACGACGTGACGGTCTCGATCCGGCGCGAGAAGCCGGGAGGAGCCGCATGACCACGACCCACTCCATCCACCGGGCCGTGCTGGCCTTCGGCAGCAACGTCGGCCAGCGGCTCGAGTCGCTGCAGGCGGCCATGGACGCCCTCACCGACACCCCGGGCGTCGAGCCGCTGTCCATCTCCCCGGTCTACGAGACCAAGCCCTTCGGCGGTCCGGCGGCCTCGGCCGACGCGAAGGACCTGAGCGGCCAGGACGACTATCTCAACGCGGTCGCCGTGATAGGGACCGACCTCACCCCGCAGCAGCTGCTCATCCGCACCCAGGCGATCGAGCAGGCGCTGGACCGGGTCCGCGGCGAACGCTGGGCCCCGCGCACCATTGACGTGGACATCATCGTGTACGACGACCTGCAGCTGCACGACGAGGATTTGATCGTGCCGCACCTGCGCGCGCACGAGCGTCCGTTCGTGCTGCGGCCCTGGCACGACGTGGACCCGGACGCGGTGATCCCCGGCCACGGCCCGATCGCCGAACTGCTCGGCGAACTGTCCGACGACGGTATCGAGGTGCGCCCCGACCTGGAGCTGCAGTGGTAGCGGCGATGGCGCGTCCGGAAGCGGTCGGGGCTGTGCGACGCCCAGGGCGCTTTCCTGACACACTGGCTTCGTGAAACCGACCAGGCCTGCCGTACTCGCCGGCATCACCGCCGCATGCGTGGTGCTGGCGTGGGGGGCGCTGCGGTTGTGGCAGCACTTCGGCAGCCCGCCGCCGGTCCCGCTCTCGGCCCCGATCACCCTCGCCGTGCTCGCCGCGGCCGTCCTCGGGGTCGCGCTCGGCCTGCGGGCCCGGCTGCACGCCTACCGGGAAGCCCGGCTGCGGGCCATGCGCGGCGAGTCGCGGGTGGACAAGCACGGCCGCCAGCCCAAGCCGATCGATCCGCTGCAGGCCGCCCGCGCGCTGGTGCTGGGCAAGGCGGCCGGACTGGTCGGGGCGATCTTCGGCGGGATGTACGGCGGCTACGGGCTGACCCTGGTCAACCACCTGGACATCTCCACCTACAGCGCCGAGGCGCTGCGCTGCCTTTTCGCCTTCCTGGCCGGGGTCGCGCTGATGGGCGCGGCGCTGTTCCTCGAGCGGATCCTGCGGGTCCCGCCGGAGCAGCCGAGCCCGCCGTCCACCGGCGACAACAAGCTGGCCACGCCGCGGGCCTAGGGCTGCGCGCCCCTGCCGGCCCGCCGCGTCGCCGACCCGCGGCCCGCCGCGCCGCTACTTGTCGATGTCCCCGACCACGAAGAACATCGAGCCCAGGATCGCCACCATGTCGGCCACCAGGTAGCCCGGCAGCAGTTCCTCGAGCACCTGGATGTTGTTGAACGAGGCCGAGCGCAGCTTGAGCCGCCACGGGGTCTTGTCCCCGCGCGAGACCAGGTAGTAGCCGTTGATGCCGAGCGGGTTCTCGGTCCACGCGTACGTCTCGCCCTCGGGCACCTTGAGCACCTTCGGCAGCCGCAGGTTGATCGGGCCCTGCGGCAGCTTGGCGAGCCGGTCGGCGCAGGCCTCGGCCAGGTCGAGCGCGTTGTAGGTCTGCTCGAGCAGGCATTCGAACCGGTCGAAGCAGTCGCCGTTCTTCCGGGTGACCACCTTGAGCACGTCGCCGAGCTCGCCGTAGGCCAGGTACGGGTCGTCCCGGCGCAGGTCGAAGTCCACGCCGGAGGCGCGGGCGATCGGGCCGGAGAGGCCGTAGGTGCCGACCAGCTCCGGCTTGAGCACGCCCACGCCGCGGGTGCGCGCGTGGAAGATCTCGTTGCCGTGGATCAGCCGCTCGACCTGCGACATGCGTCCGCGTACGGCGTCGATCGCGGCCCGGGCCCGGTCCAGCCAGCCGGCCGGCAGGTCCTCCTTGAGGCCGCCGACCCGGTTGAACATGAAGTGCATCCGGCCGCCGGAGATCTCCTCCATCACCTTCTGCAGCTCCTCGCGCTCGCGGAAGGTGTAGAAGATCGGAGTGATCGCACCGAGTTCGAGCGGGTAGGACCCGAGGAACATCAGGTGGTTCAGCGCCCGGTTCAGCTCGGCCAGCATCGTGCGCGCCCACACCGCGCGCACCGGCACCTCCATGCCGAGCATGCGCTCGGCCGCGATCACCACGCCGAGCTCGTTGGCGAAGGCGGAGAGCCAGTCGTGCCGGTTGGCCAGCATGATGATCTGGCGGTAGTCGCGCACCTCGAACAGCTTCTCGGCGCCGCGGTGCATGTAGCCCACGATCGGCTCGGCCCGCACGATCTTCTCGCCGTCCAACACCAGCCGCAGCCGCAGCACCCCGTGGGTGGCCGGATGCTGCGGGCCGATGTTGAGCACCATGTCCTCGGTGGCCAGGCCGGTACCGATCCCGGCGGTGCGCTCGACCAGTCCCTGTTCCATGACCGATCAGTCTTCCAGATCGGTGAGCCTCGGGATATCCACGCCCTGGAGTAGCCAGCTGAACCGGCCGAGGCCGGCCGGGTCGGTCAGCTCCGCGGCCTGCCCGGCCCGCGACAGGGCGCGGACGTAGCCGCGCGGATCGCTGCTGGCCAGGGCCAGTTCCGGGCGCTGCCCGGACACGCCGAGGCGCCGCAGCACGGTCCGCTGGTCCAGCGCTCGGGTCCAGTGCGCGCACTGCGAGGCCGCGGCCGCGCAGGCGTCCAGCGCCACGTGCGCGGTCAGGTCGCACGAGCCGTCGGGTGTGGGCGGGACCTCGCGGCCGCGCGCGTACCCGGTCAGGCTGCCGTAGCGCGGGCGGGCGTCGGCGGTGTGCGCGTAGTCGACCGCGACGGCCAGCCCGGCCGCGAGCGAGCCCACCGCGCCGGCCCAGGCCGCGTCGCGCATCAGCCCGAGCTCGGCCCGGGCGCCCGGCTCCGCGTCGCCCCAGCCCGGCCACCAGCACTCCAGCCAGGCCTGCTGGGACCGGTCCGGCTCGGGGCCGAGCCGCTCGGCGCCGTCCCGGGCCACCTCGACCACGCGCGGGCCGTCCGGGCCGAGCTCGACCACGTCGCAGGGCACGTTGTCGAGCCACTCGTTGGCGATCAGCAGGCCGACCGCGCCCTCGGGCACCCGCGCGCACCACTCGATCCCGGCCGCGAGCCCGTCCGGCCGGTCCGCCAGCTCGACCGCGACCAGCTGCAGCCGCGCGCGCAGGTCCGTGTCCCCGTCCTCGCCGAGCGCGGCCAGGATGCCGGCGAGCAGCTCCCCGCGGCCCGCGCCGAGGTCGATCAAGGAGATTCGGTGTGGATTTCCGAGCGCCGCGTCGACCAGCCGCAGCAGCCGCAGCACCGCGCCGGCGAACAGCGGCGAGGCGTGCACCGAGGTGCGGAAGTGCCCGGCCGGTCCCTCCGGCCTGCGGAAGAATCCCTCCGGCCCGTACAGCGCCCGGTCCATCGCGGCCGACCAGGGCAGGAAACCGCCGTCGGTATGGTCCACTCCTCGTTCCACGGGATGAGACGCTACCGCCTCAAGACGGATGGGCAGGCCGCCCCGCGTTTCGTACCCTCGAAGGGTGACCCGGCTCTACATCTGGCTGCAGCGCCATCCCACCCACGTGGACGGCGCGATGGCGGCCGTGCTCGTCATGCTGGGCCTGATCGCCTTCCCGGTCGTGGTGAAAGCCCACCACGACAATCCGCTGATGGCCCTGCCGGCGGCGGTGATCGGCGCGCCCGTCGTGTGGCGGCGCAAGTACTCCTACGGCGTGTTCTGGTCGATCATGGTGATCGGCGCGCTGCAGGTGTTCAGCCCGCAGCCGATCTGGCCCTCCGACTTCGCCGTGCCGGTCGCGCTCTACGGCCTGGCCGCCTACCGGCCGCGCCGGGACTCGCTGACCGGCCTCGGCGTGTGCATCTTCGGCGTCCTGGTGCTGCTGCCCCGGATGAACGTGGGCATGGGCGACCATGTGCCGTGGGACCTGGCCAGGAAGCTGGTCGTGTGGACCATGATCCTCGGCTTCTTCTGCGCCCCCATGATCATCGCCTGGGTGATGGGCGACTCGATGCAGTACCGCCGGGCGTACTACCTGGACCTGGAGGAGAAGGCCAGGCGGCTCGAGCTCGAACGCGACCAGCAGGCCCAGATCGCCGCGGCCACCGAGCGGGCCAGGATCGCCCGCGAGCTGCACGACGTGGTCGCGCACAACGTCTCGGTCATGGTGGTGCAGGCCGAGGGTGCGGCGTACGCGATGGACACGGCGCCGGAGAACACCCGCAAGGCGCTCGGCGCCATCGCCGAGACCGGCCGCTCGGCCCTGGTGGAGATGCGCCGGCTGCTCGGCGTGCTGCGCACCCAGGACGGCGCGGCCGAGCGGGCCCCGCAGCCGGGCGTGGGGCAGCTCGAGGACCTGCTCGAGCAGGTGCGCTCGAGCGGGCTGCCGGTGGAGCTCACCGTGGACGGGATCCCGGTGGAGCTGCGCCAGGGCGTGGCGCTGGCCGCCTACCGGATCGTCCAGGAGTCGCTCACCAACGCGCGCAAGCACGGCGGCACGGCGGTGAGCGCGTCGGTCGGGATGTATTACGGCGAGCGGGAGCTGCGCCTGGTCGTGCAGGACGACGGCCGCGGCGTCGAGGCGCTGACCGACGGCCAGGGCAGCGGGCTGACCGGCATGCGGGAGCGGGTGGCCATGTTCGGCGGGGCGCTGAGCGCGGGTCCGCTGGAGGTCGGCCGCGGGTTCCGGGTCGAGGCGCGGCTGCCGTACGAATCGGCCGCCGCGGCCCTTCCGTCGGCTAGGGTCGTCGCGTGATTCGGATCGTGCTGGTCGACGACCAGGAGCTGCTGCGCACCGGTTTCCGGATGATCCTGGACGCGCAGCAGGACATGACCGTCGTCGGCGAGGCCGCGGACGGGATGGCCGCGCTCGACCTGCTCGCGCGCTGCCCGGCCGACGTGGTGCTGATGGACGTGCGGATGCCGAAGCTGGACGGGGTGGAGGCCACCCGCAGGCTGCTCGGCGCCAGACTCGAGGGCACGGCGCGGGTGCTCATCCTGACCACGTTCGACCTCGATGAGTACGCCTTCGCCGCGATCAAGGCGGGCGCCTCGGGCTTCCTGCTCAAGGACGTCCCCCCGGCCGAATTGCTGACCGCGATCCGCGCGGTCTACTCCGGCGACGCCGTGGTGGCCCCCTCCACCACCCGCCGCCTGCTCGACCGCTTCGCCCCCATGCTC
>NZ_JAGSOG010000320.1 GCF_018139695.1 Actinospica durhamensis | reverse complement strand
CTCGACCGCGCCCGCCGCCCCGGCCGCCGCCGTCCGCCCGAGCACGGAGCCCGGTGCGACTTCGACCGGGTGTACGCGGTGGCGGTGCTCGCCCTTGGCTGAGGCCATGTCCTGGGTCAGGTCGCCGCCGAGGGCCACGTTGAGCACCTGCAGGCCGCGGCAGATCGCGAACAGCGGCAGGTCGGTCTCCAGCACGGCGCGGGTGAGGGCGAGGTCGAAGGCGTCCTGCTCGAGGTCGATGTCGTACCCGGTCGGATCAGGCCTCTGTCCCGACCAGGAGGGATCGAGGTCGCCGCCGCCCGGCAGCAGCACCGCGTCGGCCACGGCGAGGCGGGCGCGGACGTCATCGGGATCCGCGACGCCGCCGGGTGCGTGCGGGTGCAGCAGCAGCGGCTCCCCGCCCGCGCGGAAGACGGCCTCGACGAGGGCGCGGGCGGCCACTTCGGCGCGGTAGCGCAGGGCCGACGCGGAGTCCGAGAATCTGGCCGGGATCACCACGATCGGGCGCGGCTCAGGCATAGGTGATCCAGGTGGTCTTCAGGTCGCGGTACTCGTCCAGGGCGTGGCGCGATTTGTCGCGGCCGAAGCCGGAGAGCTTCACGCCGCCGAAGGGTGCGTTCATGTCGCCCTCCTCGTAGCAGTTGACCCACACCGTGCCCGCGCGCAGCCGCCGGGCCATCCGGTGCGCGGTGCCGAGGTTCGCCGTCCACACCGCCGCGGCGAGGCCGTACGGCGTGTCGGCGGCCACCGCGAGCGCCTCGTCCTCGTCGCGCACGGTCTGCACGGCGAGTACGGGCCCGAAGATCTCCTCGCGGATCAGGACATTGTCGCGCGCCGCGTCACACAGCACGGTCGGCTCGAGGTAGCTGCCGCCGGTGTCCTCGAGCGCGGGGCATCCGCCGGTCAGCAGCCGGGCTCCCTGCGCCACGCCGAGACTCAGCACGCTGCGGACGCGGTCGAGGTGCGCCCGGTCCACGAGCGGGCCCATGCGGGTGGAGGCGAGCAGCGGGTCTGCCGGGTACCACGCGGCGGCCGTGCGCACGACGCGGTCGAGCACGCGCTCGGCGACGGCCTCGTGCACGACGAGGCGGGATCCGGCCGTGCACATCTCGCCGGAGTTGAAGAAGATCGCCCACGCGGCGGTGTCGGCCGCGGCGTCCAGATCGGGGGCGTCGGGCAGGATGATGTTGGGCGACTTGCCGCCGAGTTCGAGGTAGACGCGCTTGAGGTTGCTCTCGGCCGCGTAGCGCAGGAAGTGGCGGCCGACCTCGGTCGAGCCGGTGAAGGTGAGCACGTCCACGTCCGGGTGCTCGCCGAGCCTGCGCCCCACGGTCGCCCCGTCGCCCGACAGGACATTGAGTACGCCAGGCGGCAGCCCGGCTCGGGCCGCGAGGTTCGCGACGTACTGCATCGAGAGCGGGCTGCGTTCGGCGGTCTTGAGCACGACGGTGCAGCCGGCGGCCAGGGCGGGCGCGATCTTCCAACCGGCCAGGGTGAGCGGGAAGTTCCACGGCACGACGGCCGCGACCACTCCGGCGGGCTCCTTCGTCACCAGGGCCAGCTCGCCCTCGGCCGTCTGCGGGATCTCGCCCGCGTCCTTGTCGGCCAGTTCGGCGTAGTAGCGCAGGCAGCGGATGAGTGCCCTGAGTTCGATCTCGTAGGCGTGCCGGATCGGCTTGCCCATCTCGAGGGTGACCAGCAGCGCGATCTCGGCCCGGTGCGCCTCGACCAGATCGCTGAAGCGCCGCAGGGTCTCGCCGCGTTCGCGCGGGTGCAGGCGCGGCCAGGGGCCGTGGTCGAAGGCCTCGCGGGCCCGCGCCACCGCGATGTCGGCGTCCTCGACACCGGCCCAGGCGATCTGCGCGATCACCGATCCGTCGCGCGGGGTGCGCACGACGCGGGTGGTACCGTCGGCCGCCTCGACCTGCGCGCCGCCGATGTGCAGGCCCGCGGGGAAGGCCACGGTGGCCGCGCGCGCGATCCAGTCGGTCTCGGCGACCGGGTCGGCGGGCCGGTCGGGGACCGGGTCGGCGGGCGTGTCCACGTCCGGATGCGCGCCTGGGTCTGTCATCTCGTCCTCCCGTTGACCGCGGGTCGAAGCAGGGATACGTTTGGGTCCAAACGATATACCGTCGTTGTTCGCCCCACCACCCCCAGGAGCCTGCATGACCCTCGCGGTGATCGCCGGAGTCGGCGTGGACACGCGTCACTGGATCGGCGGCCGGCGCGTCGATTCCGCGGACGGCTCCACCTTCGAGGACCACTGCCCCGCCGACGGGCGGCTGCTCGCGCGGGTGGCCCGCGGCGGCCGGGCCGAGGCGCACGCGGCCGTCGCCGCCGCGCGGGAGGCGTTCCCCGGCTGGGCCGCGACCGCGCCGGCCGAGCGCGCCCGCCTGCTGCGCGCGATCGCCGACGGCGTGGACAAGCGCCTCGAGGAGCTCGCCGTCGTCGAGACCAGCGACAACGGCGCGCTGATCCGCTCGCATCGCCGGGGCGTGATCCCGCGGGTGGCCCACAACTTCCGCTTCTTCGCCGACTACCTCACCGAGCAGCTCGCGCACCCGGACTTCGACACCCGCGGCCACACCAACCACGTCTCCTGGGATCCGGCCGGCGTCTGTGCCCTGATCTCGCCCTGGAACGCGCCGCTGATGCTGGCCACCTGGAAGGTCGCGCCCGCGCTCGCCGCCGGGAACACGGTGGTGCTCAAGCCCTCCGAGTGGTCGCCGCTCACCGCGTCGCTGCTCGCGGACATCGCCGCCGCGGCCGGGCTCCCGCCGGGGGTGCTCAACGTCCTGCAGGGCATCGGCGAGGAGGCGGGCGCCGAGCTCGTCGCGCACCCGGACGTGCGGCGGATCTCCTTCACCGGCTCCGTGCCCACGGCCAAGCTCGTCGCGGGCGCCGCCGCCGCGAACCTCACCCCGGTCTCGCTCGAGCTCGGCGGCAAGTCGCCCTTCCTCGTCTTCGCGGACGCCGACCTCGACCTGGCCGTGGCCAACGCGGTCGAGCAGTACGACAACGCGGGCCAGGTCTGCCTGTCCGGCACGCGGATCTACGTCGAGGAGTCGATCAGGGACGAGTTCCTCGCGCGGTTCCTGGAGCGTGCCAGGGCTCTGCGCCAGGGCGATCCGCTGGACGAGGCCACCGACATCGGGCCGTCCATCCACCCGGAGCACCTCGCGCGGGTGGACGGGTTCGTGCGGCGGGCCGAGGCCGCCGGGGCGCGGGTGCTGCTCGGCGGTGGGCCGAACGAGGAACTCGGCGGGCTCTACTACCGCCCCACCTTGTTCACCGACGTCGACCCGCACAGCGAGCTCGGCACCGAGGAAGTCTTCGGCCCCGTCCTCGTGCTGCACACTTTCACCGACGAGGACGAGGTGGTCGCCGCCGCCAACGACTCCCGCTTCGGCCTCGCCGCGATGCTCTTCACCGGCGATCGCGAGCGGGCCCGGCGCGTGGCGGGGCGACTGGTGGCCGCAACCGTGTGGACCAACTGCTTCTTCGTGCGCGACCTGCGCGCGCCCTTCGGCGGGGCGCGGCAGTCCGGCATCGGCCGGGAGGGCGGGACCTGGTCCTTCGACTTCTACTGCGAGGTCAAGAACACCGTGACCGCGCCGGCCGGCTGGCTCGGGGACGCGCTCGAGACGGAAGGGAACTGAGATGGGTGAGGTCGTCGGCGCCGGGCTGCTGGCGCACGTGCCGACCATCGTCCTGCCCGAGGCGGACCGCCGGGAACTCAACCACGGCGAGGACTCCTCGCTCGTCGCAGGGCTCGAACGGCTGCGCACCGAGGTGTTCGACACCCTCGACTACGACACCGTGGTCGTGCTCGACTCGCACTGGGCCACCACGGTGGAGTTCGTGGTCGCGGCGCAGGAGCGGCGCTCGGGCCTGTTCACCTCGGAGGAGTTGCCGCGCGGGATGTGCCGGCGCCCCTACGACTTCCCGGGCGATCCGCAGCTCGCGCACGCCGTCGCGGCCCGGGCCGCGCGGCACGCCACCTGGATCACCGCGATCGAGGACCCCGAACTGCCGATCTTCTACGCCACCACCAACCTCTGGGAGTACCTCGGCCGCGGCCTGCCGGGCAAGCGCTGGGTCTCCATCGGGGTCTGCCAGACCGGCGACGTCGAGGACCACCTGCGGCTCGGCCGCGCGCTCGGCGACGCGATCGCGGCCACCGACCGGCGCGTCGTGCTGATCGCCTCGGGCGCGCTCAGCCACACCTTCTGGCCGCTGCGCACCCTGCGCGCGCACGAGGCGGCGGGCGTCGAGCACATCCACTCCCCCGAGGCGGCCGCGGCAGACCTCGAACGCATCGACTGGTTCGGCCGCGGCGAGCACGCGCGGGTGCTCGCGGCCATGCCCGAGTACGCCCGGTTCAAGCCGGAGGCGCGGTTCGGACACTACCTGATGATGATCGGAGCGCTCGGCGAGGG
Organism: Actinospica durhamensis; assembly: GCF_018139695.1. Classification (GTDB taxonomy): domain Bacteria; phylum Actinomycetota; class Actinomycetes; order Streptomycetales; family Catenulisporaceae; genus Actinospica; species Actinospica durhamensis. The sequence goes on along the minus strand of NZ_JAGSOG010000320.1, from coordinate 4,564 downwards.
AGACTGCACCGCCCACGCCCGCCGCTACGGCGAGTACGAGAACGCAATCGGAACCGGCCAGGCACACTTGTGGTTCGACCGCCCGGCCGGCGGCTTCCCGCGTCCGCGCGCTACCGTGCCGGACGCGCAGGACCTGGCCGTACCCGAGTTCGCCGCCGCCCACGCCGCCCATGCCCACGCCGCCGCCGATGCCCACCTTGACCAGAACGCGGAAAGTGAGACCGTCCGATGAGCGCGACCCGAGAGTTCCGGCGCATCCTGCTCGACGGCGCCCCCGTCGACGTCGTGCGCGAGGGTGACGTGCTGCGTGCCGGGGACGGCCGCGAGGTGCCCGCCGCCGCGGCCGTGCACCTGCCGCCGGTCGCCCCGACGAAGATCATCGCGGTGCACCTGAACTACCGCAGCCGGGTCGAGGAGTTCGGCACGAAGCTGCCGCCCGCGCCCACCTACTTCCAGAAGCCCACCACCGCGCTCAACGCGCACGGCGGCGCGGTGGTGCGGCCCGAGGGCTGCAAGTGGCTCAACTACGAGGGCGAGATCGCGATCGTGATCGGCCGCACCGCCCGCAACGTCTCCCCCGCCGAGGCCGGCGCCTACATCCGCGGCTACACCGTCGCCAACGACTACGGCCTGCACGACTTCCGCGACACCGACGCCGGCTCGATGCTGCGGGTGAAGGGCTCCGACACGCTCTGCCCGCTCGGCCCGGGCCTGGTCGAGGGCTGGGACTTCCGCGGCAAGACGCTGCGCACCTACGTCAACGGCGAGGTGAAGCAGGAGGCGAACACGGACGAGATGGAGTGGGACATGCACTACCTCGTCGCCGACATCGCCCGCACCATCACCCTGCACCCCGGCGACGTCCTGCTCTCCGGCACCCCGGCCAACTCCCGCACCGTCTACCCCGGCGACGTCGTCGAGGTCGAAGTCGAGGGCCTCGGCCGGCTGGCCAACCACATCGTCACCGGCCCCACCGCCGTACGCACGGACGTCGGCGCGCAGCCGAGCGAGAGCGAGGAAGTCCTGTCCACCGCGCAGGGCGGCGACTGGGAGTTCCGCGGCATCCGCCCGCCGCGCCGCTGACGCACCCCCGGTACCGCGCGCACCCACCCACTCCCCCGGACCTCAGGAGCCGATCCCCATGCGTATCACCGTCGATCTCGCCAAATGCCAGGACCACGGCCAGTGTGTCTACTCCGCGCCCACCGTCTTCGCCCTCGACGCCGAGGGCAAGCTCGCCTTCCGTACCGCGACGGACGGTGACCGCTACCGGTCCGAGGACCTCGACGAGTCGCTGCGCGACGACGTCGAGGAGGCCGCCGACGCCTGCCCGCTGCAAGCGATCATGGTCGAGGACTGAGATGGAGCGCTGCGTCGTCGTCGGCGCGTCGATGGCGGGACTGCGCGCCGCCGAGGCCGTGCGCAAGACCGGGTTCGGCGGGGAGGTGGTGGTGATCGGGGACGAGCCGCACATGCCGTACAACCGGCCGCCGCTGTCCAAGGAGGCGCTGCTCGGCACTGCCCCGGCCGACCTGGCCTTCCGCGTACCGCGGGCCGCGCAGGACGTGACCTGGCGGCTCGGCGAGCGGGCCACCGGCGCGGACCTCGACGCCCGCACCCTCACGCTGGCCGGCGGCGAGACGTTGGAGTGGTCCGGGCTCGTCGTGGCGACCGGGCTGACGCCGCGTCGGCTCTCACTGCCCGGCCCCGCCGCGGGCCGCCACGTGATCCGCACGCTCGACGACGTCGTCGCGCTGCGCAAGGAACTGATCGCGGGCGCCCGGCTGGTCATCGTCGGCGCCGGGTTCATCGGCTGCGAGGTGGCCGCTGCCGCGCGCGTGGCCGACGTGGAGGTGGACGTGGTCGCGCCGGAGCAGGTGCCGGTGGAGCGGCCGCTGCGGGCCGAGCTCGGCAGAGCCCTGCAACGCCGGCACGAGGCCCACGGCGTGCGCTTCCATCTCGGCACCGTGCCCGTCGCGTACCTCGGCACGAGCCGGGTGACCGGCTTACGTCTGTCCGACGGGACGGAACTCGCCGCGGACGTCGTGCTCGAGGCGGTCGGCTGCGTGCCCAACACCGGATGGCTCGAGGGCAACGGCCTCGACCTCGGCGACGGGGTGCAGTGTGACAACCTTCTGCGGGTCGAGGGGCGGCCGGACGTGGTCGTGTGCGGGGACGTGGCCAGTTTCCCGAACCTGCTGTTCGACGACGTGCCACGCCGCGTGGAGCACTGGACCATGGTCACCGACACGGCGAAGCGAGCGGGCGCCACGCTCGGCCGGCACCTGGTCGGCGAGCCGGCCGACCCGGCTCCCTTCGCGCCGATACCGTCGTTCTGGAGCGACCAGTACGATCTGCGGCTCCAGTCCTTCGGAGCCGTCGGCCTCGGAGCGGACGACGTCCGGGTGCTCGAGGGGGACCTCGACGCGGACGTGGCCGTGGGCTACCACCGCGAGGGACGGCTGGTCGGTGTGGTGCTGATCGGCCTGCCGCAGCGCTACCAGCACTATCGAGCCCTGATCGCGGGCAGCGCGGCTCGTAGTTGAACCGGCACTTCGCTGACCTGCTCTTCTCCGACGTGCCGTCTCGGCTCCCGCGCCACCCGCGGGAGCCGAGACGGGGTTCATACCAGGGCTGGTTCTCCCTGCCTCAGGTGAGAGTCCATTGCTGGTTGGATCCGCCGTTGCAGGTCCACAGCTCCACCAGCGCCCCGTTCGCGGTCGACGCTCCGGTCACGTCGAGACAGAGCCCTGACTGGACGCCGGTGACGGTGCCGTTGGAGTTGAAGGTCCACTGCTGGTTGGTCTGGTCGTTGCAGGAATAGATGATGACCTTGGTCCCGGCCGTGGTGCCCTTGCCGCTCGCGTCCAGGCAGAAGGTCGTGCCGGAGACGGTCAGCGTCAGCTCGTTCGAGGAGTTGTGCGTCCAGGTCTGGTTGGTGCCGCCGGTGCAGGTGGAGATGTCGGTCTGGGTGCCCGAGGTCGTACTCGAACTCGGGTCGTCCAGGCACTTGCCCGCGCCCACCGCGTTGAGCGGGCCGGTCGAGGTGCTCGTGCTGCCGCCGGAGCCGTACCCGGCCGCGACGATGTTCGCCTGGACCGAGGCCTCGGTGGCCGCCGACGCGTAGCCGGAGGTCATCACGCCCTCGTAGAAGGTCCCGCTGGAGCCCTTGCTGTTGTCGCCGCCGATGCCGAGGATGATCGCACCCTGCTTGTGCATCGGGTTGTAGCCCGAGACGTTCGGCCGCGCGCCGCTGTAGTCCGTGCTGAGGCTGCCGGACTGGGCGTTGCCGCCGAGGATCGCCCACTGGTTCGCGCCGCCCTCGATCATGGCGGTGGTGTAGCGGTAGGTGGTGGTCGGGTCGGCGGAGTTGGAGCCCGCGTTCACGCCGGAGTACAGGCCGTTCTCCATGTCGGCCATGATCCACGGCCCGTTGCCCGCGCCGTAGCCCCACGCCTTCTCGGTGCCGAAGTAGATGGCCTCCATCGCGCCGTTGCCGTCGTCGTCGTTGTTCGTCTCGGCGTTGCCGTAGTCGAAGCAGCAGCCGTTGTCGTAGTGGGTGCCGTCGAGCACCGCGTACTCGCTCTCCGGGTTGTCGCCGGTGGCGATCCCGGTGGTGGAGTCGTCGCGGTAGCCGTCACCGGCCGCGATGTAGACGCCGTACGCCTCGTGCCCGTCCAGCGTGGTCGGCGCGGCGGTGGCACTGGCCAGCGCGTCCGGGCCCGAGGCGGCGCCGCCGGCCGGGGCGTCGGTGAGGTTGTTGCCGTTGCCGGACTGGTCGTAGATCTCGGTGATCACGCACGTGGTCCCCGAACAGAACGAGTCCTGCGCGGCGGCATTGGCGTAACCGCCGGCCGAGAGCACCCCGATGTTCAGGGTCGTGCTGTCCGACGAACGCCTGACCTGGTAGAGGTTCCCGTCGTACGCCGCGTACAGCGCCCGGGTGGTCGAGTGCGCCGCCACGCACGGCGTACCGCCGGACGCGTAGATGTCGCACGGACCCTGGCTGGCGGCCTGCGCCGGCGCGGCCACCGCGACCACACCGGCGAAGCCGCCCACCGCCATGCCGAGCGCGAGCGCCATCTTGCTGATAGCGCTCACATGCCAGCGCAGGTGGGAGCCGCGCCCACGGACGCGACGGGGCGGCGCGGAGCTCATGCCTCTGGTCATCTGGTCTCCTGACGATGCCGTCCGGGCGTTGGTGCAACGCCCGATTGTGAGCGTTAACATTTCCGGCCCCAAGTGGGCCCGCGAGCGGTGGGTACCGCGGGGGTGGCACGGAGGGTTCTGGGGAAAGATGCTCCGGCTTCAGCTCTCTGTCAAGAGTCGGAAACACGCGGTCAACACCGGCGCCGCCGAACTCGTGGAATCGGCGGAATCGGCGGGATCGGCGGCGATCACGCGGTCGGCGGGGCAGGACCGCCATCGCCGCCGTGACGTAGGCTGCTCGCCATGGACGACCCGGCCGCTGCCCCGACCGCCGCTCCCACCGCACCTCCGCGCTGGGAACTGTGGCGCCAGGACGACAACGGCAACCGCTACCTCGTCGACGCCCACCCCGACG
>NZ_JAGSOG010000031.1 GCF_018139695.1 Actinospica durhamensis | reverse complement strand
CCCCGGCCCTTCCCACGGGCACCGGCGGCGGCGCGAAGGTGCTCGGCGACGCGGACGCCGGTCCGCCGCGTGCGGTCGCGTTGCCGGTGGCCGATGCGCGCCAGCACGTGCACATGCTGGGTAAGACCGGGTCGGGTAAATCCACGCTGCTGGTGAACCTGATCCTGCAGGACGCCGCGGCCGGGCGCGGCCAGGTCGTGATCGATCCGATGGGCGACCTGGTGACCAACGTCCTCGATCGGCTACCGTCCGCGGCGCTCGAGCGCCCGATCGTGCTGTTCGACCCATGCGACGAGAGCGTGCCGGTGCCGCGGGTGAACATGCTCGACGGCGCGGAGCCGTACCTGGCCACCGACCACCTCGTCGGGATCTTCTCGAAGATCTACGCCGGGTTCTGGGGGCCGCGCACAGACGACCTGCTGCGCGCCGCGTGCCTGACGCTGATGCAGGCGGACCGGGCCCGTGCGGACCTGCCGTTCCCGACCCTGGCCGAGGTGCCGGAGCTGCTGACGGACGCGCGGATCCGCCGGCGCTACACCGACGCGCTGCGCCACGACCGGCACCGGGTGCTGCTCAACTTCTGGGCGGGCTACGAGCAGCACTCCGAGGCCGCCCGCGCCCAGCTGACGGCGCCGCTGCTCAACAAGTTGCGCGGGTTCCTCATGCGCGACTACCCAGCCAAGGTCATCGCCTCGGGTCCCACCGATATCGACATCCAGGCGGTGCTCTCCGGCGGGCTGCTGCTCGCTCGGCTGCCCAAGGGCGTGCTCGGGGAGGAGACCTCGCGGCTGCTCGGCAGCTTCCTGATCGCCAAGACCTGGCAGGGAGCCACCGCCCGCGCGGGGATGCACCCGGACTCGGACCGGCCGGACGCGGCGCTGGTCGTCGATGAGGCGCACACCTACCTCAACCTGCCTTTGAGGGTCGAGGACATGCTCGCCGAGGCGCGCGGCTACCGGCTCTCGCTCATTCTCGCGCACCAGGACCTCGGGCAGCTGCCGGCCGCGATGCGCGAAGCGATCTCCGCCAACGCCCGCAACAAGATCTACTTCAACGCCTCGCCCGAGGACGCTGCGAAGCTCGCCAAACACACCTACCCCAACCTCGGCGAACACGACCTCGCGCGCCTCGGCGCCTACCAGGCCGCCGTCCGGCTCGTGGTCGCCGGAGCCGAACAGCCCGCGTGCACGCTGGCGACCAGGCCCATGCCACCGGCCATCCCCGGCCGCGCAGCCGAACTGCGCACGCGACTGACCGGCAACGACATCCCAGCCGAAACCCCCGGCACCACCGGCGCTAGCGGCACCACCGAGCAGGAGGTATCCGCATGACCCGCACCGATGCCGGCACCGAGGCGGCCATCCCCCTCAACCCGGCCGCGAAAGGACGCGGTGGCTCGAGCAACTACCCGGCGCCCGTCGACGGTCTGGCCTATCTGCTGTTCCGCACGACGCCGCGGGACCGGTGGCTGCTGGCGATGCTCGGTGAGCACCGGCTGCTGACCGCGATGCAGATCCACGCCCTGGCCTTCACCCGCGCCCGCACGATGAACTACCGCTTGTCCCAGCTGCGCGAGCTCGGCCTACTCGACCGGTTCCGGACGCTCAGTGCCTCCTGGTGCGGGGCGCAGTGCTACCGCTATATCCTCGGTCCGCGCGGCGCGCTGCTGGTTGCGGCCGCGCACGACATGACGCCGAAGGAATACGGCTACAACCACGCCAAGCTGCTGCGCCAGGGTGCGCGCCCGGATCTGGCGCACACCATCGGGCTGACCGACGCGCTCGTCTCCCTCGCCGCGCGCGGGCAGCTCGCCGCGTGGTGGAACCAGTACACGTGCATGGGGCTGTGGGGAGACTTGATCCGCCCGGACGCCTACGCCGTGCACCGCGACCCGGCGACGGAGAAGGGGTTCGGGTTCTTCTTCGAGCACGACACCGGCAGCGAGCACCTTCCGCAGCTCGCAGAGAAGAGCGCGGGCTACGCGCGCTACGCCGCCGCCTACGGAGGGCACCGCCCGATCCTGATCCAGCTGCCCGACGCGGAACGCGAATACCGCCTCCACGGCAGGCTGGCGAAGATCCCGGACGCCGCCGGGCTACCGATCGCCACCACCGTCACCGCGCCCGCCGAACGCGCCACCGCGCAGATCCACGAACTCGGCGGACTCCTCGGCGGGCCGGCTTGGCGGCCACTGGGCGCCGACATGCGCGTCACGCTCGCGCAGATCCCGAGCTACTTCGCGGGCCGCGGGGTCAAGCTGCTCGCCCCGCTGATGGGCGACCGCGCGGTGCGTGCACCGATCCCCGTCGCGCCGAAACTCGCCATCCAGCAGCAGTAGCTTGAGGGGAGATGTGCGTGCTCGCCAAAGCCGGGCTCGCCGCCGGTACGCTCGCCCTCTGCTTCCTGCTGCTGAGCGCCGCCGCGGCGGCCGCGGTCCTCAGCCTGCTTACCGGCGGGCTGCTCGGCAATGACGGTGCCGCTCCCCGGCTCGCCGAGGATTACGGGGCGGTCGCCTGTCGCGTCGACGGCGGTATCCACGTCGAAGGGCTGGATCTGACTGCGCGGCAGGCCGCGAACGCCGCCGTCATCAACCAGGTCGCGCTCGAGGACGACATCACACCGGTAGACCGTGCCGTCGTGATCGCGCTGGCCACCGCCATGCAGGAATCCGGCCTGGAGAACCTCGACCGCGGGGACCGGGACAGTCTCGGGCTGTTCCAGCAGCGCCCCTCCCAGGGCTGGGGCAGCCCCGCTCAGATCATGAACCCCGCCTACGCGGCCCAGCAGTTCTACCGGCACCTGCAGCGCGTCCCCGGCTGGTGGAGCATCCCGCTGTGGCAGGCCGCCCAGGCCGTACAGCACTCCGGAGCGCCCACCGCGTACCAGAAATGGCAGCGGAAAGCCGAAATACTCCAGCAATTCCTCGCGGCAGATCCACGCATCTGCGTACCCGCCAGAAAATGACCGCGCGTACCGCGTTATGCACCGACACCCGTGAAATCCGCCGTGAAGAACCTTCGCCGACCGGGGGCATTCATGCGCCCGCGATATCCGGCGAACCGCTATCGTCGAAATCATAAGACGGGTCCCGGAAAAGTGGGTCCAATCACCGATTCGGCCACCGCGCAAACAGCCTCCGGGCCCTCGACGCTGCGGAGCCGCACAGGACCGCAGCCGCTGGCGGCAGGGCGACCGAGACGCGGAAGGAACGAAAGGAGCGAATCAATGTACAGCTATCCAGGCCCCGCCCTCCCTGACCTCCTCCCTGACCCCGGCGCTGAGCCCCGCTCTGGCCACCTCGTTCCTGAAGGAGGGGCTGGGATCTGCATACGCACAGTTCAGCCGCCATGTGCAAGGCGCGCCCGGCCGGGGCTGATAGGTCGTAATCGACCTATCCACGCGATACCCACCGCCCGGCGCATCCGGCCCCCGGCACGCTGAGTCCGCCGCGCCTCTTGTCCTCCTCCCCTTCCCGCTCCAGCCTCGCCGGCGCTGCCGGCGTCGAGCCGAGCCCGAGCCGGGCCGGATTCGAGCGCGGCGTCACACGAGCTGATATCCCGCCGCGACGCATTCAAAGCAGCGCAGGCGAATTCAACTAATGGTGGTTTACCCGGGGCGTCGAAAATCACCCGATGGACGTACGCGTATCAGTTGACTTCGTTAATAGCGTGGGAATAGCGTCCACGACGCCGGTTAGCCCGACCGGCCCGATAAGAAACGGAAAGAGAGTACTGACATGACCGAGACGACCGCCCGCGCCACTGCCGCTGTTCCGGCCGACCCGTACGCGGCCATGGCCGCGCCCATCCGCGCCGCGTTCACCGCCGCCATGGCTCCCTACACCAACGGGGAGGCCGCCGCCCCGGCCGGGCTCACCGGGATCCTGATGGAGGCGGTCACCGCGGCCGAGCCGACGGCCGAGCTGATCGGCATGCTCTGCCAGTTGCTGACCACCGCCGCACCCGACGCCGACACCCTCTCGATCATGCACCGGGCCATGGGCGCAGCCCTCGGCCTGGGCACCGGCCCGGGCCGTTCCCCCCTCCGCACCGGCGGAGCCACGGCGCCGCGTCCCACCACTGGCGGCACGGGCGTGGGGACGCGGCCGGGATCGATCGGCGCGCGGATCTTGGAGGTGCTCGCCGCGCACCCCGGTGCGCAGCTCACGGTCACGGAACTGGCCCGTGAGCTGGGCAACGGCACCGGCGCCACCGGCGCGGCCATCACCGGTCTGCTCAACCGAGGCGAGCTCGTCATGACGGGCGAGCACCCGCGCCGCTACACGACATCCGCACCCGCGCAGGCGACCGACACCGCCCCCGCCGACAGCGCCGCCGACGCGCCCGACGCCGCGTAGGCGATCCGTCGCCGGGCGACGTACACGGAACCGGCCGCGCCTACCTCAATTAGGCGCGCCCGGTCCGGTCGCAGCCTACCGGCCCGGCTCCTAGCGCCCCAGCACGTCGCCCCTCCGGCGCGCCCTCCCATCCAGCCATGATCTGGCGCGCCGCCCCTGGCCGCATGACGGCCCCCTGATCCCTCGCATCCGCGCCCGAGCCTGCGACAAAGGCGGCTACGGGTGCTGCTGCGGGCCATGGAAACACCAACCAGTAAAGGAATGCTCTGTCATGACTGCTACCCGTACCCCCGCCCGGACCCCTCGCCGCACCGGCACGCCCGACACCGCCACCGCCGGGTCGGCTCCGGACCACACCCCGGCGCCCGTGCCCGGGCACACGGTGCCCGCCTACGCGGCCGGTTGCGGCCTGCCCGAATCCGCCCTGGACGCCGGGGCCGACGCCGGGTTCCGGCGCGGGACGGATGAGAACGAGACCAGCTGGGCCGTGAGCCCGGACGAGCGGCTGCGCATCGAGTTCGGGCCCGAGTCCGCCCGCTACGCGGGCAACCCGATGGGCGGGCTCTGGCTGGTGACCTACACCGACCCCGAGGCCCCGCGCCGCGGCTGGCGCGCCGGTTTCGGAGACAACTGCCCGGCCGAAGCCATCGCCGCGTTCATCAAGGCCCTGGCCATCCCGGGCGGCCTGGACCCCGATCGCGCCGACGCGGACCAGGCCGAGGCCCGCATCACTGTCCAGATCACCACCGACATCACTACGGCGCAGGCGGAAGAGCAGGCGGACCCGGCCGATACACAGCCGGAACCCGCCCAGGCCACCGCCCCCACCGAACAGTAACGACCACGCCACACTTCGTCTCCGCTGCCCTGGCCGTCCGCGTATGGCCGGGGCAGCGTGGGGGCCTGGGCTCCGCCACGGCCCCGCCTCACCGGCGCCGCCTCCGTGCACGGCCCGGCTCGCGAGCGCGGCCATTCCGGTACACCGCGACGACGGCTGCGCGATCGCGTGCCCTCGCTTACCCCTGTTCGCACCGAACCTTCCTGGAGCCATGCCATGACCGAGCCTCCCGTCACGTCACAGGACACGCAGACACCCCCTTCGCCGCCCCGCCCCGGGCCCGTACCGCCGACCCGTACCCGGGTGCACGACGCGGCCGCCTATGTCACAGCCCTGGCCTACCACCACCGCGCGCAGCTCTCGGCCAGCAGCCTGCCGCTGGTGCACCCCGACCTGCACTGGCTGCTGCTCGCGCACATCACCCCGGCCCTCGAGCTCGCCGACGTGCGCGTCGGCCCTGAAGCCGAATTCGCCGTACTCCGCCTGGTCTTCGCCGCCCTGCGTAAGGCTGCCGCAGTGCGCACGGCCGAACTCGCCGGCTACCTGGAATCGATCACCATCGGCCAGCAGCAGGCCCTTCTCGCCCTCGCCCACCACTACCTGTCCGAGCAGGCCACCTCGTGAACGAGCTACGTAGGCGAGCCCGAGCCCCGCCGGGCCCACGCCTGCAGCAGCACGATCCGTGAACCACGTGACCTGGAACTGGAGAAATAGACCTTTGAATACGTCCCCTTCGTCAAACGTCACCGCCCCCGACCTGTCCGGCTGGCTGCAGCACGAGGGCTGGAGGATCGAGCGGCCCTGCCCCTGCTGCCCCACGCCCGCCGCGTCGACGTTCCGTGCGGCATCGCCGTGCGGCCGTCTGATGCTGCACGCCGCCGACCCACACGAGACCGAGTGCCGCCTCTACAGCCTCAGCCCCTCGGCCGGGCTCGGCGGCTGGGTGCTGACCGTGCCCGAGGAGCTGACGGGCACGGTCCTGGCCGCCGCGCTCAACGCGCTCGACCACACTCCGCCCGTCCCCGCGGGCACCGAGCACGATCAGCGGGTCGAGGGCCTCGACCTGCTCGACCTCGCGCTCAGCCAGCTGCGCCGAGAAGTGATCACCCTCTGCCTGCGGATCGATGACTGCGTCGACGGCATCAGCAGCGAAGAGAAGCCGGAGAAGGACCGGTGAACCGTCCGCACGTGACCGCCCGGGAAGCCGAGGAGCTTGTTCGAGCGCTGGTACGACTGTCCTTGCCGAAAACCTCGTCCGTGCAGGTCAGGCGGCTTGTCGGTATTCGTGGATGATGCCGCCGGCGCGGTCGTGTCGTCGCGCCCGGAATGCCTGGAGGTCGGCGACTTCGGGCGGGAGCGGCCGGTCCGGGGCGGCGCTGGCCAGTGCCATGTGCGGGCGGTGGCGGTTGTGGTGGGCTTCGTAGTCGCGCAGGATGCGGCGCAGGTGCGGCAGGTTCCATACGAGGGTGCGGTCGAGTAGTTCGCGGCGGCAGCCTCCGATCCAGCGTTCCGTGATCGAGTTCATGCGCGGTGCCCGCACGGCGCTGTGCACGGTTGTGATGCCTGCGTCGGCAAGGGTTTGGTCGAAGCCGGGCGGGTAGAGGATGTCGCGGTCGCGGATCAGGAATTTGACCCTTCCGGGGCCCTCTTCGAGGTCCATCAGCATATTGCGTGCCTGCTGGGTGACCCACTCCGCGGTCGGATGCGCAGTGGCGCCGAGGATGTGGATGCGCCGGGTCGCGTGCTCGATCACCGCCAGGACGTACGCCTTGGTGCCGTCGAGCAGGTCAACGGTGAAGAAGTCGCAGGCGATGATCGCCTCGGCCTGGGAGCGCAGGAACTGCGCCCAACTCGGGCCGCTTCGCTGCGGCGCGGGATCGATGCCGTGTTTCTTGAGGATCTCCCAGACGGTGGAGGGCGCGACGGTGATGCCCAGTCCGGCCAGTTCCCCGGTGATCCGCCGGTAGCCCCAGGGGTTCTCGCGGGCCATGCGCAGCACGAGCCGGGTGATCTGTGGGTGCTTGCGGGGCCGTCCCGGCTGTTTGTGCCTGGACTTCGCCGCCCACCGGCGTCTGACAAGGTCGCGGTGCCAGCGCAGGATCGTCGCGGGGGTTACGGGCAGGTGCAGGGCGCCGTGGCGGCGCCGGGGTATCACGGCCAGCAGCGTCGCGATCAGGGCGCGATCGGCCCAGGTGAGCCTCGGTCGAGCCGTGCTCTGGCGTTGCAGGACTGTGACCTGGTGGCGCAGTAGCAGGATTTCCGCGTCTTTCCAGGCCGAGGGGCGGCGCGAGAGCCGCAGCCACGCCGGTATCCGCAGGGCGAGGAGGAACACGAAGCGTAGACACACGAGAGACGATCATCGCGGAAACGCCGAACCGGACGCAACCTCGATCGGCAGCTGACCTGCGGGGACGAGGTTTTCGGCAAGGACAGGTCGCAGCCATGATTGTCCGTACCGTCGCAGAGCGCGACCTGTCCGCACTCGCCGGGCGGCAGCTTCAGCGCTCTGCCCGGCAGACGATGAACCGCCTTCGGCCCCGCGTTCGCACCGCCGACGCTGCCATGGAGGCTCTGAGGCCAGGCGGCGAGGAACTGTTCGCCGCCCTGCGCGATCAGCTCAGCGTCTACCGCAACGCCGTACCGGCACACCTGCGCACCTCCTGCGCATCCTCTCTGATCCACATGCACGCCAACCGGGTTCTGCCCTCGGGTGACGATGAGCCGCTCATGCGCGCTCTGGCCGCCGACCTCATCGCTCGTACCTCATGACTGCCGCCGTCAGCGCGAAGCTGGCTCTCGCCATCGCTGAGAGGCTGCTGGATGTTGATGTAGTCGCCCGCGGCCTCAGCCAAACCGCCCGCGAATCGCTGTCAGGTCTGTCCGGGACCGCCCTACTGCATGCACGACTCTCCGCCGTCGACGATTGCTTCGCCACAGCCGCCGTCGAACACTGGAACCGGCTCGCTATCCATATCCGCCAACGTGGAAGCACGGGAAGCGGAATCTTCACAGGGCTTGGCTCCGTGGCCGCCTCCTTGATCATCGGAGCGTCCTACCTGCCAGACGCACAGCGGCTCCACGATCAATGCGCCGCAGCCGCACGCTGGCTCTCAGCTCACGCCATTGCCATTGCCGAGCAACAACATGACCGACTTCGGTCGTGCGAACCACCCACCTCGTGGGCCGCTTATGACGTGATCTGCGGCCTCGCCGGCATCGGCAGAGTCCTCATGGCCGCAGTAGACCAAGGGCACGAGCACGTCACGATCGGACTCGAAGCTGCGCTCCAAACCCTCACCGCGATGATCAACAGCGGGAGCGAGAGCAGGCCAGGCTGGTGGCTACCACCCGACGCCCACCCATCAGCCGCACAGGTGCACCCGAGTGGCGCGGCAGCCACCGGGACCGCGCACGGCATCGCCGGACCACTTGCACTCCTCGCCGTCGCCCGAATCGCCGGACACGACGTTCCTGGCCAAGAAAAGGGGATACGCGCAGCTGCCGACTGGCTCCTGCGCTGGCGTGATCCCGCCACCGAAATGTGGCCACCGCGCATCACGGGTTACGAGCTCGAGTGCGGCAAGGCGGCTCCCGTCCGCGGACGGCATGACGCCTGGTGCTACGGCATCCCCGGCATTGCAGTGGCCCTCGCTCAGGCCGCGCGCGCCACCAGCGAGGATAAATACCAGGTCACAGCCCATCAAGCGATGCGAAGCCTCGCGGCGCGGGGCTCTCCGACCTGGGATGTTGAAGGGCCCACCCTCTGTCACGGTTACGCCGGGATCCTCGCAGCCTCCGACGACCATCCAGGCCTCGCCGAACTCGCCGCGAGAAGGATCGAAACGGTTGCTAATCCACGCCACCGATATCTGGTCCAGCACAGCGAACGCGGCGCTCTCGAAGACGATCCCGGCCTCCTCACCGGAGCCGCTGGCGCCGCCCTCGCCCTCGCCGACCACGCCGGCCTACCCTCGTCTGCCACGCCAGCCAGTCGCTGGAACTGCATCCTGCTCTTGTCCTGAGCGGTCAGGGCATGTCCTCCGGGAGGAACACGGTCTCCGGATCGCGCGGCGCTGAGCAGACCACTCACTAGATTGGGTAGAGTCCTGCCGGTCTCAAGCTGAATCAGCCTTTTTCTCGCTACTTCCCGGCTAATTTACGAAGCTGGTGGGCGAGGCGTGCCGTCTCGCATGCACACGAGACGTCGGGACGATGCGGATGCGGAGACTGCAGCACACTGTCATGCTCGGGGCAGCTCTGATCGGCGCTCTGGCTGCGTGCAGCGGCTCGCCAGCAAGCCCTGCAGCAGCGAGCAAGTCGACTTCGACATCTTCGGCGGTGCCCTCAGCGTCGCCGAGCAGCACGCTCGGGCCACAGGCCCAGGCCGCCCTCGCGGCCTACGTAGCGGCGTGGGCCGATGCGGCCGCCGTCGAGGACGGCGGTAACTACCGCGACTCCCGACTCGAGCGGCATATCGCTGGGGACCTACTTATGACGATCTCCGAGGATGACTACGTCGAGGAGGCACACGGCGTCGCCTCGCGCGGCATGCCGATTCTGCACCCACGCGTGAGTGCGCAGAATCTGAACGGCGACCCGCCGACCGTCACGGTCACCGACTGCATCGACTTTCGCCATTTCATCCAGTACTACGTGGCCACCGGCAAGCAGTACGGAGCGGTCCAAACGGGGCTGAGCGCGAGCACCTCGACTGTGACGCTGATGAACGGCGCCTGGATGGTGACGAGTGCCGCGACAGGCGCGGACGGCTCGTGTTCGCTGTGAACCGCGGCAGCCTCCAGCGAAGAACCGTGGTCATTATCGCCGCGGCGCTGGTATCGATCGTGTCGGTGAATCCAGCCGCCGAAGCGATGTGGAGTCGACACGGTTCAGAACACACTCCTGGCTTATGCTGAGCTTGCCTAGAGTTCTCCGTGCGATCTAGCCCGTTGATCTGCTGTTTTCTCGTTGTGGCAGGGTTCGCCCGGATGGGCGTACCCGTTTGGTGGTGGGCGTGGGCCGCTGTCCGGGCAGTTGTGCGGTCTCCGGCCCGGTGGGCACCGGGGTCTTCGCACGCTCGGGGCGTCGGCTTCGGCGTCGGGAGGCGTCCTTGGCCAGGCGTTCGAGCTCGTCCGCGGTCAGCGAACCTGCGGTGTGGGCGGTTTCGAACTGCATCTGCGGTTCAGTTCAGGTTCAGGCGGTGTGTTGTGGTGCGGGTCCAAGTTGGCCGGGGCGACCCTGACCGGTAACTCAAGGGTTTGCTAAGTGGGGTCGCGCATGGTTTGCGCGACCCCACTTGGCGTTGTGTGCTGGGGGTCAGTTCACGAAGTAGCCGTCGACGTCGACGATGACTTCGATGGTTCCGCTGGAGGCGTTGTGGATGTCGATCTTGTTGCCGTTGCTGGCTGCGGCGATGTTGAGGTTGGCGGCGGTCTGGCCGGTGGCCCAGTTGATGGCGCTGGCGGTGGGAATGGACTGGCCGTCGGGGTACACGTTCAGGTCGCCGGCGGCGGTGCCTCCGGTGACGGTGATGTTGAGGTCGAGGGTCGGGTTGGTGGCGTTGATGGCGGCGGGGGTGGGCATGGTGATGGTGGTGTTGGCCGGGATCGGCGCCTTGGTGCCGGTGGAGGGGTTGTAGGCGCGGGTGTCGAGGAGTCGGGTGGAGGAGAGGGCGTGGAACTTCTGTCCGGTGGTGGAGGTGGTGTAGTAGCCGGAGATGTCGCCGACGACGTTGACTGAGGCGCCGCCCGAGTTGTAGATGTCGATCTTTCCGTTGGCGCCGACGGGCACGATCAGGGCGGCGGCGATGTTCTGGCCGCTGGCGTAGGTGAGCGCGGTGGATTCCGTCGGGTTGGTGAGGCTGTTGGTTGCGTCGGGGTAGGCGATGAGTTCTCCGCTGCCCGTGCTGTTGATCGCGGTGAGGTTGATGGCGACGGCGGTGACGGTGTTGGTGCCGTCGGCGGGGATGTCCGCGGTGGTGTTGCCCGCGACGGTGAGTGTGATGCCGGCGTCGCTGGCGATGGGTGCTTCGCTCGTGCCGAGGCCGCTGCGGGTGTCGAGTGCGCGGGACGGGTCCGTCAACGGCGTGTAGGTGCTGGTGTTGTTTGCGCCTGTGCCGGTGGTGAAGTAGCCGGTGACATCCACGATGAGTTGGGCGGTGCCGGTGGAGCTGTTGTAGATGTCGAAGTCGCCGTCGGTGCCGAGGGGGACGATGGCGGAGTTGGTTCCGGTCGCCGAGGTGAGGTAGTTGAGTGTTGAGGTGATGGGTGTCGGGGATCCGTCGGGGTAGGCGGTGAGGTAGCCGTTCGCGGTCTCGCTGAGGACGGTGATGGAGACGGCGGCTGCGGTGATGTTGGTCGAGGGCAGGGTGGTTCCGGCGACGGTGGCGCCTTCGACGGGTACCACGGTGGTGGAGTCGGAGGTCACCGGTCCGAGGGCCGCGCCGGCCCTGGGGTTGCCGGTGGTGCCGTTCTCGCGGGTGTCCATGATGCGTCCCGGGGTGAGCGGAACGAAGGAGCTGCCGAGGGCGGCGGCGGTGGTGGGGGGGACGACGCCGTTCCAGATGCGTAGGTCGGCGAGTTGCCCGTTGTAGTTGTGGGCGAGGGAGGCGGCGGAGTACGCGGTGTTCGAGGACTGCTGTGCTCCGAGGATGAACGGGCCGGTGGTGACGGTCGCGACGGTGGCGTCGCTGACGACGGCGATCTCGGTGCCGTCGGCGTAGAGCGAGAGGATGTTGGTGTCGGCGTTGTAGGTCGCGGTGACCTCGGTCCATTCGCTCAGATCGACGGTCCCGCCGGTGATCACGGTGAAGGTGTTTCCGGTGGTGCTGGTCGCGGCTGTGGTGTTGACCGAGAGTTCCCAGGCTCCTGCGGT
Source organism: Actinospica durhamensis (assembly GCF_018139695.1). Classification (GTDB taxonomy): domain Bacteria; phylum Actinomycetota; class Actinomycetes; order Streptomycetales; family Catenulisporaceae; genus Actinospica; species Actinospica durhamensis. The sequence goes on along the minus strand of NZ_JAGSOG010000031.1, from coordinate 38,468 downwards.
CGTGGTTGACAGGACGGCAAGGGGGTTGTCGGCTCCGCCTTGGGACCATACGGCGGTGCCGAGGGTGGTGGGTTCGGCCCAGATGTCGGCGGTCCATGAGCTGTTGGGGTTGATGACGCTGGTGCTGCTCGCGCTTGTGGTCAGGGCGCCGTTGTCGGCTGCGGTGAGGTCGAGGTCGGGGTTGAAGGTGTTGTAGTCTCCGCTGCTCCAGTTGGCGCCGTTGCCGGTGGTGGCGCCGTTGTTGTTGGTGAGGGTCAGTCCGCCGGAGGCGTCGGCGGCGGTGGTGGCCACTCCGGACTGCTCGTCACTCAGTCCCCAGGCGTGGCTGGTGGTGGCCAGGGTCTGCGGTGTGGTGCCGGTGGTCGCGGTGGCGACGGCGCCGACGGTGGTGGAGAGGTTGGAGAACGTCGTCCAGTTGACGTTGTTGGTGGCGCCGGGGGTGATGGTCCAGACGGCGGGGGTGCCGCTGCCGGTGATGTCGGCGGTCTCGAGCGTGGCCATGGTGGTGTTGGTGTCGAAGTTCGAGGAGAGTTCCTGGCCGCAGGGGTTGGTGGCCGAGCCGGTGTAGGTCAGCGTCGCGGTGCCGTAGTTCGAGTCGCCGAGGGCGACTGCCAGGGGGCCGGTGTTGATGTTGAGGTTGGTGACCTGGATGTCCTGCCACAGGCAGAGTTCGCCGCTGCTCGGCTTCCACAGCACAAGGTCGGGGGAGTCGGCGATCTGGGTGGAGGCGATGACCCAGTTCTGCCAGCTGGTGTCGCCGTCGGGGGTTTCGTTGCTCAGTTGCGCGGCGCCCTTGCCCTCGGCCCCGAATACGCCTGCCCCACTGGTGAGGTAGTACTCGAGGTAGTAGCCGTTGGTCGAGTTGCCGCTGAGGCCCAGCAGGTCCGGGGTGGTCTCATCCACCGGGTTCGACGCGGACGCGGCGTCGTAGGCGTTGACGAGCTGGGCCGGGCTGTCGCCGTTGACATCGGCCAGGTCGCCTACCTTGATGCCGGCCTGGTAGCCCGTCAGTTGAGGGGAGAGCGCGAGGCCGTTGCCGTTGCCCTGGATGATCGAGCCCGCGGTGGTCGAGGGGTTGTAGGCCAGGACGTCTTGGAAGCCGTTGCCGGTGAATTCTCCGGTGATGACGTCGTCGCCGTTGTAGCCGGCGGGGGTGGAGCCGTTGACGCCGGTTCCGGTGCCGTTGATGCCGATGTCGGTGGCGTTGGACTGGACCTCTCCGGTGCCGGCGGTGCCTGCGGAGTCGGGGATGCCGGAGGACAGGTCCAGGCCGGCTGGGATGGCGCTGGAGGGGTCGGTGGTGTAGGTGTACGGAGTGGTCCCGTTCGAGTTGCTAATCTCGGTCTGACCTGCGGTGAGCAGGTCGGGGATGCCGTCGTCGGTGAGGTCGCGGTCGGCCGCGTTGGCTGCAGGGCCCACGAGGAACGGGCAGGTCGCGGTGTCTCCGAGGTTGCCGCCGGTAGACACCTCGGTCACCGTGAGTACATTGACTCTCTGTACCGGTATAAGGGTGATCGTTCCCGTGCCGTCGCCGTTGGCGGGGACGGTGGCGGGGGCGGAGGTGTTGAGCTGGTAGCGGTACGCGCTGGGTTTCGCTTCGCCGTTGCTGGTGTCGGGGTCGAGGGTGAAGGAGATGGAGGTTCCTGCGGTGCCGATCGTGCCGCCTCCGCACTGGGCGGTGTCGGCGAAACTGGGCTGGCCGGGCTTGGTCGGGTCGTAGTAGAAGTCACAGGTGGGAGAAAACGAGAGACTGCTGGTGAGACCGTCGGAGACCTTCACCGCCCAGAAGAACTCGGTCAACGAGCCTGCGGTCCAGCTGCTGGTGCCGGTGAAGTCGCTCGCCGGGAGCTGGATGCTGGCGAAGGAGTCGTTGGGCGTCGTCGCGGTGCTGGACGGGCCGAAGCTGTAGATCGGGCTGCCGCCCGAGCCGGCCCTGCTGCTCCACAGGATGAACTGGTACTGCAGCGGGTTCTGGCTGCCCATCTTCGTCGAGACGTAGCTGTAGAGCGTCACCGGGCCCAGACCCACCGCGTCGGTAGTGGCCGAGGCGCACGGGGTGGCCGGGCTGGTGGACATGTCCGCCGCGGTCGGCGTGTTCGGCGGCTGGTCGAAGGTGATCGAGATCGTGGCGGTCGACTGATCGAACTTGCGCCAGGTCAATGGGTTGGTCTCGTCGTCCGCGCGCAGCGCGAGGGTGAGCGTGGTGGATTTGCTGATGCCGTTGTTCGCCTGGTCCTGCACGAGGGTGGTCAGCGCGGGGGAGTTCCAGGTGACGTCCTGGGCCGCGGCGCAGCCGGTGCCGCCGTAGGCGAAGGACAGCTGCTCAAGCTGGCTGCCCCAGGCCGGCGCGGTGGACGCGCTGGTGCTCGAGTTGATCGCGCCGGTGTAGTAGAGGTCGATCGGCTCGCTGGTGCAGGAGTCGGACCAGACGTCATCGGTGTAGAAGTTCACGGTGTTGACGGTGGCGCCGGACAGCAGCGACGAGAGGGCTCCCATGTTGTACTGGAAGTAGGAGATGTCGTTGCTCTCGTAGCCGTCGGTGTCGTAGTCGGGGTCGACGTATCCGACGTGCAGGTAGTCCGAGCTGGTGGCGATGTCAAAGTGCGTCGCCGTCGGGTACTCGCTCGACGTGTAAGTCCAGTTGTTGACGTCGCCGCCGGTCGAGGCCCAGGTGGGGTCGATGAAGACCGGCCACGCGGTGTTCTTGCCCGTCAGCAGGGACTTGTCGGCGGTGAGGGTGAGCGTGCCGTGGCCGGCGCTCACGCCCAGGCGCGCGGTGTGCGCGGCGGCTCCGGGCGCGGCGGCGCTGGAGGTGACCGGGCTGCCGGTGCGCCGATCGAGGTGGATGCCGGTGTGCGGGTCGGTGGCCGGGGTCGCGGACTCGGCGCTGGAGGTCGCCGAGTCCCACATCTGCGGGATCGGCGCGGTGAACAGGGCCACGCCGCGCGGGGTGCGGGCGGTGAGGTTGCCCGCCTTGTCCGCCGCGACGACGATCCCGCCGGTGGTCTTGGTGCCGAACGTCAGAGTGCTCAGCGCCGGGTTCGCCGCGGCCTGGGCGTCGGCGACCTCGAAGACCTCGGAGAAACCGCCGGTGGTGGAGGCGGTGACGGTCAGGCTCACCCCGGGCAGCACGTTTGCGTAGGTCGCGGTGGCGCCGCTGACCGTGGGGGCGGGCAGCGCGGGGATCGAGGAGGGCAGGGTGAGCGAGAGCCCGTAGGTGCCGGCGGCCATGCTGGCCAGGGGGCTGGTGCCGCCGCCGGATATCGCCAGGTGCTCGGTGGAGACCTTCGGCGAGTAGGTGCCGTCGGCATTGCGCACCAGCGTCGCGTCCAGCGACTTCCAGGTCCCGCCGACCTCGGTGCGCTGCGGGTTGACCGAGTCCGACAGCACCAGCTGCCCGTTCGGCTCCGCGGTCAGGGTGGAGAACGCGGTGGTGGCCGAGGAGACGGCCACCGGCTTGCCGGTCGAGCGCGCCTGCTTGAGCGCCTGCTCCCGCGCGGCCTGGGGGCCGGCGGCGGCCGAGGAACTCGATGACTTCGAGGACGGCTTGGCCGCATTCGATGGGATGGAGGACGCGGCCTGCGCGGTGTTGGCCCCGGTCAAGCAGAGGGCGAACAGCGCAGCAGCCATGGTTGGTATCAAGTATCTTTGTTTAAAGCCAATAGGTGACAAGATCATGACGAAAAGGCTTCCGTTCCGTTATCTGAGATTAGCGGCGTCCGGCATCGCTCATACGTGACGCCTAGACCGTGCCGAGTCATCGTTACAGGTCGACGCGCCGAGTGAAGGGGCGGAGGGCGTGTCGGAATGCCCGATTTTGGGTGCGAACCTTGATAAAGATCCTTGTGGGGTTATCAGATCGTTATCAAAATGCTCTTAGTGTCAGTGGTCTGTAAGGGTCTATGTTCAAGGTGGTTCATCGCGTGTTCGCCCACGAGCATGCGGTGGCTTTCGCTTGTCTGCTGTGGCTTGACTTGGCAATAGCCGTGCGCCCCGGAGGTCGGGAGCGAGCGGATGGGGAGGCGGCTTCGATGTTCGCTCGTGGTGGCTGGTGGCGTACCCGTCAGGGGAGGCGGCCGATACGGCTGGCTGGTCCCACTGTCGTGGTGGGGCTGGTGGCCGGGCTCGCGCTGGCGAGTCCGATGCCGGCGGTCGCGGCCGTGGCGGCGAGACCGGCTGCATCGAGCGGCCCGGCGGTCACCGGCGTCGTGATGTCCTCGAAGTCGCACACGAACACCCGGACGATGACCCTGAACGGCAAGTCCGTGGGCGTTTACAAGGCGAGCGGAACGCAACTGCCGGCCGCGACCTCGGGGTCTGCGACGCTGCAGGCCCGCGGCACCGCAACGGTTTCGGGCAACCAGCCCCCCGCCGTCACCGCGGCGCAGCTGCCGAAGGCGTCGATCGCGGGCACGCCGCTGTGGGCGCAGCGCACCTCAACCCTCTCCGGGCCGAGCAGCGTGACCGGAGCGGTTGCGTCGCAGAGCCTTGCCAAGCAGTTGGGCGTGACCGGAGTCGTCTACTCGGTCGCCGGAAGCGGCGGTTCGGGCAGCGTGCGGGTGGGCCTGGACTACGCGGCGTTCAAGGACGCGTACGGCGCGAACTTCGGGTCGCGCCTGGAGCTCTACACCCTGCCCGCCTGCGCGCTGACCACGCCGCAGCTGGCGAAGTGCCGGGTGCGCACGCCCGTGACCGGGGCCGTGAACGACCCCGCCGCCGACACGCTCTCCGGCGTCGTGAAGATATCCGGTGCCGACACGGCGGCCTCGTCCGGCGCGGCCTACACCGGCGGCGGCACGGTCAGCGACGGCAACTACGTCATCGGCACCGCGTCGGCGGTCAGCGCGTCGAGCCCGTCCTCGGGCATCGTGCTCGCCGCGTCCTCCGGCGCGGGCGAGGAGGGCTCGGCCACCGGCAACTACGCCGCCACCAAGCTCTCGCCCGCCGGGTCGTGGACCGCCGGCGGTTCCGAGGGCGACTTCACCTACAACTACCCGATCACCGTGCCCTCCTCCTCGACCTCGCTGACGCCGAAGGTCGAGCTGGACTACGACTCCGGGTCGGTGGACGGCAAGACCTCGATGACCAACGCGCAGGCCTCCATGGTCGGTGACGGCTGGACGGATCCGTCCGAGAACTACATCACCCAGACGTACGTGCCGTGCTCCGACAGCCCGGAGGGCACCGCCTCGCCGACGAGCACGCAGGACATGTGCTACGACGGCGAGATCCTCTCGATCTCGCTCAACGGCTCGAGCACCACGATCGTGGACGACAACGGCACCTTCAAGCTCCAGAACGACAACGGCGCCGTCATCTCCCATGTCGCCGATTCGAACAAGGGCCAGAACACCTACAACACCGACTACTGGACGGTCACCGAGCGCGACGGCACGGAGTACTACTTCGGCCTGAACGAGCTGCCGGGCTACACCTCGACGGGTCAGACGAATTCGGTGGACTGGGAGCCGGTCTACGCGGCGCACTCGGGTGACCCGTGCTGGAACGCGACCTGGGCCGACTCGGTGTGCAACATGGCGTATGAGTGGCACCTGGACTATGTCACCGACACCCACGGTGACGCGATGTCGTACTACTACAAGCAGGACACCAACTACTACGGCGCGAACAACGGCGCCTCAGAGAAGGAATACGTCCGCGACTCCTACCTCAGCGAGATCGACTACGGATACACCACGGCCAGCGGTGCCTACGGGATCGTCCCGGACAAGGTCTCGTTCACCACGGTCAACCGCTGCGTCGCCTCGACCTGTGACGCCCCGTCCTCCTCGATGTCAGCGACGACCGCGGCGAGCGAGTACCCGGACGTGCCCACCGACCTGATCTGCGCGTCGGGCGCGACCTGCACGAGCTACTCGCCGTCGTTCTTCTCCACGGTCATGCTCACCACGATCACCACGTCGCAGTACTCGCTGTCCGCGTCCAAGCAGGTCGATGTCGACTCCTACGCCCTGGCCCAGGACTTCCCGGCCACCGGCGACAACACCTCCGGGACGCTCTGGCTCGAATCGATCACCCACACCGGTGACGACACCTCCGCGGGCGGGTCGAGCTCCTCGATCAGTGAGCCGAGCGTGTCGTTCTCCGGGACCGACCTGCCAAACCGGTGGGACGTGGAGACCTACCCGGGCCTGTACCGGTGGCGCATCGCCGACGTCACCAGTGAGCTGGGTTCGAAGGTCGGCGTGACCTACGAGATACCGGACACATGCGCGGCCTCCACTTTGGACGCTCCCACCGCGACACCGTCGTCGAACACGACCTCCTGCTACCCGGTCTACTGGACACCGGATGGCTACTCGGCGGCGATCGAGGACTGGTTCATCAAGTACGCGGTGCGGGAGGTGACGGTCACCGACGAGACCGGCGGCGCCGCCGAAGAGGTGACGCAGTACTCCTACGCGAACCCGGCCTGGCACTACGACGACGAGCCGGCGGTGCAGGCGAAGGACCGCACCTACGGTGAGTTCCGCGGCTACGAGCAGGTGAACACCGTCCAGGGCAACGGCACCAGCGACGCGATGGACAAGAGCGTCACCCGCTACTACCAGGGCATGTACGGGGACTACCTCTCCCCTACCTCCACCTCCACCACGACCGTGCCCGACACGCTCGGCGGCGTTCACAACGACTACGCCGCCCTGGCCGGGCAGCCGCTGGAGACCCTCACCTACTTCGGCGACACCAGCACCGTGGACAAGGCCACCGTCGACTCGTACTGGGTCTCGAGCGCGACCGCGTCTCAGACGTTCACCGGCCTGCCGGCCACGACCGCACAGATGACCGGCCCCGCCGAGGCGTACACCGAGCAACTCGTCACCGACAGCAGCACGACGTCCGCGTGGGACTACACGGAAACCGACGACGCCTACGACGCCACCACGACCGACGCCGACTTCGGGCTGAAGCTCTACGAGTACTCCCACGCCTGGACATCGTCGGGCACCGCAGACACGGACGACACGGACACCGACTACAGCCACTGCACCAGCTACACCTACGCTCCGGCGAACACGACCCTGAACATCGTCGGGCTGTCGCTGGCCACGACCGAGGCGTCGGTGGCGTGCTCCGGATTCACCGAGAGCTCGATCCCCTCGGTGCCCAGCACCTCCACCTCCCTCGGCGCGCCGGCGAGCTTCACCCAGGACCAGGTCGTCTCGGCGACGCTGAACTTCTACGACCAGAACGGCTCGTTCGTCACCACCGGCATCGCGCCGCAGACCACGACCCCGACCGTCGGGAACCTGACCGAGACTGCCACGGCCACCGGGTACGCGCCCGGCACGTTCACCTACCAGATGGCCTCCGAGAGCACCTTCGACAACTACGGACGGGCCGAGGACACCTACGACGCAGACGGATACAAGACGATCACCTCGTACACCGTCACCGACGGAATCACCACGGCCGAGTCCGTCGAGAACGCCCTCAACCAGACGACCTCCGAGACCTTCGATCCCGCCCGGGCCCTGGTACTGACCTCCACCGACATCAACGGGGTCGTCACGACCAAGCAGTACGACGCACTCGGGCGCGTGACCGCGGTCTGGGGATACTCGCGGGCGACCTCCACAGCCGCGAACTACCTCTACAGCTACACCGAGTCGAAAACCGGCCTTTCCGGTTCGATCACCGAGAAGCTCAACGACCTGGCGGACTACACAGAGACCGCCACGATCCTCGACTCGCTCGGACGCACCCGCGAGACCCAGGCCAACACCCCGGCCGGCGGCTCACTGGTGACCGACACCATCTACAACTCCCTCGGCCAGGTCTCCGCGACCTACAACAACTGGTGGGACTCGACCGACCTGCCCTCGATCGCGCTTGCCTCCTCATTCGACATCGACCAGATCTACAACTGGGACCAGTACGTCTACGACGGCCTGGGCAACAAGGTCGAAGACGAGTCGATGACCTACGACGACCAGGTGTACTCCACCTCCTACACCGTCTACTCCGGCGATGAGACCACGACGTTCCCCCCGGCCGGCGGGACCGTGAAGAGCACGGGCACCGACCCGCTCGGGCGCACCAGCTCCGTCTCCACGTATTCGACCCGCCCGACCGTCACGATTCCGTCGAACGTGAACACCACCCCGTTCTACGTCAGCGGCGGCGTCGCGCTGACCACGAGCTACACCTACGACGGGCACGGCAACCAGGCGGTCACGACCGACCCGGACGGTCAGAAGTGGACCAGCGTCTTCGACCTGCTCGGCCGGGTCACCGAGAAGGAGGACCCGACCGCCGGCAACAGCTTTACGGTGTACGACGCGGACGGCAACGTCCTGCAGACGGAGGACGCGCGTTCGGAATACGTGTCGTACACCTACGACAAGCTCGGGCGTAAGACTGCTGAGTACGCCTCGGACGACGTCGCGGCGGACCAGGCCAAGGCCGGGGCCGAGGTCGCGGCGTGGGTGTATGACGACTCGAACGGCCTCGCGGCGATCAGCGCCTACGCGAAGGGGCACGTGACCACGGAGTACTCGTACTCGGGCGGCGCGACCTACACGCTGCAGTACGAGGGCTTCAACGTCTTCGGCGAGTCCCTGGAGGAGGCCTACACCTTCCCGTCCACCGTGACGGGGCTGGCCGGGACGTACTACATCGGGCACAGCTACACCGCGAACCTGGGCCTGCCCGCGAGCACGATCTACCCAACCACCACCGGCCCCCTGGCCACGGAGACGGTCGGCTACTCCTACACCGGTGCGCTCGAACTGCCCAACGGCGTCAACGGCACGGGCCAGTACTCCCAGTCCACCGCCTACGACGCCTGGGGCCGGGTCTCCTCCGAGACCATCGGATCCACCGCCGCCACCGGCGAGGCCACCCTGACCAACACCTACGACCCGCACACCGGCGCCCTGACCGAACAGCTGGTGACCAACGCCACCGGCAACATCGACGAGACCACCTACGCCTACGACCTGTACGGCAACATCACCAAACAGCTCGACGAGCGCGAGAACACCGCCGCCGACACCGAGACCCAGTGCTACCAGTACAACGGCCTCGACCAGCTGTCCACCGCGTGGACCGCGACCGACGCCTGCGCCACCGTCCCGTCGCAGAACAGCTTCTCCACCGTCGGCGACGCTCTTGGTACCGCCAGCGCGTACTGGGACAGCTGGACGTATGACAACGAGGGCAACCGGCAAACCCAGGACCAGCACTCCCTGACCAGCTCCGCCCAGGACCAGATCACCACCGACACGATCTCGAGCACCAACAACGAGATCAGCGGAACCACGACCAGCGTCAACAGCGCCCAGACCGCGTCCACCACCTACGGCTACGACCTGGCCGGCAACACCGACAGCCGCACCACCACCGCCGACGGCACCCAGACGTTGAGCTGGAACAACGAAGGCCAGCTCTACAACATCTCCTCCACCAAGAACGGCACCTCCGCCTACGTCTACGACGCCGACGGCAACCTGCTGACGGAGACCGACTCGGCCACCAACAGCACCACGCTTTACCTGCCGGGCGAACAGATCACCTACAACACCGGCAACGGCGCCACCAGCGTCAACCGGTACTACGCCCTCGCGGACGGCACCGCCGTACGCACTGGAACCGGCAACAACTACGACTTCGAGCTCAGCGACCAGCACCACACCAACGACCTCTACCTCGACTACACCGCCCAGACCCCGACCTGGCGCCAGTTCGACCCCTTCGGCAACGCCCGCGGCACCGCCGTCACCTGGGTCGACAACCGCACGTTCCTCAACGACGTCACCGACACCGAAACCGGCCTGACCGACATCGGCGCCCGCTGGTACGACGCCGCGATAGGCCGCTTCGAGAGCCTCGACCCGGTCTTCGAAGCCACCGATACCCTCGCCCTCGGCGGCTACGCCTACACCGACGGCAACCCCATCACCAGCAGCGACCCGACCGGTCAAATGATCGAGGGCGAAAGCGGATACGGTACCGCGAACGACAGCCAGTGTGACCTGAGCTGCGCCACCAATCTCGCAAACAACGTCACTCAAAAAAATCAAGAGAGCATAGAGGCGGAGCATAGCCACTCCGGTGGGCTGGGGACGAAGGTATTGGCATTATTGTGCGGAGTATGTGCAGCCGTCCCCGAAATGTATGACCAAGGCGCGAAGATCGACCCGACAAATCCGGCCCAGGGCATGATAAACAATGCCGATGGCGAAACCGCGATCCAGCAAGGCATAGCCACTGACAACCCACAGGAATTGCAGAACGGTTTCGTCCAGCTTGGCCTTACGCTCGCTCCTGGACTTGAGGAGGCAGGCGCCCTCGACGACAGTAGCGATTTACTGATGGGAGCATGCCTGGGCGGCGAAAGCTTTACAGCCGACACGCCCGTGCTCACTGCGACGGGGAAACAGGTCGCCATCAGCACGCTGAAGGTCGGCGACAAAGTGGAGGCGACCAACACCTCGACTGGCAAGACCGAGCCCGAGAAGGTATCTGCCGTCCTGGTCCACCACGACACGGACCTGTACGACCTCACTGTCCGGGTTGGCGGCAAGCCCAGCGTCATCCACACCACCAGCAACCACCTCTACTGGGTTCCCGGCACCGGCGACAAGAACCACGGCGGCAAGTGGGTCACCGCAGCCCAGCTCAAGCCCGGAACCCACCTACGCACACCTGACAATGCCACCGCAGTGACCGTCGTCGCCGGAGCGACCCCTGCCAAGCCCGATGGCTGGATGTGGGACCTCACCATCCCCGGTGACAACGACCACGACTTCTACGTGGTCATCGGTGGCACGGCTGTACTCGTACACAACATCAACGGTTGCGGACCGAGCGCAGTGCAGCAGTTGCTGTCCGCCAATGGCGAGCCGGGGAAGACCGCGGGTGTCCTTGATCTCAATGGCGAGCTTACCTCGTTGGTTTCGGGGAAAGGCGAGCTCCCTAACTATGCAGCTAGCGGACACGTTGAGGGGCAGGCTGCTATGATGATGCGCGCCGAGAAAGCGACGAGTGCCACGCTTTATATCGACAACCCGAATGGCATATGCGGATACTGTAGGTCACAGATTGCAACACTGCTTCCCGAGGGTGCAACTTTGGAAGTGGTGACGCCTTTGGGAACGGTCGAACCCACTGCAAGGTGGAGCTCCAGTAAGGTGTTCACGGGTAATGAACGTTATCCTAAGGGATGGGTTGAGTGATGGCGTGAGCATCGTATGGTGTATGAGTGATCCGCATTCTGGACACTATTCTCCCGTGGAAGTAACTTCAGATACTGCTGAATTTTACGAGGCGCTTGTCCCTCTTCGAGGAGTCGGGCGTGGATACGTCGAGGTAGGCTTAAGCGATCGAGACGACGTTCAGCTGACAATGGGGTTCCAAGAGGACTATGCAGTTATCCACTTGATTGCCGACGCGCACACGCTCCTTCTTGTTGGGGATGGGATCGCTCCAATTGATGCCATGGTTGAAGTTCCAATCATGGGGGAACTAGGGCAGTTCACGGGGGAATTTGCGATGGGCGTTGATCGCGCATGGACGGTTATTCAAAACTTTCTTGATTCGGTCGCCCCGGAAAGCCTTGGAGAATGGCGTGAGTTGTAGCTGTAACGGCTCTGGAGGTACTAATTCAATTTGAAGTTGAAGGTGCCGAGAAGTCCGTCCATACTGGTCAGGCTGCGATGTGGTATTCGTGGAGGATGCCGCCGATTCGGTCGCGTCGGGCGACGCGGAAGTGGTCGTGGTCGCCCGAGCGCGTTGCGGTAGCGTCTCGAGTGGTATTGAGATCCGCGATCCGTGTGCATAATCGCGTTGCCCGCGACCAGACCGGCACGATGTGCCGAGGTGATTGCTTCGACGGCGAGGCCGGCGCGCATGTGCGGCGCGATCGCGTATCCGATCAACTCCCTGCTACATAGGTCCAGGACGGTCGCGAGGTAGAGCCAGCCTTCGCCGGTCGGGAAGCAGCTGATGTCCCCGATCAGCTTCAATCCGGGCATCGGCGCGATGAACTGCCGTTGAATCAGATCCGCGACCGCGACCGCGTCCTTGTCCGGCTTCGTCAGGTTCCGACGCTTGCGCCGGGTGATTCCAGCGATGCCGTGCTCCCGCATCAACCTCGCGACCCGGCGCCGGCCGACCTCGAAGCCCTGCCGCTTGAGCTCGCGGGTGATCCGCTCGGCCCCGTACGCCGGGTGCGCGGCATGGATCTCGACAATCGGTTCGAGAAGCTCCTGTTCCTCTTCGGTGCGCGCGATCCGGCGAGCTTCGGCCCGGGTCCACAGGTTGAAGGATCCTGCTGGTTAATTCGTTGTCGCTGCGTGGAGGCGTATCAACCGGCTGGTGTGGGTGTGGTCGAGTGGCTGGTGGGTGAAGTAGGCGTCGAGCCGGGTGATGTTGATGGCGGTGGCGCCGAGGTAGTGTTCGAGCTCGACCTTCTTTTGCCCGCGGTAGCGGGCTTTGCGCAGGCCGACGCTGTTCGCCGCTTGGTTCATGGTGCCTTCGATCCCGGCGCGGCGCTGGTAGAGGCGTCGCCAGTCTTTCGAGCCCTGGGCCGTGCGGGTGGCCTGTTGGAGTTGGTGGATCTCGCGGGGGTAGACGGTGATCCGCCGTTGGCGGGCCTTGCTGCTGGTGCACGCGGGCTGGGCGTCGCAGGTCCAGCAGGCGCGCTGGGGGAAGGCGATGTGGATCTTCTCGATGCCGTTCTGGGTGCAGTGGTTCCAGTGTGCCGAGGTCACACCCTGCGGGCAGGTGGCGGTGCGGGTGTCGTAGTCGATGACGAACTCGTCCCGGCTGTAGCCGTTGCGGGTTCTGGCCTGGCGCGAGCTGTCTCCGAGCAGCGGGGTGATCATCGTGATGCCGTGCTCGCGGCGGGCTGCGACCAGGATGGGCATGGACGGATAGCCCGAATCCACGTAGTGCTCGGCCGGAGCAAGGCCGTGTTCGGCCAGGTCCCGGTGGATCGGGACGGTCGCGCTGCTGTCCGGCGTGGTCGCGGCCGTGGTCAGCACGTTCGTGATCAGGTTCGGAGTGCCGGCCTCGTCGGGGTCCTCGCAGGTTGGAGTGAACCCCGGGCACCCGACACGTGGCCGCTACGCTCGGGCCGGGTCAGGTGCGCCGAGGGCTGAGCAGTCATCCACATCGATGCCAACCCCGACAACGCTGAGCGGTTTTAGCCGAAGGGTGTTGATGTTCCGCCGCCGGGCGAGTGGTGGGCGAGCGGATGGGTGTGGACAGAGCGTGAGCATCTGGCGTCGGTAGGACGTGAGGGCGGCGGGCAGCCGGATCAGATGCGAGAAGCCGGACGTTGCGGCCCGGATTGGCATGCCCGGGAGCTGGCCCATCCCGCCTACGGATCAAAAGGTTAGGGGTTCGAATCCCTTCGGGCGCACCACGTACGACCCGGCTAGTCCGCAGTTCAGGGCTCTGTTCTCTTATCAAGAGGATGGGGCCCTTTTCGTGTTACTGGGGCCTTGCTCTCACAAACTCTCACAACGGGTCTAACGATCTTCTCTAGCGGGTGAGGTAGGCCTCGATCTCGTCGAGACCCACGCCTTCCGCCGGGGTGACCTTCTCGTCGCCGCGCAGCAGCCAGTACTTGCCGTAGTCGAGCGCACGCTCATCGCGGCGGCGCGAACGGGTCAGCTTGAGGCCCTGGCGCTCGGCGGCCCGCCGAAGCCGGATCTCGCGGACCTTCTCGGCCTGCTCCACTGCGGCCCCTTCGCTGTCGCGTAGCTGTTACTGGAAACGATACTGCAAGAGATGCTGGAAGCAAGGGTGTATCTCAAGATTCTTTATCCGCTCTTGCGGCCGAGGGCGTCGCGCGCTGCCGCCAGGTCGTCCGGCCGGGCATGCAGGTAGTTGGATTCGACACGGTTTATGCCACCAGCTAGTCTTACGCGTCCGTTGACATGCGGGTTTGTCATGCGAGGCACATGGTGGCGGGCGGCTGGTAGTCGATCGCGGAGTGTAGCCGCCGGGCGTTGTAGTCGTTGATGTAGTTTTCGATGTCGCGTCGGGCGCTGGCTCTGTCGGGCCAGGATTCGGTGCCGATCTCGGATTTGATCGTGGCGAAGAAGGATTCTGCGGCGGTGCCGTCGAGGCGGGAGCCGGTACGGCTTGTGGATTGTCGTATCTCGAGGCGCTGCAGGAGCCGCTGGTATGTCTTCGCGAAATATTGACTGGCTTCAAGGGATCGTTGCAACGCATTGTCCCGTTTAGGGTAACTTTAGCTCGTCGCGGAGGGCCTCGGCAGGGGTTCGCCAGCCGAGTGCTTTGCGCGGCCGGCTGTTGAGGGCGACCGCGACGGCCTCGATCTCCCGCGCGCTCCAGCGCGCGAGGTCTGTGCCCTTGGGGAAGTACTGGCGTAGCAGCCCGTTGGTGTTCTCGTTCGTGCCGCGCTGCCAGGGGCTGTGCGGATCGGCGAAGTAGACCTGGAGCCCGGTGTCGATCGTCAACTGGGCATGCTGGGCGAGTTCTTTGCCACGGTTCCAGGTCAACGACCGTCGCAGCTGGTCGGGCATCGTCGTGATCGTCTCGGCGATGGCGTCCTTCATCGCGTGGGCGCCGTAGCCGGCCAACGCCGGGCCGTTCTTGGTCCGTGGCTGCTGACCGAAGCCCTCCATCCGCGGCAGGTGCAACAGGACCGTGAACCGTGTCGTGCGCTCCACCAGCGTCCCGATCGCCGACCGGTCGGTGCCGATGATCAGATCGCCTTCCCAATGACCGGGCACCGCACGGTCCTCAGCCTCGGCCGGCCGCTGACTGATCATCACCTCGTCCGTGACGTGGCCCGCAGCGCGCTGCCGGGCGCGAGCGCGTGGAACCCGCAGCGCACGACCGGTGCGCAGGCAGGCGACCAACTCCCGTTTCAGCGCCCCGCGGCCTTCGACGTAGAGGGCCTGGTAGATCGCCTCGTGCGAGATGCGCATGGACTCATCATCGGGGAACTCCGCCGGCAACCGGTGCGCGATCTGTTCCGGGCTCCACGCGGTCGCCCAGCGCCGATCCGCCCGGCGCGGCTTGTTGCGTCCGTGCCACACAGGGACCGCGGGACCCGACGCGATCGTGCCGTTCGACATGCGGATCTCCCCGGCCAGCCGCTCCTGGACGTACTGGTGAAGACGCTCGTTCGCAGCCAGCTTCGAGACCTTGGGCCGACGCGCCCGACGCTCGGCGTGCCACTGCGCCGTCGAGGCCCGGTAATCCAGATAGTAGGACCGGCTCGAGGCGTTGCGCCGCACCTCCCGCGAGATCGTCGAGGGCGAGCGTCCCAACCGCCGGGCGATCTCGCGCACACCCACATCCTGGGCCCACCACACCGCGATGTCCTCGCGCTCAGTAAACGACAGATACCGGCCCGACGTGGATGAGGGCAGCTGCGGATTCACTCCGCCAGCGTGACGAAACCAGCGGAACCCCACCGGCGCAGACACGCGGGCGACCGCGGCCGCGTCCTCCGTACAGCCCCCTGCCCCGATCTCCGCCCAGAACCGAACCCGGTCCTCCCGCCAGGCCACCGTCGGCCGCCCCGGCGAAGGAATCTGCCCCCGATAGCGGCGAACCGCCCGCTGCCGCGGCCCTACACCCACCGCTCTCACCTCCAGAATCGAGGCGTTGCGACGACCGATTGAATCCGCCTTGGCTGCCTCTGTCCGTGTGCATGATCGCGTTGCCGGCGGTCAGGCCGCGGCCGTGCGCCATGGTCATCGCGTCGGCTACGAGGCTGGTGCGCATGTGCGCCGCGATGGCCCAGCCGATCAACTCTTTACTGCACAGGTCGATCACGGTCACGAGGTAGATCCATCCTTCGGACGTGCGGAGACAGGAGATGTCGCCGGTCAGTTTCAGGCCGGGCATGGGAGCGGTGAAGTTGCGCTGGAGCAGGTCGGGGATCGCGGCAGCGCGTTTGTCGGGTTTGGTCAGGTTGCGGCGCTTGCGCCGGGTGATTCCGGCGATGCCGTTCTCCCGCATGAGTCGGGAGACCCTGCGCGGGCCGATCTGTGTCCCTTGGTTCTTCAACTCCCGGGTGACCCGTTCCGCCCCATATGCGGGATGGGCCGTGTGGATCTCGGTGATCAGCTGCAGCAGCTCCCGGTCCTCGAGGTTGCGGGCCGTGCGCTTGGGTTCCGCACGGACCCAGGCGAAGTAGCCGGCGTGGTCGGTGGCGATGATCCGGCAGATTCGCCGGACTGCGAACCGGTTACGGAGCGTGTGGATGAACGTGAACCGTTCCCGGGCCGGCGCGTGATGGATCAAGGTTTCGGCCGATTTCCGCCCAAGGTCGGCTTCCTCGCGCAGGTCCCGTAGTTCGTGTTCTTGTCGCCGTAGCTGCCCGCGGGCGTCGGCGAGAGCGGCTTCGAGATCACGACGGCTGGCGCGGCGAGACGGCATGAACCAGAACCCTGGCAGCTGTCGCCCCGCTACCCGCGTTCCGTTGCTGTCCTGCAGCGCGACGGACGAACGCCGGAACCCATCCCGCCGCATGTCAAAGCCACGATGCGGCGAGGTGGTGGCATAAACCGCGTCCACTCCACAGTGACAGCCCCTGCCCGCTGACAACCGAGCTTGCTGGACCGTGGGGAGCGTGGTGTGGCTCGTCCGCGATTCGCGGCGAACGGTAAGGTTAGCGCGTGACGAAGCAGGAACGGTACTCGAAGGCCGTGAAGCTTGAGGCGATCAAGTCGGCTGGCCCGGGATACAACCCCCTCGAGCTGACGGAACTCGCTCGAAGCGTGGGCAGGAAGCTCCTCGAGTGTCCGCCGAAGTCTCTCGATGACCTTTTGCCGCCGTTCGGTGGCGCTGGCATCTATGCACTTTTCTATAGTGGACCGAATCCACTCTATGTGCCCATCTCAGGCATAAGGACCCCGATCTACGTCGGACGGGCGATCCCCAAAGGCGCGCGCACAGGTCAAGAAGCCGTTCGCGACGACGAGGCGAATCTTCCCCTTTGGGCGAGGATCAAGGACCACAGGAAGTCTGTCAGGTGCGCCGAGGAGAGTCTCAGCGCGGGTGACTTCACCTACCGCTACCTCGTCACCGAGCAGACGTTCATCCATCTCGCCGAGGGTATGATGATCAAGACGCTGAGGCCGGTCTGGAACAGTGTCGTCGACGGCTTCGGTATTCACGGCCCGGGATCAGGCCGCGGCGAGCAGAAGATGTCGAAGTGGGACACGGTGCATGTTGGAAGGCCCTTCGCGAAGGGTCGCGCGGCGAACGAGAGCAGTCCCGAGCAGATCGCGCACGCGATCAATGCACACTTCACCGAGCACCCCCCGATGGACGCGCTGGAACGGCTTTCACCGATGGCACCCGTCGAAATCGGGCAACTCACAGAGGATCAAGAGTCATAACTCTCGTCGGTGTCGAGCGGGGGAGTCCCGTCGTCGGCGCTGAAGATGTGAGCGCCCGCCGTCTCGATTACGTGCCCGTATTCGTCGCGCCGCCACCGAACCAGCGCGCTCTTATAGACGTCCGCGATCGCTTCTTTGTAAAGGATGGCGTACCCCGGCAGGGCTGTGAGCTGCCAGCCCGCTGGCAGGCTGCCGACGATCAGCCGGAATGCTTCCCGTGCTGTGGTGGGGCTCTCCAGTACCTCGATCCGCTCCAGCGCGGCTCCGCTCTTCGCCTTGAAGACCTCGTCGTAGCGCAGGTTGTATGGCAGGGAATCCTTGAGCGACTCGAGTAGATGCTTCGCGCCGTGCACGCCGCGGCGGACGCTGACAGCGGTCGAGAGGTTGATGGGGAAGTGGGCATCGAAGTGCGATGACTTCACTACGGTGCGGTCGCGATTGCGGCCGGGATCCTTGTTCCCGAAGCCGTTGTTGTTCCACGGGGCCTGCCCATGCCCCTGATGCTGCTTGATCAGGAGGGTTTCTGGCGCCACGGCGGAGAAGTCCTCGGCGACGTACAGGCACGTGAACGTCATCTCGCTAGTCGAGATGTTCTCGCGTCCGGAGATCTTGCGTCCGTGCTGCGCAAGGCGCTCCGGCAGGGACCTGTCGGCCTTGCCGATGTAAACGAGTTTGTCGCGCCGATACAGCTGGTAGACGCCGGGCTCGGGCTTGAGGCCACTCAGTGCGCTCGGCGCCAGCGGCGCGGGCGTGAGCTTCCTTATCTCCTCCCCCAGTTGGTCACCGAGGGCCTTGGTGATGCTGAGGCGGAAATCTGCGAAGTGGTGTGGCTCCTGTCTCGCGACACTCACGTCGGTACCTCACCCCTGGACGCTCCTGATGCCAACCGGTTCCTCACATTATCTGACCGCACGCTGCGAGTGCCAGCGGCGACGCTACCATGTAGAACGCGCGTTCGACCGCGGCCCGACCGGTTGCCGACGCGCCGTCGTGACCGGGCATTTCAGCGAAAAGCTTTCTTGATCGCCAACTCCGCGGTACACTTTCTCTATGATCGACCAGGCTGAACATTCCAGTGAGGCGGGCACTAGCGTCGAGCTCTTCGCCGGCGGCGGCGGGCTCGCCATGGCCGTTCACGAGGCCGGGTTCCGCCATCTCCTGCTTAACGAGTTCGCCCCGAAGGCCTGTGAGACGCTGCTCGCCAACCAGGCCACGCCGTGGTTGGGCGAGACCCACATCCCTCGGCAGCGTGGCGAGAAGTGGCCTCTTAAGGGCGGCCCTGTCCAAGATCTCGAGTTCGCGCATCTCCGCGACAAGGTGTCGCTCCTGGCGGGAGGGCCACCGTGTCAACCGTTCAGCCTCGGCGGCGACCACAAGGGCCACGAGGACGAGCGCAACATGTTCCCCGAGTTCTTCAGGGCGCTCAGGGAGATCCAGCCGAGGGCCTTCATCTGCGAGAACGTGCGTGGTCTGCTACGTCCATCCTTCCGGCCGTACTTCGACTACATCCTCAACGAGCTTCGCATGCCGTTCGTCGAGCGCGAGGGTTCGGTCTGGGAAGAGCACAACGAGAAGCTCAAGGGTCTGGTGGGGATTGAGCCGGCGGATCACGATGAGCGCGCACGGCGCTACGTCGTCTCCGCGATCCCGGTCAACGCGGCGGACTACGGTGTCCCACAGGTCCGTCACCGAGTGATCATCGTGGGGTTCCGCATGGACGTGTACGCCCACATCGGCGACGAGCTGTGGGAGGAGAAGTTCAAGCCGAGGAGGACCCACTCGGAAGCCGCGTTGTTCCAACAGTTGCGTGACGTCAAGAGCGAGTACTGGAAGCGGCACAAGCCCGTGCCCAAGCACGTGAAACAGCGCGTTGCCGCGTCTGTCCCGAGCGTGGACGAGAACGACGAAGGTCTCACGCTTCAACCGTGGCGCACTCTACGCGACGCGATCATGGGTGATCCGACTCGTGACGAGAAACCCCTCCCTCAGGACGGGCTGATTGATTACGAGCAGCATCCCAAGTGCGTCGTCCCTAACCATATCGGCTGGCCAGGCGCGCGGATCTATCCGGGCCATACCCCGAATCTGCTCGATCGGCCCGCCAAGACCGTCAAAGCCGGGGTCCACGGCGTCCCGGGCGGAGAGTCGGTCGTACTCCTGGACGACGGCACCCACCGCTACATGACCGTGCGCGAGACCGCTCGTGTCATGACGTTCCCGGACACGTGGGTCCCCGGGCGGAACGTCCGTCGCGGCGACCAGATGCGGCAGTTGGGCAACGCCGTGCCCGTCCTGCTCGGGAAGCGCTTCGCCACCGCCGTGGCGGACGCACTGCGTTACGCCGATAGCGTAGCGGCGGAGAACGACGGCGAGAAAGAAGCCGCGTGACCTCTCGCTGGAAGGGCACACGGCCAGACGAGCGTGCATGGAAGCGAGCCCCTGGAATGTCACCCGCTGGGGAGCAGGACGCATCGGCTGGCGGGCACGACAGACGCGTAGTGCCTCTGGAAGACGGCCGCATCGCACTCGGTTCCGTCGCGCTCAGGGTGTTCCCGCACTCGCGGCGCATCCGCGCATACCTGCGCTGGTCTGACAAAGGACGTACGCGGGAAGCCTACCTTGGCGAGGTAGACGGCGATACTCGCTCAGTCAATCTCCAGCGAGCATGGGCACTCGCCCGAGAGAAGGGGATCGCGCTCCCCGACACGCTCGCGGCCCAGTCCCCTGCAGCGACGGCGTGGGCGAGTTCGGTAGACGTCACCGCGAGCATGCGCGGCAATCGCAGTCGGGATACCAAGCCCGAACTGCGCCTCAGATCCTCTCTCCACGCCCTCGGACTCCGATACCGCGTCGCCATCAGGCCACTCGCTTCCATCCGACGCACAGCCGATGTCGTCTTCACGGGCGTCAAGGTCGCCGTCTTCGTGGATGGGTGTTACTGGCACGGATGCCCGGAGCATTACAGGCCCGCGAAACGGAACACCGAGTTCTGGTCAGACAAGATCGAGAAGAACCAGCAGCGGGACGCCGAGACTGACCGACTCCTGGAACAGGAAGGATGGATCGTCATCCGCGTTTGGGAACATGAAGACGCGTCAATCGCGGCCGAGCGAGTAAGAGGCGCAGTGCTAGTGGCGCGACGGCGGAATCAAGATCGCCACTCGCGGGGTTATTAATAGGAGTCTCTTCAGGCTCTTCAATCTGCCAAGTCGTCCTTTCCGCTCGGGAATCGGCGGTATAACGCGTAGGGGCGTCGCGGCGGATGCCAGCGGCGGCGGTCGGCATGGGCACTCTCGATGGCGGCAAGTGCCTGGAACGGATCATCGAAGGCGGTAATCGACGGGGTTGCTGGCGCCTCGCCGGGTTCTCAGCCCTAGGCGATTCTGGGCGGCACGTTGGAAACCATGGTCCGTTGGATGTGTTTGAGCTCGATCCCGCAATGACGTGCGACCTCGAGATGTCGCTGCTGGTCGGACTTCGACACGGCGTGCCCACTGCGGTACGTAATGATGATCAAGGGGGTCGTCTTCATGTCGATGGCCTGATTCAGCGCCGCCCACACAAGGTCGCGCATCGTGTTGTCTTTACCCCAGCACAGGTAGCGGGTGGTCGTGCCGTCGGTGGCGCGGCAGTGCGCTGGCTTCTCGCCGGCGGAATCCGGCACGACTCGCCATCCCTGGCCGAGGGCCAGCTTGACGATCTCTTCGGGCCCAGCGAATCGGCGCACAACGTACTGGCTGAAGTTGTTCAGTCCTTCTTGGGCCCGGACGAACTCCTTCATCGGAACGTCCTTGATCCACACTCTGGCTTCCTCGGCCGGTAGGTACTTCGTCAGGACGCCCCCGACGGCGGGGTCGTCGATCCACCGCTGATACTGGGTGGTCTTCTCCCGTGTCGACAGCATCTCCCAGTCGAGCTGGTCCGCCTGGCGGTACAGCTCGACGATCACTTCGGCGCGGACGTTGTCGGGTATGCGGGACACTCGATCACCAATCCTGGGGGACGAGGGCGGCGGGGAACTGAAGCTGGTGCTCGTCGAACGCGGTCTCCAGACTCGCCGCGTCCTTGATCCACTCTTCCATGAGGGTTGCGACGCGCTGGTTGGAGAAGTCGATGCGCGAGCCTCGCAGGTCGTCAAGGGTTTCTAGATCGCCGTCGAGGGCGCGTTTGAGGTTGAGCGCGGCGGCGATCCGTCGCAGATCGCTAACGAAGTCTAGGACGGTGACTCGTTCCTTGCCGTTGCTCAGGCGCAAGCCGCGGCCGAGTTGTTGGACGAAGATGCGACGGCTGTGGGTGACACGGGCGAAGCACAGGATATTGACGTCCGGGACATCGACGCCTTCGTTGAGGATGTCCACTGCGGTCAGGATCGGTACGGTGCCCGCGCGGAAGGCGATAAGCCGCTGCTGACGCTCGCGCAGGCTGAGCCCGTCGTGGATGGCTTGGGCGTCTGACCACCTCGGTACGCGGCGTAGCAGGTCGGCGAGGCGCTCGGCGTGTTCCTTGGTGCGGCAGAAGACGATCGCTCGGGGGTTGGTCGTAGCGCCCCAGATGTCGGCGAGTTCGTCGCGGATCGCCTCGTCGCGCTGCGGGAGGAAAAGCTTGGTGTTGAGCTCGGCCAGGCCGTAGGAGTGCACTGAGGCCGCGCGGACGGTGTCCCAGTCAAGGTTGTCGACGAACAGCCGGTAGTCGACCTGGGCGAGGTAGCCGTTGCGCATGCCGTCCTCGATGCCGAGGGTGAAGCTCGGCGGTCCCAGACGGTCGGTGATGTCGAAGGCGTCGCCCCGCCAAGGGGTCGCGGTGACTCCGAACTGGCGGGAGGTCCGCAGCAGTTCGAGGATCTCGTCGTAGTGTCCGTCGGCGCCCAGGTGATGCGCTTCGTCGATCATCACCAGGTCCGGGCGGTACCCGAACCGGACGGCGGACAGCGCCGAGGCGATGGTGGCGCAGGTCACACCCTTCAGATCGTCGGGGCGGGTGTCCCCGGTGAGGAGCCTAGTCGGCACGCTTTTCGGCAGGTGGCGCCATAGCGCGCGTTCAAGCTGCTGGACGAGGTCCTTCACATGGGCGAGTACGAGCACGTTGGTGCTGGGGTAGCGGTTCAGGTGGTCGGCGATGACGGCACCGCCGACCACTGTCTTGCCCAGTCCGGTTGCCAGGATCAGCAGCGCCCGTCCAGATTCGTCGATGCCGCGAATCAGAGCGTCGCGGGCCTGCGTCTGGTAGGGCCGCAGCGTGACGGCGCCGAAGCGCTCGGGGGCGCGGTCGTAGCCTTTGGAGAGGTCACCGCCGCCCCATAACGCGATCTTTGGTCCGATGCGGGCCAGTTCGTCGACCCGGCGTCGGGCGTCGGAGCTGAAGCGGGTGTTGGTGGCGACGATGGCGTGGTTCGCGCGGTAGAGATCGCGGGCGCGAGCCACTTCCTCGACGGCGTCGGCGCCGACCGCGCCCTGCCGCTTCCACTTGCATTGTACGACCCAGTCCCGGCCCTTGTAACGAGCGAGCAGGTCTCCGCCACCGTCGCCTGGTCCGTCGATGTTGGCGACATCGGTGAAGCCGGCGTGCCACAGGAGCCTCTCGACGCGTCGCGGGAACTGTAAAGGTCCGGCGTCCAGGAGCGAGGCTGGGTCGGTGAATCCGGTCACGTCGGCCTACTCGACGCTGATCAGTTCGCGGCCAAGCAGCCGGCAGCTGATGCGGGCCCTGTTCAGCTCGTCCAAGTCCAGGGTCTTGGGCCGGTGTTCCTCCAGAAGCGCGAGGTCGCCGATGAGGCCGACCAGCCGGGAAACAACCAGGGTTCGCGCGCCCTCATCGGTGAGCGTCGCATACCGACGGTCGAAGACGTTGCCGTCCAGGAAAGCGGAAGGGCTGTTTTCGATCATGCGGATCAGCGTGTTGGCCGGGGTGAACAGTAGGAAGTCGCCGTTGTTCTTGGCCTCGTCCCAGGACGCGGCACCGGACTCTGCGGCGAAGGTCCTCTCGGCTGCGGCGCGCTCTCCGTCCGTCAGTAGCTTCCAATAGTCGGAAGGGCTGGCGGCGACGGCGGCGGCCATGCCTTCGCGCACTCGGGCCAGCAGGGCCTCGGCTTCGTCGGCGATACCCGCCGGAGTGACGCGGGTGCTGTTGGATCGGGCCTTCAGGTCGGAGAGCACACCGGACAGCGGCAGGTTCACCGTACCCTTGCGCACGCGCAGGAACTCGGCGACCTCGACGAGGACCTGGTCGCGCATGTCGACGCCGAACTCGCTGAACAGCTTGTGGTTGGCGTCGATGAACGCCTCGGCTCGAGGAGCGCGAGACATCTGAACGAACAAGGGCGTTGGTTGATCGTGTCTGTCAAGCAGTTCTTGGCCGCGTACCGCCCACGCCGTCAACTCCAGGTGGCCGAGATCCGGTGCCTCATAACGGCCGGTGAGATCCCTGACGACTTCGGCGTGATCCCGATAGCGCTGCAGTCGCTGGTCCAGCGTCTCGGGTTGGGGGGTCGCACCGGAGGACGGAGTGCTCCCGGTGCCCGGCGTCTGCGAGTCGTCGGTGTCGTCGTCGATTCCCATCCCGGGGAGGATCTCGTCGTCGGCGGCCTCGTCCGGTTCGGGTTGTACGGGATTATCGTGCTGCCAGGCGGCTTGGTACCAGATCTCGTCGCTCTGGTATTCGGCGTCACCGGAGTGGAATCGCTTGGCCCACTCCAGCGGGTGCGTGCGCAGGGCGGTGCGGCCGTCCCCTGGAATGAGGTAGTTGAGACCCGGGTCGTTGCGGCGGAAGCCGGCATATAGCAAGGCCAGCTTGCTGTTGTTGTCCGGGTAGCCGAGTGCCTTGCCGATCTTCGGACGGAGGGGGCCGTCGCCCCGGATGGTCCGGATTACGGTGCGCCAGTCGTGGCTGTCGTATTCGAAGGCGTTCTTCTGGTAGTTGGGCGCCACGTGGTCGCAGTGGATCTCACCGACAATGCGGCCTTCGGGGTTCTTGGTGTCGATCGGGTACTCCGGTGCCGGCTCGGCAATGCCGTCGGGGTCATCCCAGAGGAAGATCCGCTTGTCCTTCTGCAGGATCTTGCGGCCGTTGCGGAGGAAGTCGATGCCGTAGTCGGAGATG
Organism: Actinospica durhamensis; assembly: GCF_018139695.1. Classification (GTDB taxonomy): domain Bacteria; phylum Actinomycetota; class Actinomycetes; order Streptomycetales; family Catenulisporaceae; genus Actinospica; species Actinospica durhamensis. The sequence goes on along the minus strand of NZ_JAGSOG010000031.1, from coordinate 14,019 downwards.
TGCGCGTAGCGCTGGATTCCAAGCCAGCCATGGATCCGCCGCTCGCGCGGCTCCAGCCGCGTGCTCTCGCAGTCTTCACAGACCTTGGCGTCAGGGTCGTTCCAGTGACCACATTCCAGGCAGGCCGCCTTTGACGGGAGCGGGTGATTGATCTTCTGGATGGCGCTGATTTCGACACCGTTGCGGGTAACGAAGCGCTTCTCGTCCCACACGCAGTGACGACGAGGCTGGACTTTGCGTCCGTTAACCGTGATGAGGAAGTCGCGCTCCAGGAGCAGGTAGCTGTAGACGTCGCCGAGCTTTTCGCGAATCTTGTTCTGGGATGCCGGCCGCGCGATCGCGTCGAAGTGCTCTCTCTTCAAATCACTGATGAGTACCGTGGTGCCGTGCTCGGCGATGTCCGCTTTAGGCTCGCGTCGCGCCGGCACCATGTGCTGGCCGACGCGGGCCAGCGCTGGCAGGTCCAGGTCGACGACGATCCAGTCAGGATCACCGGCTTGCGTAGTCATGATCCGCGTCTTGCGACCAAGTCGCGCGGTAGCGATGTTGAAGCCCATCCCGAACAGACCCAGCGCTCCATGCCGGTCGTTCCCAGTCCAGCCCGCGCGAATCGCCATGCTCAACGTCTGGAGGTCCATGCCGCGTCCGTTGTCGGTGACACGCACCTCAGCGTTGCGCAGGTTAGCGGCAGCCGTCGGCAAGGTAATGGTGACAGTGGGCCTCACGCCGGTATCGATGGCGCCAGCTGCGAGGAAGTCGTCGAAGGCGTTGTCGATGAGCTCGGCCAGGCACTGCCACGGCGGAAACTCGATATCGCCGAGCACGCTCAGGGTCCGCAGGTGCGGCGAGATGTTGATCATATCGCTTTCGGTCACCGGGCTTCCCTCCACACCTCGTCGTTGGCAGTGGCGCGCTCACGTGCGGAAACCCGGCTATCGCTCGAAGGAGCGAATCCCGCAGGACGGTTGCCGAATGTAGTATCCAAGGTCGACACGGTGATAACCGTACCGGTCCACGCCCATCTCCGGGGAGTGTGTCTGAACTGGCGGGGATCCCCCGGAAGTAGGAGATTCCCATGACGATCACATCCCTTGAAATCAATGGCTCAACTGTGGTAGGGGGCGCAGTCGTGGCCGACGCGAGAGAGACGACCGCAGCTTCGGCCGGAGCGGGCGGCGTGACCGCCGCGTCGCCGGTGGATCTGGCGGAGCTGCTGGGTCCCGACGCGATCGCGGCACTGGCGTCGGCGGCGCGGGTCCAGGCAGCCGTGGAGTGAACCCTCGTGACCCCACACCTGGGCACCGCGTCAGGTCGGGGTCGAGTGCGCCGAGTGACGGTCTCCATCGACGCCACCTCCGGTGCTGAGCTCTTCCGGCCGAAGAAGGCCCATCGCTCTGGCGCCGGGCGAGCGGTGGGCGAGTGGAAGGGCGCGGGCGGTGCGGTGCCATCAGGTATCAGTAGGATGGGGTGGCGGCGGGCAAGCGGATCGGAGCGCGGCAAGGCGGATGTCACAGCCCGAGCCGATATATTCGGGAGCTGATCCATCCCGTCTACGGATCAAAAGGTTAGGGGTTCGAGTCCCTTCGGGCGCACGCAGCAAAGGGCCGGTAAGTCATCAAGACTTACCGGCCCTTTTGCCTGATCTGACACCCACGATCGAGACCGACGGCAACGACTCGCCAGAGCCGCACACCCACACACCCGCACTGCCCGGCGCACTCGATGCGGACAATCTGAAGATTGGACTCTGCGGGCGAGCGCGTCGGTTAGCCGGCGAACTCGACCAGGGCGCTGGACACGAGGCGCGAGAGGTCTGTCTTGCTTTGCGGACACCAATCCGCCGGTCTGTCGCCGGGTCGGGCTCAGGTGCTGTACATGCCGGTCCACGGTGCGTGGAATGCCAGGTCTTGCGGTGACAGGTCGACCCAGTCGGAGTCCGGGCCGCGATCGCTGAGGCTCCATCGCGGCCGTGGGCCTCGAACCCGAACAGCCGGATGCCGATGTCGCCGAACTCGGGATCCGTCAACCCGGCGATCAGCTGCTCCAGACGGTCTGCCGCGCCGTCGATATCGGTCAGGCCGGTCTCGAAATGCGTGCGGAGATGGCTGCCGTCGCCATCGAACAGATGCAGTACCACCATGACGGCGCCGGGGTCGAATCGGTCGCCCACGATGTCGCCGAAGAACTGTCCGTCGGCGTGGCGCCCGATGTGGGAGGTCCGGAAACCGGGCTCGTACCAGATCGGGATGACGTCAGGGTGTGACATGTCCGGACCATAGCAGTCACAGGTCAGCGCCTCGGGCCTCGCCGAGGTGACAGGGGTCTGACGGTCGCCTGGCCGGGCGGATCGGCCTTTTCCCTCGGGGACCGGGGACCGCGCTCCATGCCGATGACGAGTAGTACGGCCGCGACGGCGCAGAACGCGGAGCACGCGCGGAAGACGCCGGTGAATCCGGCCGAGCCGGTCAGTACGCCGACGGTGGTGCCGCCGAGCATGATCCCCGCCTTGAACGACGAGGTGTAGAGCGCGGAGACGGCTCCGCGGTTGTCGCCGATGCCGTCCTGCAGCATCGTGACCGGCAGGCTGAACGCCACGGCCGTCCAAAACGCGTTGGGCACTTGCAGCGCGATCAGGGCCGGTCTCGTGGTGGCGAACGGCAGCAGGGCGAAGAAGCCGCAGGCGCAGCATGCCGCGGCCAGCATCAGGCGTTCGGCCCCGAAGCGCCGCGCCAGGGAGCCGACGCCCACCAGCACGGGCACCTCAAGGGCCGCCCCGACGGCGAGGAGCCAGCCGGCGAACGTCGCGGTGTCGTGCATCCGCTGGGTGATGTAGAGCGCGATGTCGATCTGGAACACGGTGTTCACCGCGAGCAGCAGTACGTTCACGATCAGCAGGAACGCCATCCGCCGGGGCAGCGCGGCGAACGGGTTCTTCCTGACCCGCGCGGCCGGCCGGGCACGCAGCCGGGGCAGCCGGAAGGCGTAGATCGCCGCGCAGGTCAGGTAGAGCACGCCGGCGGTGAGGAACATGCCGGTGAATCCGTGCGCGGCGATGAGCCAGAATCCGAGCGGGGGCCCGATGATCCACGTCATCGACGTCAGTGAACGCAGGGTGGAGTTGAGCCTGACGGCGTCCACGTCGCGGGACTCGGCCACTTCCCGGGTGTAGGCGAGCGTCTGGGCGAAGCTCGCGCCGCCGAGGCCGAAGAAGACCACCCCTACCGCGAACAGCGCTGCGTAGTCGCGCAGAGCCAGGTAGCAGAACGCGCCGACGGCGGAGAGCACCGAGCACGCGGTGAGCAGGGTGCGGCGATCCCGGAGCCGGTCGGAAACCGTGCCGACGGCGAGGTCGGTGAACAGTTCGAGCACGGACCTCCCGGCGAAGAAGAGCCCGATCATCAGGGGCGAGGCGCGCACCGCGTTGGCGAGGAACAGGCTCGCCGAGGTCGAGATCATCGCGGCGGCCAGGCTGATCAGCACCGAGGCGCCGGCCAGCGCGGCCAAGCTGCCGTCCCGGACGAGATCGAGGATGGAGAAACGGGTGCCGGCGGCCGCCGGGTCGCGCTCCGCCCGGGTCTCGGGTCTGGCCGCGGGTCTGGCCGCGAGTCGGGTCGCGGGCGAGACCGGTTCGCTGCGCAGGCCTACCGAGTCCGTCGCCATGGTCACTCCTTCCGGATGGGCACTACCGATCATCGGATCATGCACGTCCGGCCCTGCCCAGAGCGGCCGGCCTGCGTAAAGCCGCGCGCGTTTTCCCGAACGGGCGCAATTGCGCGGCGCGGCATTGCGCACGGCCGGGGCTCTGGATCGGGGTTGTCGCGGTTGCGCATGCTGGTTTTCGTCAGCACACCCCGATCGACCGAGGGAGATTCAGCTCATGTATTCAGTGGAGGTACCACTCGGCTCCGTACGGCGGGCCGCCGGGTCGGGCCCGATCGCACACGCCTCACCGCAGACCACCGTGGCCTTCAGCCCCGACGGATCCCATTACGCCAGCGGCGGTTACGACGGCCGGGTCGTGGTCTGGGACACGGCCGACGGCACGCCGCGGTGGACGGGCCGGCACCAGCGGCTGGTGAACTCGGTGCGCTTCTCGCCCTCCGGACGGCTGCTGGCCAGTTGCGGGGCGGACAAGGTCTGCCGGGTCTGGCGGGTGCGGGACGGAGCCCTGGTCGACCTGCTCTCCCGGCAGCCGGACGATCTCAATGCGCTGGCCTGGCTGAGCGATGAGCGGCTGGCCGCGGTCTCGCAGGACGGCACCGGCCGGATCTGGGAGGTGGGCTCGGGGCGGCTGGAGGACGTCGTGCTGATGCACACGGACCACTGCATGTCCGTGGACGCGAGCGCGGCCGGTCTGCTGGCCAGCTGCGGCGAGGACGCGACGATCCGGCTGTGGGCCGAGGACGGCACCCCGATCAGGGTGCTGCGTGAGGCCGGGCATGCCGAGATGTGCCGCTGGTCCCCGGACGGCGCCCTGCTCGCGGCCAGTTGCGACGACGGCTACGTCCACATCCTGGAGCCGAACGGGGAGCTCGCGGCCAAGATCGGGCCCTACACCGCCGCCGTCAAGTCGGTGGCGTGGTCGCAGGACTCGGCGTGTCTCGCCGTCGGCGCCTACGACTGCACCGTGCGGCTGTGGGAGCGCGACGGTGCCCGTCAGCTGGTGCGGTGGCAGGGCGCGCATCTCTGGCCGCGGTCGCTGGACTGGTCGGTGGACGGCAGGACTCTGATCGTCGGCACCATCAGCGGCGCGCCGCAGCTGCTCGAGGTGCCCGAATTGCCCCTCGACGCCACGGCGGCGGACGCCGAGCCGATCCGGATCGAGGTCGCCGCGTCGTCCTGGACCAACGGCGTCAACCACCTGTCCGCCGAGGCCGGAGCGCTGGCCGCGGGCCGGGACGACGGCGCGGTGGCGCTGTGGCGGGCGGACGGCTCGGCGCTGCACCTGCCGGTCGGCAACGGCAGCCTGGTCAACGCGGTGGCCCTGTGCCCGGGAGCGCCGGACCTGCTCGCCTACGGCACGTTCAGCGGCCTGGTCGGCGTGGTCGACCTCGCCGCCGGCAACGGGCCGCTGTATGAGATCCGGGGCGAGTTCCCGATCAACCGGGTTGTCTGGAGCCCCGGCGGAGACCGGCTCTCCGTGGCGGACTACGAAGGCGATCTGCGCACCTTCGCCTGGGACGGCCGCGCGTTGAGCGAGATCTCCGTCTACTCGGGGCATTCGGGCGCCATCAAGGACTTCTCCTGGGTGGACGAGGATCGGATCGTCACCATCTCCACCGACCACACCGCGCATCTGATCGAGGCGGACGCCCGCCTGGTGCGCAGCTTCACCGGGCACGGGGAGCTGGTGAACTCCGGCTCCGTCACCCGGATCGGCGGCCGGTCCGTGCTGGCCACCGCCTCGCGCGACCGCACCATCCGGCTCTTCGACCTGGACACCGGCGAGCTTCTCCAGGTTCTGATCGGGCACGACGAGTCGGTGAAGGCGGTCGCCTGGCAGCCGGGCGGCGAGCCCAGGCTGCTGAGCGGCAGCTACGACTTCACCGGTCGGGTGTGGGAGCTCGATCCCGCCGATTGGAGCGTCGGCTCGGTGGAAGTCCTGGTCGGCCACGGCAACGCGATCAGCTCGGTCGCCTGGCTGGGGCAGGACCCGGTCACGGCCGGCTGGGACGGTCGGGTGCTGCGCTGGCACCGTGCGCCGGGCGACGGCGGGTACGCGGCGCACGCGTTCGAGGAGCCGGCCCGATGACGGCGCTCGGCCAACTCGTCGCGACGACCGGGTTGGACGAGGCCGAGGGCGGCTTCGCCCGGATTCGGCTGAGCCCGGGCGAAACCGAGAGCCTGCGCGGCAGTTGCGCCGCGTTGGTGCGGGAGAACTCGGCGCTCGACAGCCCCGAGTTCCTCGCGGCGGCCCGGGAGATCTGGGAGTACCTGCCGGTGCGGCTGCGTCAGGGCGTGCGCCGGTTCCGGCGGGAGCCCGGCGAGACCGGGGCGCTGCTCATCGAGGGTGTGCCGATCCAGGAGCCGCTGGCGCCCACCCCCCGCACTCCGGACGCGGTGCAGCGGGTGGCCTCCGCCGCGAGCGCGGGCCTGGCTCTGGTCGCGCTGGGCCTCGGCGAGCCGATCGCCTTCGCCCCGGAGAAGTCCGGAGCGCTGGTGCAGGACGTCGTGCCGGTGGCGCGGCTGGCCGGGTCGCAGAGCAACGCCGGCTCGGTGGCGTTGAAGTTCCACACCGAGAACGCCTTCCATCCGCACCGCCCCGACTACGTGATGCTGCTGTGCCTGCGCGCGGACCGGGACGCGAGCGCGGCGCTGCGGGTGGCGAGCGTGCGGCAGGCGCTCCCGCTGCTCGCGCCGGCCGACCGGGAGGCGCTGACCCGGCCCTGGTACGTCACCGAGCCGCCGCCCTCGTTCGGCGGCGTGCGCACCGGGACCGAGCCGTCCCCGGTGCTGACCGGGGCGCCCGAGGACCCGGACATCCGGCTGGACTTCCACGCGACCCGCCCGATCGGAGCGCGGGCCGAGGCGGCCTTGTCCCGGCTGGCCGCCGCGCTCGACGAGGTCTGCCTCGACCTGCGGCTGCGTCCCGGACAGCTGGCCGTGCTGGACAACCGGATCGCCGTCCACGGCCGCAGCGGGTTCCGGCCCGGCTACGACGGCGGCGACCGCTGGCTGCACCGGATGTTCGTACACGCCGACCTGCGCCGTTCCCGGCAGGACCGGCTCGGAGACGGCCACGTGCTGGCCGACCGCGCCGACCGCCCCGCGCCCGACCCCCGACACCTGTAAAGGAAGACGATGATCATCGACGCCGTCGCCACCCGCGACAACCGCAGCCTCGCCACCGCCGCGCGGATCCGCAGCAGCGTGGTGCTGCCCCAGCACGCCGTGGACCGCGCCGAACCGGCGCGCATCCTCACCTTCGACGGGCTCGCCGACGACGGTGAGCACATCGCCATGGTCTGGGGGCCGCTCGACCCGTGCCCCACCGTGCGCATCCACTCCGAGTGCCTGACCGGGGACGTGCTCGACTCGGCCCGCTGCGACTGCGGCAGGCAGTTGGCCGAGACCGTCCGCGCCTTCCAGCAGAGCGGTGGCATCCTGCTGTATCTGCGTCAGGAGGGCCGCGGCATCGGGCTCTACAACAAGATCGACGCCTACGCCCTGCAGGACAAGGGCGCTGACACGGTCGACGCCAACCTCGAGCTCGGGTTCCCGCCGGACGCCCGGCAGTACGAGGTCGCCGCGCAGATGCTCCTCGCGCTCGGCCACCGGGCGGTGAATCTGGTCACCAACAACCCGGAGAAGATCGCCGGCCTGGAGGACAACGGCGTCCGGGTCGCGCGCCGGCTGAACACCGGGCTGTTCCTGTCCAGGGACAACCTGGGCTACCTGGAGACCAAACGAAACCGGATGGGGCATCTGCTCGACTTCGGCGACCGGCGGGGCGCGGCCTCATGAGCGCCCCCGTGCAGGCCGCCGAGGCCACCCTCGGCCGCCAGGATCAGGCCCCTGAAGAACTGCGCTACGGCGGATTCCTCGAGTCCACCGAGGCGGCCGCCCGGGTCGCGGCCGACGCGGTCGTGCTGTCGGCCGATCCGGACGCGGCTGCGGCCAATCCGTTCTACTGGCACCAGGGCCGGCCCTGGTACCTCGAGGTGGTCCGGATCCTCGCCGAGGCCGGGCCGGAACCGCTGCGGCATCACGTCGAACAGCTGCAGCGGGCCCCCGGCGACGCGATGCTGCACCACGAGGTGCGCCTCGGTACCGCCGCGTTCCTGCGCGACGGTCCCGGGCCGGCCCGCCGGCTGCTCACGGAGGCGCTCGGCCGGGTGCGCGCCCGTTCCCGGGTCGGCTATCACCCCGGTGCCGGGGTCACGGCGCCGGGCCCCGGGCAGAACGAGCCCGAGGTGTGGCCGCAGCCGCCGGCGCCGCGCGTGGGAGCCGCGCCCGACGCCCGCGTCACGGTGGTCATCCCGTTCCGCGACCGGGACGGGTCCCACCGGCTGCGGAATCTGCAGGCCTGCCTGTCCGCGCTCGGAGACCAGTCGCTGGCCCGGGAGGACTACCGCGTCGTGGTCGTGGAGAGCGACGCCTCGCCGCGCTGGCGCGAGCTGATCGGCCCTCAGGTGGACGAGTACCACTTCGCCTACAACGCCGGTCCGTTCAACAAGTCCTGGGCCGTGAACGTCGGTGTGGTCCAGTCCCGCCACCCGAGTCCGGCGGTGTGCGTGCTGGACGCGGACGCGCTGGTGGACCGGGGCTTTCTGGCGCGCAACCTGGCCAGGTTCGCCCGGCCGGCCCTGGGCGCCTTCATGCCCTTCCAGGACGTGCTCTACCTGGACGCCCCCTCCACCGTCCGGGCGGTGCGCCAGCGCTGCCTGGCCGGCGACGGGGCCCCGGACCAGCCGCGGCTGCGCGGTTTCGTGGTCCACCGCTCCCCGGGCATCTGCGTCTTCACCCGGCGGGACGTGTTCGACGCGGTGGACGGCTTGGACGAGCGGTACGAGAGCTGGGGCGGGGAAGACCTCGACTTCATTCTGCGGCTGCAGACCAGGACCGCGTTCCACGGGTTCAGCGATCCGATGCTGCATCTGCACCACCCGGTCCGCGGCGACGCGTTGGACGCGACCGGCAACACCGCCAACAAGCGTCTGCAGCCGCTGACCTGGCGACCCGTCGAACCCCTGGGCATGGTGGAGAAGTACGCGCGCTCGGCCCGAATAAACTTGCCCGGAGCCCGTATCGCCGAGGATCGGGCCCGACCGGCGGAGGTCCACGATGGCATCGACGACTCCTGAACGACAGAGCGATCTGCGGGTCCGCCTCGAGGTCTTCCCGGAGGACCTGGACGCGTTCGTGGACTTCTACACCCGTGTCCTCGGCTTCCGGCTCGAGCGGGATCAGCGCGCCGGCGAGTGGCCCTACGCCGCAGTCGAACGCGGCGGCGTGCGCATCGGCGCGGCCCGGCCGTGGCAGGCCGTGGACGCCTCGGCCCGCGCGGTGCCGACCGGCGTCGAGGTGGTGCTCGAGGTCGACGACGTCCAGGCCGAGCGGGACGCGGTGGTCGCGGCCGGCTGGCCGCTGGCCGAGGATCTGCGGGAGCGCCCCTGGGGACTGACCGACTTCCGCGTCCTCGACCCGGGCGGCTACTACCTGCGCATCACCGCACGGGAAGAGCGCTGACCGCCTCCGCGCCCTCGAGCCCGACCGCGGCGATCTGCTGACCGAAACGCCCCATCAGATATCCGAGTTGGAAGCGGCTGCGTGCGCCGAACTCGTCCCTGAGTTCGGCGACGTGCGCCTGCACGCTGCGATGCGAGATCCCGAGCCGCTTGGCGATGATCTTGTCCGGCGCCCCGTCCGCGAGCAGGCTGACGATCACCGTCCGGGCCGCGGCCGCGGCCGGGACCGGGGCCGCGTCCGCCGCGGTCGGCGGGAACACCGGTTCGGAACCGGCCCAGAGGATGGAGGCGAAGCGGCCGAGGAACTTCACCACGGCCGGTTCGCGCACCTGCAGCGCGCCGTCGCGCCCGGACTCGTCCAGGATCAGCACCAGCTCGCGGTCGATCAGGACCAGCGGGTCGAACACCGCGTCGATGGTGCGCACCTCGGCGCCGAGCGCGAGCATCTGCTCGGCGCAGTGCCCGATCCAGCCGTCGGTGCACGCGGCCGGGTGCAACAGGACCCGGCAGGGCACGCCGCGGGCGAGGGTGTTGAGCGCGAGGCGCAGCACCTCCTCGGCCAGGGGCCGGCGCAGGTCGCCCGGCGAGGCGAGGATCAACACCTCGCTCCGCGAAACCCGCACCTGCGCGTCGATCTGCGTCTGCTCGGTGAGCAGCCGCACCACGCCGGTGGCCCGCGATCCGTCGGCGCGCTCGTCGACCTTCGCCACCCCCAGCGCCTTGAGCAGCTCCTCCTGACCCTCGACCAGCTGGCCGATCAAGGACTCGATCTCCACTCCTTGCACTCAAGCCACCTCCTCCTCGCGTCCCCGAGCGCGGCGGGGGGCGGCTTCCGCGTCGCCACGGCCTCCTCGCCTGACTCTCAATGCTCGAAGGTATCCGCTGTAACGCGGCCTTGATAAGGCTCCGGCTCAGGGTCTGTCAGATCGTGCCGGACTCGACCCCCGGCAGGCCCATCCCGGTTCGAATCCCTCCGGGCGCAGCGACGAAGTCCCCGGCTCAGGAGTTTCCGAGCCGGGGACTTCTGGTTTTCGGGTGACTCTTCGACCGGCCCGACGTGCGTCCTCGGGTTCATCCGGCCTGGCTCATTGTCCGGACCTCTTGGCTGTGGGCTGTTGCGTGTGCGCGTCATCGTGCGCGGCCTGCGGTGGCGGGGCGTCGGCGCCGCCGCCGAGGAGTTCGTCGAGCAGGGTGCGCACGTAGGAGGCACAGCCCCAGCACACGCTCACGCCGGAGCCGCCGTGGCCGTAGTTGTGGATGACGCGGTGGGCGCCGGCCTTGGCGGCCTCGAGTCGGATCTGCGTCCGGCCCGGGCGGAAGCCGACCCGGTGCCCCAGCACCCTGACGCCCTCGAGCGCGGGCTGCACCTCGCTGCAGCGCTCCAGGATGCCGCGGGCGATGTGCGGGTCGACGCGGGGGTCGCTGTTGTCCGGCTCGACGCTGCCGCCGAGGATGGCCCGGTCGCCCTGCGGCAGGATGTAGGTGGGCTCGGCGGTGTGTTCGTCGTAGTCCGCGAAGAAGTCCACGATGCCCGGGTTCTGCACGATCACCAGCTGGCCGCGCACCGGCTGCACGTCCGGGTCGGGGACGAGTTCGCGGGCGCCCGAGCCGGTGCAGTTGACGATCACGCCCGCGCGCAGCGCCGGGTCGGCCAGGGAGGCGACGGCGCCGCGCTCGATCCGGACGCCGAGTTCGTCGAGCCGGTCGGCCAGCCGCTGGAGGTAGCGCGGCATGTCGATCACCGGGACCGTGTAGCGCCACCCGGTGGCGAAGCCGGGCGGAAGCGACTCCGGAGGACTGAGCCGGCAGTCCTCGATCGTGGCGGTCCAGTACGGGATGGGCATCGGCACCCGCGCCGCCTCGAGGCCGCGCACGAGCGTGACCCCCGACCCGAGCCGCCCGGCCTCGGTCCGGAGCACGGCCAGCGTCTCCAGGCTCCACTGCGCGGTGCGCCGGTGGCGGGAGAGGAACGGCCCCCAGAACGCGCCCGCGGCCGCCGAGGCGGTCTGCGTGATCGGGTCACGGGAGAGCACGCGGGTGTGGTATCCGGCCTCGGCCGAGCGCACGGCCGTGGTCAGGCCGATCACTCCCGCCCCGAGTACGAGCACGTCCGGTATGTCAGAGGTCATATTCGCACGGTAGCCGGGCCGGACGGGTTAGGCCATACCGGCGCACAAGCACCGAGCCATCCCAGGTGCTGAGGTAGCCTGATATGCACACTGATTTAGGACAGATCTGCTGGGAAGATTGGCCGCTCGTGATCGCCCGCGCTACCCCCGGGTCCGGCGCGTCGCGGCCTTCCGGACGGTCGCCCCGGCACCCTCGGTATCCGGGCCGTGGCGCAGTTGCTGAGCCTGGCTAAATAGTCTAAGACTTGAGTCCATGAGCGATGCCTTCCTTTCCCAGACCATCACCATCACCTCGGACGGCGAAGAGATCGAGGCCTACGCCGCCCTGGTGCAGGACACGGCGCCGCGCGGCGGCGTGGTCGTGATCCACCACCTGCCCGGGTACGACGAGGAGACCAAGGAGATCGTCCGGCACTTCGCCGCGCTGGGGTACAACGCGATCATGCCGAACCTCTACTGGCGCGACGCGCCGGGCGCCTCGCCGGACGACGCCGCGGCCGCGGGCCGGGCCAAGGGCGGCGTGCCGGACGAGCGACTGGTCGCGGACGTGGCCGGGGGCGCCGAGTTCCTGCGCGCGCTGCCGAACTCCAACGGCAAGGTCGGCGTGATCGGCTACTGCTCGGGCGGGCGCCAGTCCGTGCTCGCGGCCTGCTCGCTGGAGCTGGACGCGGCCGTGGACAACTACGGCGCCTTCGTCGTGGGCACCCCGCCGGAGGGCTTCCCGCTCAAGGTCAAGCCGCTCTACGACCTGCTCGGCGACCTGTCCTGCCCGCTGCTCGGCCTGTTCGGCGTGGACGACCAGTACCCCTCGCAGGAGCACGTGGCCGAGCTCGAGGGCCTGCTGACCGAGCACGGCAAGGAGTTCGAGTTCCACAACTACGAGGGCGCCGGCCACGCGTTCTTCGCGGTCAACCGGCCCGCGTTCCGGCCGGAGGCGGCCAAGGACGGCTGGGAGAAGATCGCGGCCTTCTACGGCAAGCACCTGGGGGCCTAGTCCCGTGTGCACCTACATCGTCGAGAAGGTCTCGACCGAAGGCAGCGGCAAGGGCCCCGACGGCTGGTTCGCGGTGACCGACACCACGGTCTCCTACGACCACCCCGTGCACGCCTCGGCCGAGCACACGCTGAACATCGACTTCCTCAACCCCGGCAAGGGCGCCTCCGCCCGCGTCGCGGTGGAGCTCACCGCGCAGAGCGCACGCGAACTGATCGCCGCGATCCAGCGCACGCTCGAGCAGGTGCCGCCCGGCCTGTAGCCGGCGGCCACCCGCGCCCGAGCCCGCGACAGCGGCGACCGCTCAGGCAGCGCACCGTCGCCGGCGTGACCCGGACGGCCTCAGCCGTCCATCTCGCCGGCGATGGTGACGTTGCTGGGCGGGCCCGAGGGGGCCTGGCCCGGCCGGGCGGCCTGGGAGATCTGCCCGGAGAGCTGGATCTTCTTCGGCTTCGGCGGTCCCGAGGCGCCCCAGAGCAGGTGCGAGATCTGCAGATAGGTGTTGTCCGGGCTGCTGACGTAAGGGATCTTGCCGAGGTTGACGGCCGCGCCCGGGACCTGGAGATCGAAGGTGCCGTAGCCGAGCGTGCGTCCCAGCCCGGTGCGCTGGTAGATCATGTCGGTCAGCTTCGGCAGCGGCAGCGACTTGATCTGCTGGTTGACGATGCCCTCGGCCACCATGAGCCGTTTGTTCGTCAGGATCAGGTAGCGGTTCCAGTACCGGGCGAACTGCAGCAGTCCCCAGATGCCGAACGCGCCGAGGCAGTACCACATCAAGGTGGGCACACCCTTGGTCTTGCCTATGTAGCCGGCCAGGGCCACCACGCCCGCCGTCACCACCACGGCCAGCAGCTGCCCGACCGAAGAACCCTTATAGAAGCCTGTCAGGGTCTTGTAATCCCAGATGGTGGTCAGCGCCCAGGCGGCCCACAGGATCCACAGCCCGATGACCACCTCGCGCGCGTTGCCGCCGCCGCTGGAGTGCACCGCGACGGCGGCGTAGCTGGTGATGGCCACGCCCGCGGCCGCCACCGAGATCGGCTCGAGTAGGACCGCCCAGTGGAACCGCCGGTGGAAGACCACTTCCTCGGTGGGGTCCAGATACTTGCGTATGGAACCAGGGGCCTGGGTGGCCGGAACCCGGGAGAAGTCGGTCGACGCCATCGAACCCCTCAGGCGTTCGAATGGAAGGAGAACACTGAGAACAGGCTGTGGATCGTGTCGGAGATGAAGGTGAAGGCGTTGCCGACCAGCCGGGTCGAGTCCGTCGGGTCGTGCACTACATAGAAGAGCAGGAAGATCACGATGCCCCACTGGATGGCGGGCTTTGCCTTCGGCATGGGCCTCTCCTCGTCCCCTCCGACTCCATGATGGTCCGGTACCAGCGTAGCCTGATTATCCCTCAAGTACCGGCGGCTCGACGAGATGCATGCCGCCTCGCGCCGAGTGTCTCCACTACGAGCCCCTACCCGAGGCGCGGGTACTCAGAAACGCGCGCAGCGTCACAATCGGTCGCAGTCTCGGCGCTAGGCGGGGCGCGAGGGCGGTCGCCGGGTCGGCCGGATACATCGAATGCTGCGACGTCTTGACAGTGGTCGGCGCCGTGGTCCGCGGCCGGGACCGGCCCGGCCGCACCTCAGCGGATCAGCATGCTGTGATCAGGGCCCGTCGGCGGGTCCCCCGAGCCCGCGCCGACTCCCCCCGGATC
>NZ_JAGSOG010000319.1 GCF_018139695.1 Actinospica durhamensis | reverse complement strand
CCCCGATTCTCCCGTCGCCCGCACCCCCGCCCCGGCACCGCCGCGCCAACAGCCTGACGGGATCAGGAGTCGATTTCCGACACAGCCTGCGGCATACCGACGATGAATCGAAGCAGCTGAGCGGTCTTCGCCGACAACATCCTGTCGGCGTTCGCGAGGTGAGCCGCCAAGAGTTCGGCCGTCCTCCCGGCCGGCTTGGCGTAGATCTGCCGCTCGAGTGCGGACACCAGGTCGTTGAGCGCCCGGCCGGCGATGGCGTCCTCGGGATCGGCCAGCAACATCGCGTTCACGGCCAGCCGCCAGGCGCTGTCGCGCGCGGTCAGCAGACGCCAGCCCGCGAGACGTACCGGCGTCGGCCGGGCGGTGTCGAGGAGCCCGAAGAGCCGATCGGGCTCGATGCGCGCGCCCCGGGCGAGCAGGACGACGGTTGCCTGGCGGGTGACCGCGGGGAACTCGTTCGCCTCGATCATGGCGAGCAGTTGTTCGGTGTCGATCGCCCGCGCGCGGCTCTGAAGCAGCCTGAGTGCCTCGACCCGCACCTTGACACGTCGGTGGCTCAGCAGACGCCCAACCATCCCGGCGTCCTCGGCGGTACCGCATTCGCTGAGCCCCGCGACGGCACCGGGCGTCACCGTGTCGAGGTCGCCGCTGAGCAGTTCCCGGTAGTACGCGGCGAAGTCGATGCCCTGCGACTTCAGATAGAAGCGAGCCGTGCCGCGTATCAGGCTACTGCGGTCGGCGAGCGAGGACCGGATCGCATCGAGCTCACCGAGCCGGTTGAGCGCACCGAGCGCCTCGACCCGGACAAGCGGCGAACTGGACCCCAGCATCCGCCGCATCAGCTTCGCCGAGTCCGTCTCGACGTCCGTCTCACCGTTCGTCTCGACGTCTGTCTCACCGTTCGTCTCGACGTCTGTCTCACCGTTCGTCTCGACGTCCGTCTCACTGTTCGTCTCAACGTTGGCTTCCACAGCCAACCGGGCGGCGTATTCGGCGCAGCAAGCCCGGATCATGATGTCGGCATCGTGCAGCGTGGCCTGCACCGCGCGCTCGGCCCCGAGCGCTCCCGTGTGAATCAGAGCCCGGTAAGCGGCTCGGCGCGCCAGCTGGCTGGGGCTTGTCAGCATCTGCTCGAGCACGTGCGCGTGACGGGACTCGGCAATACGTGTCGTGACCAGTTCGACCAGCCAGTGCCCTTGCCGACGTCGCGCAAGGCGCAGAGCCATCGGCGCAATAAGGGCCAGAGCGGTGCCGTCGGCATCCACCCGCAGCCGCCGGATGATCGCGTCCCGCGCCACGTCGCGAACCTGCGGAACCCAGTCCGCCGCGCGCAACGCGAGTACCGGCAGCGCGGCAAGGCTCACCGAATCGCCCAGCAACAGCACAGCCTGCTCCCGCACCGGCCCACTGGAAAACAGCGCCTTAACACACAGCGCGGGCACCGAGTCCGCGTCGGTCGGCCATGGCCGGGCAATCGAGCCCGGCTCCTCCCAGCGCAGCCACTCGCGCACGTCCTCCAGCGCGACCCAGAACCGAGGATCAGCCCGCGCCAGGATGACATCGACGTCCCCCAGCACCGCCTCAGGCGTCCCCACCGCCACATCCAGCAACATCCGCCCAGCGCCATCCGCCTCTGCCGCCGCACCGGCCAGCACCCGTCGGATCGCGCCCCGCACCGCGCCCGGCAACGGCCTAAAGGAGTCAGTCTCGTCTGTCACCCGCCCAGTGTGCGGCAGCGCACGGACGATGAGCAGCTGAATTTACGCTGCTGACCGATCACCGTGGCTCAACGCGCGAAGGCAGTTCGGTCAGTCGCGTGAGTCGCGCGCGCAGGTCGTCCGCGGCGAGATCGGTGTAAGCCTCCAGCAGTAGGGCAGCCTCGGCTCGCGCCGAACCCGCAGCGGCGTCCTGGCCGTCCGCAGTCAGAGCCTCCGCGAGGACGTGCAGTGCGGCCGCGACGTCGAACGCGGTGGCATGGTCGCGGGCCGACACAGTGGCCGTGCGAGCCACGTCGATGGCCTCGTCTCGGCGCTCGAGGCGCAGGAGCGCGTGCGCGAGCGCAGTAAGAGCCCGAGCCTCCCGCCGCCGGTCGCCGAGCGATCGGGCCAGACTCAGACACCGCCAACAGCCTTCCAGCGCCTCTTCGAGTCGGCCCTGCGCAAGGTCCTGCGCGGCCCGCTCGAACGCGACGGCGTATTCGAGCCACCGATTGGCGGCCGAGTCCGCGAGCACCTCCGCAGCCTCGGCAACGTGCCTAGCCGCCTCCTCGAGCCGCCCCGCCTTCCGGGAAACGCGCGCACGTATCAGAATCGGCCCGACCACCATGTGGCCGTTCGCGGCAGACTGACGGAACAGATCGACAGCCCGTGCGGCCAGCTCGTCCGCAGAGGCGTCCACACCGCCGGCCTCCGCGGCATCCGCAAGATTCTCGAACGCCAACGCCCGCCAGACCGGCAGTCCGGCCTCGTCAGCCAACTCCGCGACCCGACGGAAACAGGACTCTGCCTGCGGAAGCTCCCGACCGGAGCGATGGAGCAGCCCCAGACGGTTTTCGGCATCGATCAACCCAGCAACATCCCCAGCCGCAGCAAAGATCTCGCGCGTGGCGACAAGCGCTTCCACGGCGGCCGCAGTCTGCGCGCTCTGAGTCAGCGCCGTCGCCCGCGTCATCTGGACGTGAGCCTCGGCATTCCGATCCTCGAGCCTGCGTGCCGCCTCGAGTCCGAGGTCTGCGATCTCCAGCCACTCGACGAGGTTTCCGGCCGTGGCGTGCAACGGACCGAGCGTCACAGCAAGCTGCCATATTTCCCGATCCAGGCCGCCTGCCGCGCTCGCCGCTCGCACGAGCGGAGGCAGGTTCTCCTGCTCCGTCTGATACCACTCCGCCGCGGCACTCCGGTCGGAGATCGCCACTGGCAGGGCCGTGGAATCGGACTGCGGCTCCGCGGTGAGTACGCCGGGCCGCAGGCTCTCCATCGCCTGGCCGGCCGCGTGGGCGCTGAGCAGGTACCACTGTACGACGCGGGTCAGCGCCCCGGTGCGCTGCTCCTCGGCATCGAGCAGCCGCGCCTGGTCGGCCGCGAAGGCGCGCAGGAGGTCGTGGAACTGGTAGACCGCGGGACCACGCTGCTCGATCAAGTGGGCACCGGCCAGCGTGTCGAGCAGCCCGACCGCACGCTCGAGCGGCTCGTCCAGCAGAGCCGCCGCGCACACGGCGCTGATGCGCGTCCCGGGAAACAGCCCGAGGAGGCGGAAGGCGCGCGCCGCCGCGGAGGGCAACGCACGATAAGACCAGGCGAACACCGCACGCACCGCGTCTGCCTCCGTCTCGTCTTCGGTGGAAAGGGCCTGCCAGAGGGAGGACTCCCCGTGCAACTGCGCTATCAGTGTCTGCAGGGGCATCAGAGGCCGGGCGGCGGCGCGCTCGGCCGCGATCCGCAGCGCCAGCGGCAGGCGGGCGCACAGCCCGGCCAGCTCCAGCAGCGCCTCCGGCGGATCCCCGCTGCGGTACCCGGCGGTGGCAGAGGCCACCAGAGCCACCGCCTCGTTCTCAGAGAGCAGATTCACCGGGACCCGCAACGCCCCGTCCCGCGCCGCCAGCCCGGAAAGGCGGTTGCGGCTGGTGACCAGCACCAGGCAGCCGGAGCCGCCCGGCAGCAGCGGACGCACCTGCCCCACCGTCGCCGCGTTGTCCAGCAGCACCAGCACGCGCCGCTCCGCCAGCAGCGAGCGGTAGAGGGCCGCCCGCTCCTCCAGTTCCGCTGGAACATCGTCCGCGGGCACACCGACGGCATGTAGGAAGCGGCCGAGTACGGCCTGGGGCTCGAGCGGGCGTACGGCATCGTAGCCACGGAGGTTGACGAACAGTTGCCCGCCGCCGAAGCGGTCGCGCACCTGGTGGGCGAAGCGCACGGCGAGCGCACTCTTGCCGACCCCGGCCGTGCCCACAAGGACGAGTACCGACGTCGGCTCGGACGCAGCCGGCTGCGAAGCTGCGTGCAGGCCCCGCAACTCGTCCGCGCGCCCGACGAACCCGCGCACGTCGGCCGGAAGCTGACGCGGCACCACGATCTCCGGCGCCGTCCCGTGGAAGTGCACCCCGCCGGAGATGTCCCGGCCCTGCAACACGTTGTGCGCGACCACTCCGGAGACCGTAGAGGAGACCCCCGCCCCGCCGGAGCCCGCCGGCGCGCCGCGCCCGTCCTGCGCCATACTCAATGCTCACCCCTCCCGCGACTGACTTCCCGGCATTTCGGTGCCCTAACCGCAATCCGGGCAAGGTTCAGGCGCCCACCGCATGCAAGGTTCGCGTCAAGCGCCGCGTAAGCCGAATGAAAGCCCGCCGCGGAATCACCTCCCCGACAGAGCGCGACACGAGGCTGAGTCCGACCACGCACAGCCGCCCGTGATCGCGGAGGGTGGACACAGGGAGATCAGAAGACATGTTCCCATTGACTGGGGGATGGTGCAAAAGCACCTTCAGCGAAGCAAATCCTCCCAATTGCGTGGAGGTGAGGTTCGCCGAGGGACGGGCGATGGTGCGCGACGGCAAGAACCCGGACGGCCCCGTGCTGGTCTTCGAGCGCGGCGAGTGGGAGGCCTTCGAGCTCGGAGTCTTCCACGGTGAGTTCGAGATGCCCCTCGACGACTGACCGGTGCCGGCAAAGGCGACGGCCCGCCCCGCGGATCGCGGAGCGGGCCGTCGTCGCCTCGTGGGCGGTGGGCGCCGCTAGTCGGCCGGGTTCGAGACCCAGGCGGGCCGGGCCACGGCGCAGGAGGCCACGACGATCACCGAGGCGTCCGCGTGCGCCGCCCCGGTCGTCACGGTGAACGCGCTCACCAGCGTGCCCACGACCACCAGGCTGCGCCGCAGTGCCTGCCGCGGCATCGGCCATCTCTTCACGCACGTCCTCCAGTGGCCGCAGATCCAACGTCTGTCGTCAGCATATCGGATGATCAGTGGGCTGCTGTCCGAGCTTGCGGAGGAGTGGGTCAGGGTTCGTATTTAGGCAGACTCGGGGTGAGGGCTCGCCGTCAGTGCTGTACAGAATGGAGTCATCGCACCGACCCCTCGACAGAGCTCGACCGCCGGACTGCTCGTCCGGGTCGTGGGTAGGTACATGCGGTCCGGGGATTCGCAGGCGGTCGTTCGCGGTCACCATGGCCGTGCGACCCATAATGACAAGGGCATTATTCAAATTGATGGACTCAAGGAACGACGCCGAGCCGTGGGTTCTGGCGGCGGATTGGGTGACGCGGCTGCGCGAAGCGCGCATGGAGGCGGGGCACACCCAGGAGATACTCGCCGAGTCCGCCGGGGTGGAAGTGGCCACGTTGAGCAGCTGGGAGACCGGTCGGCGCATCCCGTCCCTGCGCAATCTGCTCAAGGTGGGGCGGGCCTTGCAGTTGCGACTCGTCGTGGTGGAATCGGATGGAGCGGTCCGCGTGGCCAAGGCGCCCGCAGTGGTAGGCGAATCGGGGGAGAACGACGATATCCGTGCGCTGGTCGCGGTTCTGCGCGAGGCGCGGCAGCGGAGTCGGAAGACCTTGGACGCGTTGGCCGCCGGCGTGGGCGTTTCCGCCTGGTCTCTGGCCCAATTCGAGCGATCTCAATTACATCCGCGTCTGATCGTGCTCGCCTCCTGGGCGCTTGAGCTCGGCTGTGTCCTCAGGTGGCAGCCGATTGTTTGATGCTCTATGCATTCGGAAATATGCCCCGTGTGCTAACGCCGAACTCTGATATGAGCACGCGTGCAATCGCACGTGCGGCTGCACGATTGCACGACTGAATTCGGCTGAGTATGCGAATGAGGCGTAGGGGAGAGACGCCTCCGACCGCCGCGACACCCGTAGAGCGGCGGCGAACTGACGAGCCGGGTCGCGCGCCACCCGCGTGGCCGGTGAGGAGGATCGTGATCTTCCGTCTGCTCGGCCAGGTCGACGTGTGGGCGCGGGAGCGCGGCCACACGGTCGGACCACTGAAATCCCAGGCCCTGCTGGCCGCCCTGCTTCTCGAGTCCGGTCGCGTCGTCTCGGTGCAGACGCTCGCCGAGCGGGTCTGGGACGAGCAGATGCCGGTGCGGACCCGAGAGACTATTCATGTTTACATCTGCCGGCTGCGTAAACGGCTGCAGGCGGCAGGGGATGAGCTCGGTGTCATCACCAACAGCGAGTCCGGCGGCTACCGCCTCGACGTGGATGCGGAACACGTCGACGTACGACGGTTCAACCAACTCGTCTCGCGCGCGCGGGCCGCGTCCACGGGCCGCGATCCCCATCGGGCACGCGAACTGCTGCGACAGGCCGAGTCGCTCTGGCGCGGCGAGCCGCTTGAAGGACTGACCGGACAGTGGGCCCAGAGCGTGCGCCACGGCCTGCTCGAGCGCCGGCGCGCCGCGCTTCTAGCGCGGATCAACTTGGACCTGCAGATCGAGGCCGACCGCGAGGGCGTGATCAGTGAGTTGACCGACTACACCCTCACCGGACGGATCGACCAGGGTGCGATCGAGATGCTCATGACCGCGCTGGCCGACGCGGGGCGGGAGGACGAGGCCCTCGAGGTCTACCGTGCCGCGCGCATCCGTCTGCGCGAGGAGCTCGGGGTCGACCCGCGTCGGGAGTTGCTCTCGCTGCATCAGACGATCCTGCGCGGTGAGTTGACGTCCGAGCGCCCTTCCGCGGCTCCCGGCCGGCGCGGCGTGCTGGCCCCGAACACTCTGGACCGCGACCCGCCCTACCTGATCGGTCGCGACGGGGTGCTGGGCGAGATCACGTCCGCGGCGGCCGAGGAACTCGCCAGGCTCGCGGGGATCGCGCTCATCGCGATCGACGGGATGCCGGGGATCGGCAAGACCTCGCTGGCCCTGCGCGCCGCGCACCAGTTGGCGCCGCAATGCCCTGACGGCGCGTTGCAGTTGGACTTCCGTACCCACGATCCACGCCAGCCTCCGCTCGATCTGCGCACGGCCGTCGTGCTGCTGCTCGGAGCGCTCGGAGCCTCGACCAGGGACCTGATGCGCGCGGACTCCGCGGACGAACTCGTCGCGCTGTGGCGTCGGCGTACCAGCGGGATGCGTCTGCTGATCTTCTTCGACGACGTCGACGATGCCGATCAGATCGCCGGTCTGATGCCGGTCACTCCCGGATCGGTGATACTGCTGACCTCACGCAGACGCCTTCCACTGCCGAGCTCGCGTCAACTCACCGTCGCATCGATGAACGGGCTCGCGGCCGTGCGCCTGCTCATGCGGGTCACCGGGCGCCGATTCCCGCAGCAGAGCCAGGAGTTGCGGCGCTTCGCCGCGTACTGCGGCGGTCTGCCGCTCGCCGTCGCCGTCGCTGCCGCACATCTGCGCGCTCACCCGACCTGGTCGCTGGCCGACCTGGTGGAGCGGCTGGAGAATCAGGTCTCGATCCCCTGGCCCGATCAGCTCTCCGCGCCCGTGCATCGTGCGTTCGAGCTCTCCTATCAGATGCTGGCGCCCGCCACTCGCAGCGTATTGCGTCTCGTGGCCAGCCAACCCACCCCGGACATCGGCGTGTACGCGGTGGCCGCGCTCGTCGGGGAGGAACCCGGAGCGGTCGATCTGCTCCTCGAGACTCTCGTCGAACACCACCTGCTCGAAGAGGTCAGCCGTCATCGCTACCGATTGCACGATCTGCTGCGCGCCTTCGCGGCCCGTCGGGCGGTCCAGGAGGACGACGAGGCCGAGCTCTCCGCGGCGATCGATCGCATGATCTGCTTCTACCTTGCCACCGCGGCACGGGCCGAACGCATCGCGCGGCCCCATCGCCGGATCGCCGTCACGATTCCGGACAGTCCGCTCGAGGCGGAACCCCGGTTCGAGCAGGCCGCGGTCGCCGACGCGTGGCTGGAGAGCGAGATCGCCAACCTTCTGATGATCGCCGCCCACACCGATACGGCGGCCACACCAGATGGATACGCCGGCTTGGTCGCCTGCGTCGTGGCGCCGTATCTGGACCGGCAGGGCTTGTGGCCGCGGGCGATCGAGGTGCTCACCCGTGCTTTGGCTGCCGTGGCGGTAGATCAGGACGACCACGCCGATCCCGAGTTCGCTCAGCTTCACCACTACCTCGGGTCGGCGTACCTGCGGGTGAACCGACTCGAGGAGGGGGCCGCGTGTATGGCGATCGCGCTAGAGTCGTGGCGCGTGCAACGGGTTCGGCGCAACGAGGCCGACGCGCTGCACGAGCTCGGGCGAATCGAGCTGTATGCCAATCAGCTGGAGAACGCCGGCGCGAGCTTCGAGGCCAGTGAGGCGCTCTATCGTGAGGTCGGGCACGCTCGCGGGCGGGTCTATGCCGACTACCACCGCGCGATCGTGCTGTTCGAGCAGAACCGGCACGGCGAGGCGTTCGCCGTGGCGCACCGTGCGCTCGAATTGGTCGAGCAGCTGGAGGACGCGTCGCTCGCGTGCGACGTTCTGATCAACCTCGCGGAGATGTACCGCTGGATCGGTCGGGACGAGCCCGCCCGCCGCTACCTCGACGAGGCCGAGCACCATGTCCGAGAGCACCGGAGTCCGCAGCACCTCGCCGCGATCGCGCTGAATGCCGGGATCCTCAGCCATCGGGCCGGCGATAACGCGGCGGCTGCTGTGTCGTTGCGTACGGCGCTGAAGTTTTACGAGACGTTGGGAGATCGGGGTTGCCGGATCGACGCGCTTACCGCGCTGGCGGCGGTGCATGGTGCGGGCGATCTTGACGCGGCGCAGGCGTGTGTGGGGGGTGCGCAGGATCTGCTGGAGGAGATGCGGGATGCGCAGCGTGCTGCGCGGCTTGAGGTTGTCGTGGCGCAGTTGCTGATCCGGGCTGGGCAGGATGTCGAGTCCTGCGTGCACCTGCGTACGGCGATCGAGTACGCACAGCAGGCTGATGCTCCGTTGGAGGAGATACAGGCTCGCGCGGCGCTCGGCACGACCTTGATGGCGTTGGGGGACGAGCAGGGGGCTCGGCGCGAGCAGCGGCGGGTGCGGAGTCTTCAGCATCGGCTTGGGGGCGGGG
>NZ_JAGSOG010000318.1 GCF_018139695.1 Actinospica durhamensis | reverse complement strand
AGCATCGTGGCCCGGTGCACCACCGTCAGCCCGCGCTCCTTGGCCGTGAGGACCTCGATGTTGTCGCCGCGCAGCCCGGTGGTGACGACCACGGTGTCCACGCCGTCGAGGTTCTCCGGCCGCTGCCGGCCACGGCCTGACCGCCCGCATCCTCGAGGACTCCGTCTCGTAGGCCACGCGGTCACCGGATCCGGTCCCGCTCGGACGCCCGGTCCTCCTCAAACTCTTGATGCACGCCGGTACGCGTCAGGGGTCTGTCCGGTCCAGCGCAGGAACGCCTTGCGCAGCGTGCGGGCGTCGGCGTAGCCGACCCTGGAGGCGACGGACTCGACCGTCAGGTCAGTCTCGCCCAACAGTCGCAGCGTCTTCTCGTGGCGCACCGCCTCGACCTCGTCGCGCCAGCTGGTGCCCTGCTCCTCGAACCGGCGCTGCAGTGTACGTGTGCTCATACACAGTCGGTTCGCGATCGCGTCCAGGCTCACCTCGTCGCGCGCGAGTGCGTCGGAGACCACCTGGAGGAACGTGCTGTGCCAGTCCGGCGGCGCCTTCGCCGAGGTCATCATCATCTCGGTGTAGCGGGTGACGATCCGGTCGAGTTCCGGGTCCCGGGGCGTCGGCGGCGTGCCGGCCTCGGGGTCGATGAAGGTGATCTCGCTGGCCGCGGCATCGAACTCGATGTTGGCGGTGGCGAACGCGTGGGTCAGGTAGCGGTGGCTGCGCGGCGCCGCGTGGGCGAAGGAGACGCGGATCGGCGTCGCGGCGGTGCTGGTGGCGTCCTGGACCCGCCGCAGCAGCATCCCCATGACCCACTCGTGCAGGAAGGACAGGCGCGGCACGGCTTCGATGCCGCGGTAGCGGACCGTCAGCAGCCGCCCGTCCTCGACGACTTCGAAGGCCGCGGTCGGGTCGGTCACGGCCGGGCTGTAGTGCGCGGCGGCCCTGAGTCCGTCGGCGAGTGAGTCGCCGGTCGCGAACAGGTAGCCCCATGAGTCCAGGGCCCCGGGGGCGATCGAGGCGCCGGCCGCCACGCCGGCCTCGGCGATGCCGGTCAGGGTGATCAGCTCGCAGATACTCCACATGGTGTGGTTGGGCACGCGGATCAGGTCGTTGTCGAGCGTCTCCGGGTCGAGCCCCGGCAGCGTGCTCATGGCCCGCGGGTCGACACCGTATCGCAGAGCCATGGCATGTAGATGGCGTACCAGGTGAGCCGATACCGTCCCCGAGATCATGGGGCAAGAGTACTGATGCGCATTGGCGCGTGCAGCCCCCTTCCTGGCGCCTTCGGCCCCCTCGCGGCGCGTACGGCCCCCCTCGTGGCACGAGCGGACCCGGCCGGGGCGTGCGCGCGGGCCGTAGCGTCGTAGACGGGCGCCGGCCGCATCGGCCGGCCCTGCCAAGACGCTCCTCGAGTCCGCGAAGGAACCAGAATTGTCTGCCTCGAATTTCGCCACGCCGGCCACGGGCACCGTTCAGCACGCGGCCGAGGACCCGAACGCGGCCGCGGCCTCCTGGACCGGGATGGTGCCGGTGGAGGACACCGCGCTGGCCGTGACCGACACCGGCGGCCCGGGCCGGCCGGTGGTCTACCTCAACGGCTCCTACGCCACCCAGCGCAACTGGCGGCCGGTGACGGCCGAGCTCGGCGCCTCCTGGCGGCACATCACCTACGACGAGCGGGCCCGCGGCAACAAGTCGAAGAAGTCCGCGGACTACTCCTTCGAGGCCTGCCTCCGGGACATCGAGGCGGTCCTCGACGCCCGAGGCGTGACCCGGCCGGTGCTGGTGGGCTGGTCGTACGGGGCCGCGCTCGCCCTGCACTTCGCCGCGAGCCACCCGGACCGGGTCGCCGGGGTGGTCATGGTGGACGGCGGCTACCCCTGGGACTACCTGGCCACGGTCGAGGGCGGTCCGGACGCCGGGCGCGCGCAGATCCGCAAGCTCTTCCGCCGCTTCGCCTTCACCATGCCGGTCACCCGCCGGCTCGGCCTGTCCGCGCGGATGAGCGCCGATCAGCACGCTGACGTGAACATCGAGCTCAACGAGATCGTCGCGGCCGGCGCGCCCGTGTTCGACCGCGTCACCTGCCCGATGCGGTTCATCGTGGCCTCAGGCTCCAGCCTCGGCTCCACCGAGGAGGGGCACACCGCGATGCGCGCCACGCTGGACCCGGTGCTCGAGCGCAACCCGAACGTGCGGGTGAGTGCGACGGTCACGAGCAACCACTCGACGGTGCTGCGCAAGGACTTCCGGGCCGTCGCCGCGGCCGTGCTCGAGGTCGCGGCCGCGGCGGACGGCCCGGTCGGCTGAGCGGGTGGGGCTGGTGTGTGCGAGGCCTGTCACGTGTGTGCGAGGCCTGCCGTCACCAGGCGGCAGGCAGCGTGATCATCGAGTCGACGATCTCGCCGCCGCTGAAGGCCAGCTGCTCCCGGGTGACCGTCATCCGCAGCTCCGGCAGCCGCTTGAGCAGCGTGCCGAGGCCGATGTTCAGCTCGGCCTTGGCCAGGTGCGCGCCCAGGCAGTAGTGCGGTCCGCCGCCGAAGATGAGCGGCACCGGGGCGTCCCGGTCGAAGCGGATGGTGTCCGGGTCCGGATACGCCTCCGGGTCGCGCCCGGCGCCGTTGCTGGCGATGGCGATCGCCTGCCCGGCCTTGACCGTGCCGGAGGGCAGCTGCACGTCCTCGACCGCGAGGCGTAGCAGGGCACTGTTGCTCAGCCCGGTGAAGCGCAGCAGTTCGTCGACCGCGGCGGGCAGCTCCTCGGGGTGCTCGAGCAGCCGCAGCCACAGCCGGCGGTCGTCGTCGAGCAGCTCGGCCAGGAAGCGGCTGAGCGCCGTGGAGGTGGTCTCGTTGCCGACCGCGATCAGGCCGGTCACCAGGGTCAGCAGTTCGTGCTCGGTCAGCCGGTCGGCGCCGTCGCGGGCCGCGATCAGGTCGTCGATCAGGTCCTCGCCGGGCTGCGCGCGCTTGGCCGCGATCAGTTCGGCGACGTACCCGAGGAACGCGCCGATCTGCGCCATCTGCTCCTCGGGCGCCATCTGCGCGCCGGAGGAGAAGGCGTTGGACCACACCCGGAAGCGCAGCGCGTCGCGCTCGGGCACGCCCAGCAGCCGGCAGATGATGCGCACCGGCAGGGCGAAGCAGTACCCGGCCACCAGGTCGGCCGGGGAGCTGGCCGCCTCCAGGTCGTCGATCAGCTCCTCGGCGACCTGCTCGATGGCCGGCTTCCAGCGCTCCACCCGGCGCGGGGTGAACGCCGCGGCGACGATCCGCCGGATGCGCAGGTGGTCCTCGCCGTCCTTGTTCAGCAGGACGTCGGGGTCCTGCAGAAAGCTCGGCTCCACCGTCATCCGCGGCGCCCCCGGTCCGGTCAGGTCGTGCGACAGGCGCGTGTCCGCCATCGCCGCGGCCACGTCCCGGTAGGTCAGCAGCAGGATCGCCGGGTCCCCGCTCGGCAGCCGCACCTGGCCGAACGGGCAGCTCGCCCGTCGCTCGGCGTACGCGGCGGGCGGGGTGAGCGAATGGCTGCTGGGGAACGGAAAGGACGGCAGATCGGAACCGGCGGGACTCTCGGCGACCTCGGTCATGCGTGACCTCTCGGATCAGGGTGAATCAGGGTATGGGCACGTGCGGTTGTGTCGCAGTCTCCTGACCCAAAGTAGCCGCGCTCCCGCGCCGCGCAAGCAACTCGCCACCGCGCGCCCTCGATCCGCCGGGCCGGTCGCCGTGTCCCGATGCCCCGGTGCCGCGTCAGCGTTCGCCGGGCAGCTGATCGCCGCTGATGCGGATGGGCGCGGGCTTGCCGTCGGGGCCCGGCTTCGCCGTGGTGTCCACCGGAGTGAGCACCATCTTGATCTCCTGCACCGCCTCACGCGAGAACGTCGCCTCCGCACCGGCCTCGACGACCCAGAAGCGGATCTTCGAGCCGGGCTTCGCCTCCCGGCCGACCGTGACGGTGAGGGACAGCTCCACCGGGCCGAGCTCGAAGCGGATCCGCTCGCCCTCCGCCTGCACCAGCGCCAGCGCGAGCTCCTCGCGCAGCTGCTGGACCAGCGAAGCCAATTCGATGCCGCTCATCCGCCCACTCCCGCCGTATATGGATCCTGAGTCAGGGTAGAGCAGGCGGACCCCGCCGCGCTCGGGATCAGGCGCCGTAACAGACGAAGGTGCACGCCTGCGGCACGGCGTCCTGCATGGCGAGCAGCGCCTCGGCGGGTGCTCGCCCGGCCGCCAGCGCGGCATGGAACACGTCCATGGCCTCGACCAGTTCCTCGTCGCCGACCGGTCCGACCGGTCCGACCGGTCCGACCGAGGCGATCAGGGACCTGGTTCCGGCCGCGAGCAGGGCGCTGGCCATCCCCATCAGCTCGTCGCCCGGCCTGATGCCCGACAGCGCCGCGTCACTGCAGCTGAGGATCACCGTCCGCGGGCCCCGCGCCAGGCCTTCGAGGTCGTAGACGGTCAACGGCCCGTCCGCGAACTCCAGGCTGGAGAAGAGCGGATTGTCGGCCCGGAAGCGCCCGTGCGTGCTCAGGTGGGCGATCGAGGCGCCGTCGAGTCCCTCCAGCACGGCCTCGACGGTGGCGCCCTCGCCCGACAACACCCGGGCGTCCGGGTACTTCCGGGAGATCCGGTGGATCTCCGTCCCGGCGTGCATCAGCCCTGGGCCGTGGGCCAGGAACACGCCGCCGGCCGCCGGATCAGGGCCGGCCGGCCGGCTGGCCGCCGCCATCCAGGAGCGAGCTGAGGGCGCGATCACCAAGGGAGTCCCGGAAAGAGAGGGGAGCGTCGCCCACGCGAGCGCGTGCAGGGAGCCGGTGGGCACGATGACGAGTTGACGGCCGCGCAGCTGTTCGGTCATGGGCTCCAGCAGGAGCCGGTCCATTCGTCCGCGCGTGTACTGGAAGACGTCCTGTGCGCCGCGGAGCAGGGCCGCGGAGCCGTGCTGTCGCGCCAACCGCACGAGCGCGAAGCGATGCCCGTCCAACTCCGCCAGCACCTCAGCGTACGAACCGAGCCGGTACAGCCGGGTCCGGCCCGCCACCAGGGTGACGGCGTGGAGCTGATCGCCCAGCCGTATGTACTCGACCAAGGCGCGTTCACCCAGGTGCGCGGCGAGCATGGCGACATCCAGCGGCAACTCGGGCGTGAACACGCCCGGCGCATGGCGAGCCAGCTCCCTGATCTCCTCCTCCAACCGCACTCGCTCGATCTGGAGCCTGCGCACGTCTCGCCCGGCCGGCCCCTCTTCGGAGATCGTGGCGACGAGCGCGCGCAGCCGGGCCAGCCGCTCGGCCAGTGGTGAGTCGGCGGGCGCATGTACCGGCCGTTGTCGCAGGACCGTTGCTCTCCACTGCTCGGCACGGACCAGGATCCGCCGAGCCGAGCCGGACTCCACGGCAAGCCGCAGTCCCGTCTCCGCCAGTTCGGCGCCCAGAGAACTCACGCCCACCCGCATGTCCGTGGCGCCGAGCGTGCCTGCGAAGGCGGCGACGACGTGCAGCCCCTGGGTCACGGCCCGCCCGGCTCCGGCGGTGTCGCCGCGCAGCTCCCGCAGTGCCGTCTCGGCCTCCCAGCCCAGCACGCGCCCGCGCGCAGTACCGCCCACTCGGATGCGCGCGACGTCGGTGAGCAGTGACTCGGCCGTCGCTCTACGCCCCAGGGAGATCGCGACCCGGGCGGCGACGAGCATGCTTTCCTGGGGCAGCAGGCCCGGCCCGACGTCCTCGAGGTAGTCCACGTTGCGGTGCAGATCCCGCAGCAGCGCGGCGGTGCGTTCGCCTTCGCTGAAACGCGCGCTGTGCTCCACGAAGCGCGCCCACGCGGCCCACGCCGGGCGCCGCTGCTGGGCGAACACGAGCCGGGCGGCTCGGGCGTTCTCCCTGGCGGCGCTCAGTTCACTGGTGGTGAGCGCGGCCCTGGCGACGAGCAGTCGTGCCTCGGCGGCGTTGACCGTCAGGCCGACCGATGCGTACAGCTCCACCGCGCGCTGCGCGTTCTCCCGCGCCTCGGTGGCCAGGCCTGCGGCGAGCAGGGTCTCGGCGCGGTCGAGCAGAATCGGGGCCATGCGCGGGCCGGACGTCTCGTCGAGCCACAGCGCCTGGTCCAGGTGACGCAGCGCGCGGGCCAGATCGCCGGCGCGCAGTGCCGCCACACCGAGTCCGTGGATGGACGCGAGGTACAAGTCGGTAAATCTGCCTGCGCGCGCAAGGGACGACGCGGCCCGCAGGTCTCGCTCCGCCGCGACGCTCTCGCCGCGTCGGGCGAACAGCGTGCCACGCGCGTTGAGGAGCTTGGTTTCCGACTCCGTGTCGCCGTGTTCGCGCAGCACCGGCAACACGGCCGCGAAGCCGGCCAACGCCTTGGTCTGGTGCCCGGCCTCCTGCGCCTGGATCGCCCTGGCCAGCCGCGCCCTGGCCGCATCGAGCGGCCGATCGGTGGCCTGCCCGGCCCCGCTTGAGGAGAGTTCGACCTGCGTGGCAAGGCTCAGTCCACTGGCCTCGAGCGCAGCCGCGAACTGGGCGAGCGCGGCACGGAGATTGTCGATCAACCCGTGTTTCTCGGCGATGTCGACCACCCGGCGCCAGGCGGCTCCCGCCTCGGCCAGGTCACCGAGCCTTCGGCGCGTCTCCCCGGCGCTGAGCAGCGCCCTCGCCACCCCGCGCGGATCTCCCGCCGCATCGGCCAGGCTCGCCACATGCTCATAGGCGTCGAGTGCGTCCGCGAGTCGGCCGAGGCTCTCGAGCGCGTCCCCCACCTCGAGGGCAGCCGACATCTCCGTCTGTGCGGCGCCGGTAATGTGACCGGCCCGTTCGAGTGCGGTCGCGAGGAGTAGTCGGTCCTCGTGGAACTGGTGCGCGCGCAGGTAGGGGGCGAGGACGCGCCCCAGCCTCAGCGTCAGCTCCGGGTAGCCCAGCTCCAGGGCCACACCGGCACTGGCGACGAGGTTCGGCCTGCGTTCGGTGAGCCAGGCCGAAGCCCCGCGCTCGAATTCGTGGCCTGACCCTCGCGACCCAGTGTCCTGTTGCGTCGGGCCCACCGCCGCCCGCTCCGCGCCGTCGAGGTAGTGCGCGATGGCCCGGATGATCGCTTCGTCGTTCGCGTCCTTGTCGTCCTGGTCGGCGAGTTTGCGCGCGTACAGGCGCACCAGGTCGTGCATGCTCCAGCGCTCGCCGGTGGCATCGGCGCGGGTGAGGTGGGCACGTTCGAGCGCCTCGAGCTGCCGCCGCGTCTCGGCGGCCGTCTGGGCGCTGAGCACGGCGGCCGTGGCCAGATCGGTGTCCGGACCCGGGCCGATCGCCAGCAGCCGGAAGAGCCGGGCGGTCGCGGGAGGCAGGTGGCGGTACGAGGCGCCGAAGGCACTCTCCACCCCGCGCGGCGGATCGCCTTCGTACATCAGCGAATCCAGCCGCGTCCGCGCGTCCTGCAACTCCTCGACCATCGAGCGCAGCGTCCGGCGCGGTGTGCTCTTCAGGCGCGCGGCGACGATCTCCAGTGCCAGCGGCAGATACTCGCAGAGCTCGACCAGGGCCGTGAGCTCGTCCGGCTCGTCGGCGCAGCGCGCGTCCTCGGGGTGCGCGGCGGCCAACGCCCGCTCGATCAGGGCCCGGCCGGCTGCCGGCGTGAGCCCGTCGACCTCGATCAGGCGGGCCCGCAGCGCGGCAAGGCTGTTGCGCGAGGTGATCAGCACCCGATGACTGCCGATGCCCGGCACGAGCGGCTCGACCTGGTGTTCGCCGAAGACGTTGTCCAGCACCAGCAGCACCGCCGAACGGTGCGTCGAGAGCGTCGCCATGAGCGCGCGGTACAGGATCAGCTGCTCCTCGGCGGCCTCCGGAATCGGCTCCACCGCGCCGACCAGGGAACGCAGCATCGTCGCAATGGCCTGGCTCGCGGTGACCAGGCCGCCCGCCCCCTGCTCGAACCCGCGCATGTCAAGGAAGTAGACGCCGCCGGCGAACCAGCCGCGTTCGAAGGCGCGGTGGCAGGCGCGCACCGCCAGGGTGCTCTTGCCGATGCCGCCGAGCCCCGCCACGGCCGAGACCAGGACCGGGTCCGCGCCGCCGTGCCCGACGTCGTCTGGGCGCAGCAGGTCGAGCAACACCTCGACCTCCGTCTCCCGGCCGACGAACCCGGCCGGATCCGGCGGCAGCACCACCCTGCGCCGCGCCTGGGACACCAGGTCGAAGACCAGGCCGGGCAGGGCGGCGGACGCGGGGGCGCGCACCTCGACCAGGTCGAGGGCGTCGAGCGGCAGGCCGATGGCGGCACTGAGCTCACTGATCTCGCCCCGGGTCAGGCGCGGGTGCTCGAACCAGCGGTCGATCCGGCTGGCCGCGAGCATGCCCGGGCCGTCGGACCGGTGATGCTCGCTCACCAGGCCGACCAGGCGGCCGTCGACCCACACCGCGGCGCCCGACATGCCCTCCCAGGGCGAGCGGTCCGGGCTCGAGTCCGCCGGGGAGTGCACCGTTAGGGCGAGCGTGCCCTCCCGCATGTTCGACCACGGATTCACCGTGCCGACCTCGTGGTGCGAGTCGCGGTAGAGCGTCGGGGCCGAACGGTCCCCGCGCAACTTGAACAGCGGGAAGCCGAGCGCGGAGAAGGTGAACGAGGTGTCCTGGTCGGGCAGGCGGCCGAAGGCGACCGCGTGGCCCGGCTCGAACGGCACCCGTCCCCCGGCCACGTCCACGATCTCCACCACCGCCGCGTCCACGGCGTCCGAGGACCACGTCACCAGCCCGGACGCGGTGCACTCGGCCGACCGGTCCGCGTTGAACCGCAGCGAGACCGCCACGGCGCCGGCCACGACGTGCGCCGCGGTCAGCACCGTCTTGGCGGTCACCAGATAGCCGGAGCCCCGACGGGTCCGGCCGCCGTCCACCTGCACGACGACCTCGGCCACCCGCCGCGGATCGAGGCTCGCAACCCCGGGCGTCACCTCGCGCGCTACCTCCACTGCGCTCAACTGTCCAGGCCCTGCGCGCCGCGGCGGGAACCGCGCAGCGCCCGCGGCACGGCCGCGATCGGGCCGCCCCCAGGCTAGTCGATCCCCC